>CAZMFM010000052.1:32589-35231 GCA_964565565.1 uncultured Spirochaetaceae bacterium | reverse complement strand
AGATCGCCTGGGCGAGCACCGTGGCCGTCGTGGTTCCGTCGCCTGCGATGTCGGAGGTCTTGGAAGCGACTTCCTTCACCATCTGGGCGCCCATGTTCTCGAATTTGTCCTCGAACTCGATCTCCTTGGCGACGGTGACGCCGTCCTTGGTGATCGTGGGGGAGCCGAAGCTCTTGTCGATGATGACGTTTCGACCCTTCGGGCCGAGCGTCACGCGAACCGCGTTGGCGAGTCCGTCGACGCCAGCCAGGATCTTCGCGCGAGCCTCCTGATCAAAAATGACTTCTTTGGCCATGATGTAGGCCTCCTATGTGTAAAGAGCTGTTGAGTGTAAAGAGCTGTTGAACTGCTCTGAACTGCTCTGAATTATTCGAAGACCGCGAGGACGTCGTCCTCACGAATGATGATGTGCTCTTCGTTGTCGACGTTGACGTCGGTGCCCGCGTATTTGCTGAACAGGATGCGGTCACCGGCTTTCACGGCGACTTCGGCGACATTGCCGTTGTCGAGGGTCTTGCCAGGGCCGACGGCGGCCACGAGGCCTTCCTGCGGCTTTTCCTTGGCGGAATCGGGGATGATGATGCCCCCACTGGTGGTCTCTTCTTCATCCACGCGCTTGACGAGGATGCGGTCCTGGAGTGGACGGATCTTCATGAATCGCCTCTCTGTGCTCGCCAGGTTCAGCTGGAGAGCGTTTGGTCCCTTCGATGCTCGACTTTCGATGACACGCAATCACGCGATGCGTATTCGGAAAAGTCGAATCGAAGAGACCGGGTTGAAGAGCCAAACCTCGCCCCCTCCAAACGGTCGGAGAGATGGACGCGGCATTGGCCGAATTCCTTTTTTGAAGGTCGTCCGAGTGATCCGGACGGTTTTGGCAGTCGGCGTCTCCGAGTGCCAATGGCGGCGCAAGCTAAGCACTCTGTGGATTGCGTCAACCGGTGGAGGGCGCAAAGGCCTGAAAAAAATTGCGCAGCATGTCAAAGCGGTTGACTTTCGCCTCGGTTTCGTCACGATCTGTAGGCGAAAGAACGTCGAAGGCGCAACGCCCCGAAAAGGACAGGCGGCGTGAGGTGCCCGAGACCCAGAAGCCGGACCTGGAAACCCAACTGGGCGTCCAGCTCTACGGAGGTTTAGCCCAATGTCCCAGACCGCAACGCGCCCGCCGCGAGAATCGCGAATACCCAGGGAATCGAGACCGTCGGGGGCGCCGACCCTCGCGCTGACTCGGCGACAGCGGCAGGTTTTCGATTTCATCTCGCAGTTCGTCGAGAAGGAGGGCTACTCCCCGAGCCTCGAGGAGATCGCCGCGGCCTTTGATCTGTCGTCGGTGGCGACGGTTCACAAGCACGTGAAGCATCTCGTCGACAAGGGCTACCTGCGGAAGGCCTGGAACCGCTCGCGATCGGTCGAGCCGGTTCCCGCGCAGGAGTCGATCCCGAGCGTCCAGCTCCCGATTCTCGGCACCGTTGCGGCGGGCAGCCCGATCGAGGCGCTCGAACCCGATTCGGGGACGGCGGAGATGTTTGCGGTGCCCCCGGATATGGTGCCGGCGAGTCGAGACCACTATCTGCTGCGGGTCCGCGGCGATTCGATGATCGAGGATCAGATTTGCGACGGAGACCTGGTCGTGATCGAAAGCCGACAAGAGGCGCGCAACGGCGATACCGTGGTCGCACTCATCGAGGGTGCGGAGGCCACACTCAAGCGCTTCTATCGAGACGGGGCCAAGGTCAAGCTCGTACCCGCCAATCACACGATGGCGCCGATGGAATTTCATGCCTCCCAGATCGAGATTCGTGGCATCGTGCGGGGCTTGATCCGGCATTTCTGAGCCGGACAGGGATTCGGCAACACCTCTGGTTCGTTTTCTGGTTCGATTTCCGGCTCGACGTCCGACTCTCCACGCCACCAATAGCGGGCTAGCCTCCGCTCGAGCCCACTCGCTCGCCGGTTTCGGGGCGACGTCGAGGCCGCGACAATTCACGACCTTGTGGCCTCGATTCGTACCCTGGCGAGGGCGCAGAGGCCATTGGAGAGCAACAGCATGAGCGATCGACCGGATCAGATCGAGGACTACGTCGAGGGGATCCTCAAGGAAATCGGAGAGGATCCAGGGCGCGACGGCCTGACGAAAACGCCTTCCCGGGTGGCCAAGGCGATGCGCTTCTTTACCCAGGGATACGATCAGGATCCGGCGGAGGCGTTGACCGGTGCGCTCTTCGACGTCGACTACGACGAAATGGTCATGGTTCGCGACATCGACTTCTACAGCCTCTGCGAGCACCATATGGTGCCCTTCTTTGGCCGCGTGCACGTCGCCTATATTCCGAACGGCCAGGTCGTAGGCCTGTCGAAGATTCCGCGCACGGTCGAGATCTTTGCGCGGCGACTCCAGGTCCAGGAGCGACTCACGATGGATATCGCACAGACCATCGATTCGGTCTTGAAGCCGAAGGGCGTCGGCGTCGTGGTCGAGGCGAAACATCTCTGCATGATGATGCGCGGCGTGCAAAAACAGAACGCGTCGGCCATCACGAGCTCGCTGCGCGGTGTCTTCGAGTCCGACCAGAAGACACGATCCGAATTCATGGATCTCATCCGTCGGCAAACGGCGTCCTTCGCCTGAACTGCTCGCCTGA
>CAZMFM010000052.1:0-32489 GCA_964565565.1 uncultured Spirochaetaceae bacterium | reverse complement strand
CCTGACCCAACGGATGGGCCTCGGTGAATCACCGCGTTAGGCGTCTAGCTTCCGAGCGCGAGCTCCGTATTGATCAGGAGTCGGCCCGAGGCCTGGAGCTGGCTTCGGTAGTCGTTGATCCAAGCCTGCAAGGTGCGGTTTTCCTTTTCGGCCAGGGCGCGTTCGTGTCGCCGGGAACGCTCGTCGGCGAGGACGTCTTCGCTCGGTCCGTTGCGTTCGAGCACCTGGATCATGACTCGCCGATCCATGAGTTCGAAGACCTCCGGGCTGCTCTGGCCCGCATCCAGGGTGAAGGCGGTCGTCAGCACGTCGCCTGCGGCGCCCAGCCCAGGAATGAAGCCGTCGGTTCGTCGCTTCAAGCTTGGCGGGCGCTCGATGTCCAGGCCTTCCTCTCTCGCGGCCTCTTCGAGGCTGCTGCCGGCTTCGATGGCGGTCGCCAGTCGTGCACTTTGTTCGAGCGCGCGTTTCTGGGCTCGTTCGAGGGCGATGGCTTCTCGCGCCAGGATCAGCCGCTGCGTGTCGAAGGGCGTTGATTCCGCAGCGAGTTTCTCGTCAATCTGAAGGATGTGAAAGCCATAGGACGACCGGATGACGTCCGAAACGTCACCGGGTTCCATCGCGAAGGCGGCCTCGTCGAGGACGGGATCGTTGTCGCCGCGAGCGAAGAGTCCGAGGTCTCCACCCTCTTTGGCAGTCGTTAGATCCTCCGATGACTCTTCGGCGACGACAGCGAAGGCTTCGCCATTTTCGATGCGAAGGCGCGCGGCCTCGATTCGCTCGCGCGCGCTGGCCTCGTCTTCTTCACTGGCGTCCGGCGAAACGAGCACCAGGATATGTCGCGCCCGCACACGTACCGGTTCGGAGAATTCGTCCTGTCGTTGCTCGAAGAGCGCGCGAAGTTCGTCCTCGTGATCCCCCGCATAGGCCTCGAGCTCGGAATCGTCGACGACTTCCTCCGCCCAATTCGCAGACGCCCCGGTCGAATCGATGGCGACATAGGCGATGCGCGCTTCTTCGAGTTCGTAGCGGGTGCGAAGATCGATCTCAGCGTTGGAGACCACCGTCTGTCCAACGACCAGCTGGATCAATTTCTGTCCGAGCAATCCACGGGTGAAATTACGGATGAAAGCGCGTTGGCTTCCGTATTCGTACGCGGCGAATCGATCGAAGGCTGCCGGGCTGAATCGGCCATCTTCATCGATGAAGAGCGGGCTGTCTTGAACGACTCGGCGAAGCTCGTCCTGGGTTGCGTGGAGGCCCATCTCTTCGGCAGCGGCCGCCAGCACCAGCTGGTTCGTCAAGGTCGTCAGCGCCTGGCCTTCGATGTAGTTGCGGGCGATGACCTGATCGTAGGCTTCTCCCAACTCCTGGCGTAAGCGCGCTTCCAGATTGGCTTTTTCACGTTCGAAGTCGCGGGAGGTCAGCTTGGTCTCGTCCAACTGGACGATTACGTTCCCGGAGGGCGTGCCCGGCCCTGTGCCACCGCCGACGCCGAGAAAGAACACGAACACGAGCCCGATCACGCTCACGAAGATCAGGGATAGCCAGCGTTGGCCTTTGCGAAATGAATCGAGCATGGATACCTCGTAGAAAGCGAGTTCGGGTTGTTGTAGCAGGCGGCCCGATCGAAATAGAGCATCGGGTTGATCTCCAGATGATCCTGAATCGTGCGGCGGGGGGAGCTTACGAAACCTGCGCGCTTCCGGCCAAGCCAACTTGAGCGTGGTTGGCGAACTTCATTTCGCTTTTCGCTGTCTATCGTTCGCGGCCTTCGTTGTGCCCGGCCCACTTCGCGGCCTTCGGTTCTGCATCGACATGTGGGGCAGGATGTCCGAAGAGCGGATCGTCTACGCATTCCGCCGCTTCGATCGAAGACAATCGGCCACAGCGCGTTTTCGCGTTGCTCGCGGTGCGGGCCGCTGTTATTTTCTGGGGGCTCGGGCGAGGAAAACGTGTCGATTTTTCAGGTATTTAGCCGTCGATATGCAATCTGGGGCGAACGCGGGGCGTCGCTTCATGCGATTTCTTCAATTCCCCTTCGACCGAGCAAATGATCGACGGGATGTGATCCAGGGATCCATCTGTTTCAGGGAGTGGAAAATTGATCATCGACACCATTCTAGGCTGGTTTTCGAGCGACTTGGCGATTGACCTCGGCACTGCGAACACACTCGTGTACGTGAAGGGTCGGGGGATCGTCGTTTCAGAGCCGAGCGTCGTCGCGGTGTCTCGCGACTCGCGTGGCCCCGACCGTGTTCGTGCGGTGGGCAAGGCGGCCAAGGAAATGTTAGGCCGGACCCCGGGCCATATCGTTGCCATACGCCCGTTGAAAGACGGCGTGATCGCCGACTTCGATATCACCGAGGCGATGCTTCGCTATTTCATTAGACAAGCCCACGATCGTCGCACGCTGGTGCGTCCGCGGATCGTGATCGCCGTGCCCTCAGGGATCACCGAAGTCGAGAAGCGTGCCGTGCGCGAGAGCGCGATGCTCGCTGGGGCACGTGAGGTCTACCTCGTCGAAGAGCCGATGGCCGCAGCGATTGGTGCCGGACTGCCCGTGACGGAACCATCGGGGAATATGATCATCGATATCGGTGGAGGGACGACCGAGGTGGCCGTTATCTCGTTGTCCGGCGTCGTCTACTCGAACTCGACGCGTGTCGGTGGCGACAAGATGGACGAGGCGATCATCAACTACGTCAAACGCAAATATAATTTGTTGATAGGCGAACGTTCGGCCGAGAAGATCAAGATCCAAATCGGCACGGCCTACCCGACGGACAATATCGAGTCGATGGAGGTGAAGGGCCGCGATCTCGTGCTCGGGGTTCCGAAGACGCTCGAACTCAAGTCGGAGGAAGTTCGCGAAGCGTTGGCTGAGCCCGTCAACGCAATCGTCGAGAGCGTCAAGATGGCGCTCGAGAAGACGCCCCCGGAACTTTCCGCTGACATCGTCGACAAGGGGATCGTGTTGGTTGGCGGCGGGGCAATGCTGGCGAATCTGGACGTTCTCTTGCGTGAAACGACTGGTTTGCCGGTGATGTTGGCCGAAGATCCTCTGACCGCCGTCGCGATTGGGACGGGCCGTATCCTCGATGAAATCGGCCTCCTCAAGGAGGTGACGATCCAATCGTCGATCTCCTGATCTCCCGTTTTCCGAGTTTCCCGGAGTGGCGATTCGGTGGGTGAATTGATCGACAAGCATGAAGCCGCAGGCCGCAGTCGGCCGCAGGCTTCGCTGCCGGCCGCGGGCCGGAAGGGAAGGGGCCGGGTCGCGGGGGTATGCCCGATCTTCTGAAACGCGTTGGCGCGCCGTTAGTCGTCGCATTCCTGCTTCTTCTGACGATCATCTCGATGGTGGCCGATCGTCGTCCTGAGGGAGGCGTCGGCGAGGCCTTGCCGTGGTGGCAGGCCGTCGTGCTCGAGGTGACGGCGCCGATCGAACGCGTCGTGTCGGCTCCCGTAGACGGACTCAAAGCCTTCTTTTCCGAGTACGTCGATTTGATCGGCGTTCGTTCCGAGAATCGGCGGTTGCGTCGACGGATCGCCGAGATCGAATCCGAGAATCTTCAATTCAGGGAAGCCCTGGTTTCGAGTGGCCATCTCGCGCGTGTGGCTTCGATGCGGGATGAGATCGAGATTCCGATGTTGCCTGCGGAAGTGGTCGGACTCGATGTGGCGCCGTGGTTCCGTTCCGTTCTGGTCGATCGCGGAACCGAGCATGGCGTCGAGCCCGGTCATCCAGTGATTACACACGAGGGTGTTGTCGGGGTCGTGACGGCGACGTCGGGCCATGCCGCGAAGACGATGTTGTTGCTCGATCGTCAAAGCGCCGTCGACGCCCTGGTCCAGCGCAGTCGCGCGCGTGGCGTATTGCGAGGCGTCGGTCGTGCGCGACTCGAATTCGAATTCGTCGTGCGCAGCGCGGACGTCGTCGTCGGAGATGAGGTCGTGACTTCGGGACTGGGCGGTGTCTTCCCGAAAGGACTTCGTCTGGGTCGCGTAACCGAGCTCCGCGATGCCGGCGGGCGACTCACACGCATCGCGCTGATCGAACCCGCAGTCGATCTCGGCCGCCTCGAACAGGTCTTCGTGATGCTTCGCCGCGGTCCCACGATGGACCTGCTCTATCACGCCAATCGAGCGGAAGAGGACCTCTCGGGTCCAATTTCGGTCAGCGACGGTGCCCCCGTCGAAGCGGCCTCGGAAGTCGGAGAAACTTCGCCTCCCGAGGGACAATCGTGAATCGGGCGCGGTCATGAAGTCGTTCGTCGCAGTGTTTGCGCTCGGCATTGCAGCACTGATCGTGCAGGGTGCGTTGGCTTTGACGCTTCCTCCGCCATGGTGCCCGGACCTGGCGCTATTGGTCGTGATTGGCGTTGGCTTACGTTGGCCCGGATTTCTTTCCGGGCTCTTCATCGCGGTTCCTCTCGGCTATGCGATGGATCTGCTCTCGGGGTCCCTGATGGGGCAGCATGCCTTCATGCGAATGATCTCCTACTTGACCGCAGCCGTGGTGTCGCGCCAGCTCGACATCTCGGGTGGACTCCCCGTCGTGATCTTCGTATTCGGTATGACGATCGTCTACGGGCTGGGCATCGCAGCGACGAGCTCCTTCTTTGTGGGATCCGGTGCGATCGGCTGGGACGTTCTTTCTACCGGCTTCGCACATGCGATCGCCAACGTCGTGGCCTCGGGTCCGATCATCGCATTGGTCGATCGGATCATCGTCCGCTTTGCAGACGACGAAGTCGGACGTCGCGGGTCCCTGGCCCTGCGTAGCACGCGAGGATCCGTTTCGTGAACGATCCATTTGGCGATGCGCGACTATCGAACTCAAGTGAGGGACCTGGGGAAATGCGGCTCTGGCCCGTGGCCGCGATTGTCGTCGTGATCTTCCTGACCTTCATCGTGCGGCTTTTCCAGTTGCAGATCGTGGAGGGTGAAGCGCTGGCGAGTCGTTCGCAGGCGAATTACGTGCGCACGGTGAGGCTCGAAGCCCAACGTGGATCGATTCTGGATAGGGAAGGGCGAACGATCGCGGCGAGTCGCCCCGCCTATCACGTTGATCTGATTCCCTACGAGATCCAGAATCCCTGGCGCACTTATTCGGTGTTAGGCTCGATCTTGGGTCGCGATCCAAGCGGTATTTCCTCGCGGGTCGGTCGCCCACGCGGCCGGGGGCGCTTCAAGCCGGTCTCCCTCTCCCGAGATCTGGCTTTGGAGGAGCGCGCAAAGATTGCGGCACATCGTTATGCGATGCCGGGAGTCGAGCTCTATCAAAAGCCTCGTCGAGACTACGTCTATCGCAGTCTGGCCGCGCAGCTTCTCGGGACGACCGGTGAGATCAGCACGCGAGAGCTCGAGAACGCGGACTTTTCGTCCTATCGCGCCGGGGAGACGGTGGGGAAGACGGGACTCGAAAAGGCCAATGAGCAACATCTTCGGGGACAGGCCGGGGGTGTGAACTTGATTGTGGACGTGTCCGGCCGGGAGATCGACGAGATCGACCGTGTCGAGTCGACACCCGGCGGCCGATTGATCCTGGCTCTCGACCTCGACTTGCAGCGTGTCGCGGAGGCGGCTTTTCTCTCGGACGACCCTGAGGTTCCGAACAAGATGGGCGCACTGGTCGCGCTCGATCCGCGTAACGGCGATGTCCTTGCGTTGGTTTCGGCGCCATCCTACGACGCGAATGAGTTTGCAGGGGGAGTCAACCGGGTGTCGTGGCGGGCGTTCAATCAAGACATCTGGCGGCCTCTCCAGAACCGTGCGATCGCCGGAGTCTACCCGCCCGGATCGACCTACAAGGCTTTCGTCGCCGCGGCGGGGCTCGCGGAAGGGGTCATCGATGCCTCGACCATCGTCGTCTGTCCGGGACATTTCCGACTGGGCCGGCGTGTCTATCGATGTTGGAAGCGCGGGGGCCATGGGCCCGTCGATCTGGGACTCGCTCTCGCTCGCTCCTGTGATGTCTATTTCTATGAACTCGGCAAGACGTTAGGCGTCGAGACGCTTGCGCGGTACGCGAAGAAATTTGGATTCGGAAGGAAGACGGGTATTGGGATCGGTGGTGAGGTCGGTGGTCTGGTTCCGACTCCCGAATGGAAGATGCGTGTTCGCAATGAACCGTGGATCGATGGTGAGACGATCTCCCTTTCGATCGGACAGGGCGCGAACCTGCAGACCCCAATTCAGATGGCGGTGGCCTATGCCGCGATTGCAAACGGCGGTCGAATCTTCGAGCCACGCGTAGTGTTGCGACGCGAGACCTGGGACGGTGATGTGATCGAAGAGATCGAACCCGTCCTGCGCGCGGAAAACATCATCGCGCAGCCGATCCTCGACATGGTGAAGGCCGGACTGAAACGCGTGGTGATGGATCCGGGCGGAACGGGCCGTCGGGCGCGGATCCCCGGGATCACGGTCGCTGGGAAGTCGGGAACGACCCAGGTCGTCAGCCTCGACCTGACGGAAGGACTCGAACCCGAGGAGATTCCGGTTCGATACCGCGACCATGCCCTGTTCGCAGCATTCGCACCGGTCGAGTCGCCGGAGATCGTCGTCGTTGCCATCGCCGAGCATTCTGGCGGTGGTGGTGGTTCGGTCGCAGCCCCGATCGTGCAAAAGGTCATGGCCACTTATTTCCAGAAGTCCGAGGGCCGGGTTCCCAGCCAGCTCGCAGCGATTGCACTCGGCGGGCCACCATGAGCGACTTCCGCGTCGAGGGGAATAGAGGGCAACAATTCGATTGGGTGCTGGCCGGGATCGTCATCGTTCTGGCGCTGATGGGGCTCGCCAATCTGGTGTCGGCGGCCGCGTCCGGGGTCGAAGGCGGATCGGATATCGTTTCACGCCAGATCGTCGTGTTATGTCTGGGTGTGGTCGTGATCGGCATCATTCTCGCCATCGACTATCGCCACTACGACCGCTTCGCCTATGTGATCTATGCGGCGGTGATCTTTTTGCTTTTGCTGACGCTGGCTATTGCCGAGGAAACGCGTGGCGCACGGGCCTGGCTCTTCTCGGGACGCTTCCAACCCTCCGAGCTCGCGAAGGTCGGGATGGTGATCGCCCTGGCCCGCTATTTCGGTCGCAATCCGCCGGCCTCGATCCGTCGCCTACGCGACCTATTCCTACCGGGGCTGATCGTCGCCCTTCCTGTTGGACTGATCGTTGCACAAAAGGATCTTGGCGTTGCGGTGCTGACCTTGTTGATCGGCTTGTCGCTGCTGCCCTTGGTGAATGTTCCGCTTCGTGTCTGGGTGGGCATAGCGCTAGTCGGGGCGGCGGGTCTTGCCGCGCTCTTTCGATACGGGCTGAAGGGCTACCAGCAGGAGCGCATCCTGGGGTTTCTCGATCCCTCACGGGATCCCCTGGCCTCGGGCTATCAGCAAATGCAGTCGAAGATCGCTGTGGGCTCCGGAGGACTTTTCGGAACAGGCTGGCAAGAGGGGACGCAGACCCAGCTTCGCTTTCTGCCTACCCAACACACGGACTTTGCCTTTTCGGTCCTGGCCGAGGAATGGGGATTTTTCGGGTCGACCGTTGTGCTGTCGATCTACGCCGCGATGCTGCTCTGGGGTTTGCTGATCGCACGCAATTCCAAGGACACTTTCGGCGCGGCCCTGGCGATCGGATTGGTGGCGACCCTGCTTTGGCCGGCCGCGATCAACGTGGCGATGGTGATCGGACTCGCGCCAGTGATCGGCGTGCCCATGCCGCTCTTCTCCTACGGCGGATCAGCGCTCTTGTCGGCGGCCATCACGATCGGACTCTTGCTGAATATCTCGATGCGCCGTTACGTCTTCTAGGTCGATCTTCGCGTGCATGTCAGGAGATTTGTTCGAAGACCCGCTCGACGAGCGCGTCGCAGCGCGAAGCTCCAAAATTGAAGGTGTCTGGTGCCGAGGCGCCGACCATCTCCTCAAGGGACTCACGCAATCGCGCTCGGGCTCGGTGGATCCGCGTCTTGACCGTGGCGGGTTCGATTCCCAAGCACTCCGCGGTCTCTCGCGTGGAGAGCCCTTCGACTTCGCGAAGTAGATAGGCGCTTCGAAAGGGCGCCGGCAGGGTGTCGATCGCTTCTTCAAGCAGCCGCGAAAGTTCGCGGCGACCGCTCTCGGCCTCTGGATTCGGGGAGCGTCTCGCTTCGGGAACTCTTTCCAGGATTTCCTCCTCGGGCCAGCCATCCAGTCCGACGATTCGCGAAGTGCGGCGAATTCGGTCGAGCGCTTTGTTGATCGCGATTCGGACCAACCAGGTCGAGAAACGGGATCGTCCTTCGAACCCGCCTAACGCTTCGAAGGCAGCTAGGTAGGCATCCTGGAGGATGTCCTCGATATCGCTCTCGTTGCGCAAGACACCACGGACCGCGCGGTACAATCGTTGGTTGTGCCGACGCATGAGCACCTCGTAGAGTGCGATTTCACCTTCCTGGACCCGGGCGACGATTTCCTCGTCGCTCTGGGGATGGCGGGCGACGGGATGTTGGAGCGATGCATTCACTTGATTCGTTCTCCGTGAGCGGATGACTCATGACTCTCTACAGACGGGATAGCGACAAAAAGGTTCCCGGGAACCTTCGCAGGTCCGCTGCGTCGAAGTAGGACAGTGCCCAATCCCGGTCACGCCATCGCAAGAGAGAATCATGAGCCAGAATACCCGCCTCGCAGAACTCGCAAGCACCCCCATCTCCCGTCGCAAGGCCCTCATGGGTACCGGGGCAACGCTGTCCGCGGCTGTCGTGGGCCTCTTGGCCGGTGCGCCGAGTCTGCTCTCGGCCGGCTCGGCCCGTGCGGCCGACCCCGAGCAGGACATACGCATCTTGAATACGGCGCTCGGAGCAGAGCATGAAGCCGTCGCAGCCTATCAGGTCGGTGCGGAAAGCGGATTGCTCGCGAAGGACGCACTCGCGCTCGCAGTCGCTTTCCAGGGCCATCACAAAGAACATATCGAATTGCTTTCCAGCACCGTTGGGCAGCTCGGCGGTCACGCAGCCGAAGCGCGAGTACGTTACGCGTTCCCGGTCGAGAAGCTGAAGAGCCAGGAAGACGTCCTGCGCTTTGCCGCGGGTCTCGAGAAGGGTGCGGTCAGCGCGTACCTCGGCGCCGTGCCGCTTTTCGGTAATGGGGATCTCGCCAAAGCCGCGGCCAGCATTCTTGGCGATGAAGCGATGCATTGGGCCGTCTTACGCTACGTCCTGGGCGAAAACCCGGTCCCGACTGCCTTTGTTGCGTAAGATGAACGACGCGCGTTCGCCATCCTTTCGTACTGTTCGCAACGAGCGTGTTAGGCGAACTGATCTTTTGGGTCGTTCTAATCGTGCGGTTCGGTTTCTTCGCCGTGCCGACGTGTCGGCAAAGCCGCGGGCCGGATTGTCGACTCGGCGCTCGCTCTCCATGGTCGTCGTGACTGCGCTCGTTCTGGGCGCTTTCGCGACGGCGCAGGGCGACGAGAACGAGCCGGAAGGCGTTGCGGCAAGTGAAGCCGAGATCGCCGGTCGTGAACTCTACGGTCGCTGTCTGGCTTGTCATGCCATCGACTATGACCGCGTGGGGCCGCGCCATTGCGGCCTCTTCGGTCGACGTGCGGGTAGCCTTGCCGGATTCGCCTACTCGGATGCGATGCGAAATTCCGGAATCGTCTGGGGACGTGAAACGCTCGACCGGTTTCTCAGCGATCCGATCGGCGTCGTTCCGGGAACCCTCATGACCTATGCCGGCGTTCCCGACCAGCGCGAGCGAGCGCTGCTGATCGGCTGGCTGAAGGCCTCGACCTCGCCCGAGCGTTGTCGGCCCACGGGCGAGTAGGCCACCGAATGAGAGTGGCCCCGCCCGGTTGGCCGACAGCCGTCGATCCCTAGAGGACGCCGTTCACCATTTCCTCGAAGTCGCCCTTGGGTCGGAGCCCCACCAATTGGCTGACGACCTGGCCGTCCTTGAAGGCGAGAATCGTCGGAATCGAGCGAATTCCATAGTTTCCGGGGACCTGGGGGGAGTCGTCGATGTTGATTTTCACGACCTTGAGCTTCTCGCCGTAGCTGTCGGCGATCTCCTTGACGATCGGGGCGACTCGGCGGCAGGGTGCACACCATTCGGCCCAGAAATCGACGAGAACAGGCGTCTCAGATTTCAGCACTTCGCTCTCGAAGGTCGCGTCGGTCACATCGATGATTTCGGCCATTTTCTAGATTCTCCGTCTTTGTCTAGGCATCGATTGGATGCCAACTTGTCCCTGGCGATTCCTCTGCCAAGCTCTTGGTTGGTCACGGGCTGGGCGCGCCAATATAGCAGCCCAATCGTTGTCGAGTCTGCGAACCTGAATGGCCGCCTTGGCGCAATCGAGAGTGCCATGAATGGCGCCATGGACGGCGCAAGGAAGCGCCAAAGAAAGGAGCACCCAGTGACCCGTCGGACGCCCACCATCGACCGCAGTCGGATCCGAACGCAGCCGGCCCGTCGCCGCGTGAGCAAAGTGAAGACGAAGGACGAGGCACGGCCGCTCGCGCCGGGGGCAACGATCTCGGATTTACTGGATTCCCTGCCCGGGCTGCTCGGGGCGGCCGATCTCAACGATGCGATCGATGCCTGGGTGCGTGCCTGGCAGCGGGACCGAATGATCCTCTTTGGCTTCGGCGCGCATCTGATCAAGGTCGGGCTGGCACCGATCATCGTCGATCTGCTCGAGCGCGGTGCAATCGGCGGCCTGATGATGAATGGTGCGGGCTGCGTTCACGATCTCGAGTTGGCGATGATGGGGCGGACCAGCGAGGACGTGGCCGAGTCCCTCGATGAGGGTCGATTCGGAATGGCGAAGGAGACTGCGCAGCGCTTGAACGGAGCGATCGTGCGGGGGCGTGACGAGGGGCTCGGGATGGGCGCCGCCATTGGCCGGGACATTTTTGAGTCGGGGGACCGCTTTGCCGGGCGATCGGTGCTGGCGTCGGCCTGGCGATTGGAGATCCCCGTCACTGTGCATGCCGCGATCGGCACCGATATCCACCATATGCATCCGAGTGCGGATGGCGCCGCGATCGGCGAGACGAGCTACCGGGATTTCGAGACGCTGACGGGCCTCGTGGCGGCGCTGAGCGAGGGCGTCATGTTGAATGTGGGTTCGGCGGTGATTCTTCCCGAGGTCTTCCTGAAGGCCCTCGCCCTGGCACGGAATCTGGGACATCCGGTCAAGCGTCTGACGACGGTGAATTGTGATTTCATGCGGCAATATCGCCCCCAGATGAATATCGTCGAGCGGCCGACGCGCCTGGGCGGGCGAGGCATTTCCTTGATCGGGCAGCACGAAGTATTGATTCCCTTGCTGGCCGCGGGCGTGATCGAGCGTCATGAGAATCCGCCGCGAAAGCCTGCGCGGCGTCGACGGCAGCCCGGGGCCAAGGCGGCGGCGGGCAAGCCCACGCCGGGTCAGAACGGGCCTGGCAAGAAAGCAGCGTCGCGGCGTGGGTCCGGGGGCAAGAAGTCATGACGCGAATCGTATTGATCGAAGGGGACATCACCGAACAAGCCGTCGATGCGATCGTGAATGCGGCCAATAGCGCCCTGGTTCTCGGCAGCGGCGTCGCCGGGGCCATCGCCGAGCGTGGCGGCCCAACGATCGCTGCGGAGTGCGCAGCCTTGGGTCCGATCGAAATCGGCCAGGCGGCCGTGACCGGCGCCGGCGATCTTCCGGCGCGTTTCGTGATTCATGCGGCCGGGATGCCACCGGGCGGGCAGGCGAGCGAGACCAGTGTGCGGGACGCGCTTCGCAACGCGCTCGCCGAGGCGGATCGCGCGGATTGTCTCTCGATTGCCTGTCCGGCGCTCGGGGCGGGGGTAGGCGGCCTTTCGATGCAGACCTGTGCGGAAATCTCACTCGCCGAGGCGCGTCGCTATTCGGACGCGGGCGGCCGCGCAGAGGAGATTCGCTTCGTGCTCTTCGGCGAGCCAAGTTTTCGAATCTTCGAGATGGTCAACGACGCCGTGAAGGTCGAGGCGCAGATGCGTAAGCTCCGCGGTCGCTGATTCCCTCGACCTGTATACTCGGCGCAAATTGATAACTCGCTGGGAAATCGCCGCATGCATATCGGGCCGCCGGGGCCCGGTCGAGGATCGACTTGATCATCTTTCATCACATCGCAGCGGCCCTCTATCTTGCGGCCGGCGTGGGCGCGACGCTGGGCCTCGTGCTGCCGGCGCCGCGGGTTCTGCGCGGCGCGCGTTGGGGATTGGCGCTCGGGGCGTTGGCCCAGGCGGCGGCCTTCGGCACGCTCCATCGCCTCGAATCCGCTCCCGCCTTGACCGACCTGAGAATGGCGATCGCCATGATGGCCTGGCTCGGCGTGCTCTTCACCCTGGTCTTGCTCGCGAAGTATCGACTGCCCGGCTTCGTCCCACCCCTGGCCTTCATCGCTTTCCTATCCGCGTTCGGAGCGACCCTGGCCGGTTCCGATCAGGCGGCGAAGTCCGATGCCTTCGGCTCACTCCCCCATGCCCATGTTCTTCTCGCCAGCGCCGGTTTCTCCGCGTTAGGCGTCGCCGCCCTCTCGGGTTCCTTCTTTCTCCTCGAGCATCGCTTGCTCAAGCGACGGCGAAGTCGAGCCGGCCGATTCCCCTTGCCGCTGCCTTCGCTCGAGACCCTCGACCAGGTCAATCGCGTCGCCCTCGTATTGGGCTTTCCATTACTTACTCTTGGCGTCCTGACGGGCTCGCTCTGGCTCATGGATCGTTCGGGCAAGCTCTTTAGCGGCAGCCTGCACGAGGCCTGGACCGTCATCGCATGGATGATCTATCTCGGTCTGGTCTTGTTGCGCTTCGGTGGTCGCCAGGGCGCTCGGCAAGCCGCGGCCAGCGCGGTCGCGGGATTCGTCTTCCTGCTCTTCGCTGTGGTCGGGGTAGGGCTGATTTCATGAAGCTCCTACTGCTCGGCATGAACCATCGAACGGCCCCGATCGAAGTGCGCGAGCGCTTTGCGATCGACGATCCCGGTCCTTTGTTGCGCAAGCTCATCGATCGTCCCGAAATCCAGGAGGCGGTTCTCCTCTCGACCTGCAATCGCGTTGAAGTCGTCGTCATGGCGGAAAATCTGGATGCGGCGCAGCACGTCCTGATGGATTTCTTTGGCCGTGAGATCGCGGAAGGGGCTTTGCCATCCGGCATCTCGCTGTCGGAGTTGACCTATTTGCGGCGGGGACGTGAGGCGGTCGAACACGTCTTTCGCGTTGCGTCGGCGATTGATTCGATGGTCGTTGGCGAACCGCAGATTCTCGGACAGGTAAAGGACGCCTACCGGGATGCAACCGAGGCGGGTGCCTGCGGCGCCGTCCTGTCCAGGCTCTTCCAGCGCGCCTTTGCGACCGCCAAGCGCGTCAAGAACGAGACCGGGATCGCAGAGCGGCCGGTCTCCGTCGCGCGGGTCGCCGTCGACCTGGCCAAGCAGATCTTCGAGAGCCTCGAGAGCAAGAGTGCCCTGTTGATCGGCGCGGGGGAGATGATCGAGACCGCGCTCGTCGCACTCGACGATCACGGCCTAGGGGAGAGGCGGATCGCGAACCGCACCGCGGCGCATGCGGAAACCCTGGCGAAGCGGTTTGGCGGGAGCGCGCATGGGCTCGATGAACTGGATGCGCTGTTGCCCCTGACCGATGTCGTGCTCTCCTGCGTTGGAGGAGACCACCCGATTCTGACCCGAGAGCGCGTCGAGTCGGCGCTGACCAGTCGCCGCGGGCGGCCACTTTTCTTGATCGACATCGGTGTACCGCGAAATATCGATCCCGGCGTCCACGAGCTCGATTCTGCCTATCTCTACGATCTCGACGATCTGCAGGGAGTCGCTTCGGCGAACGAAGAAGAGCGGCGGCGTGAGTCGGAGCGCGCGGAGCGGATCGTGATTGAAGAACGCGAGCATTTCGACGGTTGGCTGGTTGCGCTCCAAGCGGTTCCCACGATTCGCGACCTGCGACAACGCAGCGAAGAAATCCGTCAGACAGAGATCGAACGTTATGCGGGTCGCATGGGTCTCGATGTGGATCAACACGAAGCGCTCGAGAAATTGACACGTGGGATCGTGAACAAGATCATGCATGCGCCGATTTCTCGCCTGCGCGATGAAACTGATCGCGAAATGGGTCTCGCAAGGCTCGAGGAGGCCAGGAGATTGTTTGCTCTCGATGAGGGGGGCGACGAGAGTCGGTCGAATCGAGGCCATGCAGGCCCTGGCACCGCCGCAAATCCAGCGGTTGATTCCGTTGCGACGCAAACCGGGAAAAAACGGGAGTCCAATTCTTGAAACGAGTTCGCATCGCAACCCGTGGCAGCGATCTCGCGCTCGTCCAGGCCCGACAGATCGCTGGACGCATCGAAAAGGAACTCGATTTCGAGACCGAGCTCGTCGTCCTGCGCACGACCGGGGATCGAATTCAAGATCGCTCGCTGTCGAAGATTGGCGGCAAGGGTCTCTTTGTGAAGGAGATCGAAGAGGCCTTGCTGGACGGTCGCGCGGATGTCGCGGTCCACAGCGCGAAGGATATTCCCGCGCAAATCGCGGACGGTTGCGTGCTGGCCGCCTATCCCGAACGTGTCGACCCGCGCGATGCGCTGGCGGCGGGCGATCGCGGAGCGACGCTTCAGGGCCTTCCCGTCGGCGCGAAGATCGGAACCGGGAGTACGCGGCGCATGGCGCTGCTTCGTTCGATTCGCCCGGATCTCGAGATCATTCCGATTCGCGGGAATGTTCCGACCAGGCTGGGACGATTGGAGGGCGGAGAACTCGACGCCGTACTGCTGGCTTGCGCGGGTCTCGATCGGCTCGGGCTGTCCGATGCGATCGTCGAACGGATTTCCACGGACGTGATGTTGCCGGCGATCGGCCAGGGTCTGCTCGCCCTCGAAACGCGTTCCGAAGGCGAGTGGTGCGAGCAGATTCAACGATTGGAGGATACGGAAATCGGGGTGATCGCCCGGGCCGAACGCGCTTATCAATCAGCCCTCGGCGGCGATTGCAGCGTTCCCTTGGCGGGCTTCGCCGAACGGCAGCCGGATGGCACGCTGCGCTTCCGTGCTTTGGTGTCGAGCCTGGACGGTACGACGATCGCCCGGGCCGAACTCTTCGGACCGGCGAATGAGGCGGCTGCCCTGGGAGAACGGGCGGCTGACGCAGTCCTTGATGCGGGGGGACGCGAGATTCTCGAAGGGCTGGCGGCTGAGTCCGAGGTGTCGGCCAAGGGCGTATCTGGTGGCTGAAGTGGGTCGCGTCTTGTTGGTCGGCGCTGGCCCCGGTGATCCCGATCTCATCACGCTTCGCGGGGCCAAGATGTTAGGCCGAGCGGATGTCGTGTTCTATGACGAACTTGCGACGAACGAGCTCCTCGATCTAGCGCCCGATCGCGCTGAGTTCATCAATGTCGGCAAACGGGGTCACGACGAACCTACCCGCAGTCAAGAAGAAATCAATTCTCTCTTGATCGAATATGCCAAGGCGGGAAAGACCGTCGTGCGATTGAAGGGCGGCGACCCATTGGTTTTCGGCCGTGGCGGCGAGGAAATGAGCCTTTGCGCGGCGGAGGGTGTTCCATTCGAGATCGTGCCCGGTGTGACTTCGGCGGTGGCGGCGCTTTCCTATGCTGGCATTCCCGTGACCGATCGTCGGCATTCGGCTTCGTTTGCGGTTGTGACGGGTCACAAGGACCCGAGCCGGGTTTCAGAGCAGACACGTTGGGGAGAGCTTGGGCGCGCAGTCGACACGCTCGTGATCTTGATGGGCATGCGAAATCTGCCGCGTATCGTCGACGAGCTGATCGCGGGCGGCAAATCCCCCGACACCCCCGCGGCCGCCGTCATGCAAGGAACGCTTCCCGAACAACGCACCTGCGTTTCGACATTGGCGAGACTGCCTGAGGATGCTAGGCGGGCGGGGATCTCCGCACCCGCGGTCGTAGTCGTTGGCGACGTCGTAGGTCTTCGGGAGGGGCTCTCCTGGTGGGAGCGCAAGCCGCTCTTCGGTCGCCAGGTGCTCGTGACGCGCGCATCGCAACAGGCCGTCGAACTGGCCGCCGCGCTGCGCTCGGTGGGGGCGGCACCGGTTCTCGAACCGATGATCGAATTCGCACCAATCGAAGCCGCGGAGGGGAAGGCGAAGATCGCCTCGGCCGTAGCGCGCCTCGACCAGACCCAGGCGATCGTTTTCACCAGCTCGAATGCGGTTCGTTATTTTGCACGCGCCTACGAGTCGGAGCGGGCCGCTGAGAACCTTTCGGCCCGGCAATGGGCGGAAATTCGCACCTTCTGTGTTGGCGAGCGCACGGCGGAAGCAGCCCTGGCTGCCGGCTTTCCCGTTCATGTCGTGGCGACCGGACGCAGTGATGCAGAGGCTTTGCTCGGCCAGTTGCTCCAGGCGCTACCGACCAGTACGGCCGGCAGCGACCGGGTGCTGATTCCGGGTTCCCAGATCGCGCGCACGGTCATCGCCGACGGATTGCGCGCCACCGGCATCCAGGTCGACGCGGTCGCTTTCTATGAAAACAGGCGTCCGCGGATTGATGTGGCTGCGCTGCGTGGTCGGCTCGTGCGCGGGGAACTCTTCGCGCTGACGTTTACGAGCCCGTCGACGGTGGAACACTTTCTGGACTGTCTGGACGATGAGAGTCGGGAGGCGGCGGGTCGGTGTATGATCGCCGCGATCGGGCGGACGACGGCCAGAGCGCTAGAACGCGTGGGATGGACGCCGACGGTGGTTCCCGCGCGACCGGATGTCTCGCTGATGGTCGAGGAAATGGTGGCTGCCGCCGCGAGTGGACCGGAGTCGGTCGGCGTCGCAGTCGCGAGAAAGAGAGAGCCGGGAGTCGACGAATGAGTTTTCCGATCACCAGAATGCGCCGAATGCGACAGAACGAAACCCTCCGCGGCATGGTGCGAGAGAACCGACTGGCGCGTGAGGACTTGATCCTTCCGCTCTTCGTCGTCGAAGGGACCGGCGTGCGCGAGCCGATCGTTTCGATGCCCGGGGTCCACCGTTATTCGGTGGACCAGGTCGTCATCGAAGCGAAACGCGTGGCCGGGCTGGGCGTACCGGGCGTGATCCTCTTCGGAATTCCGAGCGAAAAAGATGCCCGCGGCTCCGGCGCGGACGATTCGGACGGGATCGTGCAGCGCGCGTCGAGGGCGATCGTCGATGCTTTGCCCGCGCTCTGTGTCATCACTGATGTTTGCCTCTGTGAATATACGAGCCATGGTCATTGCGGCGTGCTCGAAGGTCGAGAGGTCGATAACGATGCGAGCGTTGAGCGTTTGGCGCAGACGGCGGTTTCCCATGCCCGGGCGGGCGCGAGCATCGTCGCACCCTCGGACATGATGGACGGCCGCGTGGCGGCGATTCGTCGTGAACTCGATGCCAACGGTTTCGAGAATGTGGCGATCCTCTCCTACGCTGCAAAATATGCCAGCGCCTTCTATGGGCCCTTTCGCGACGCGGCCGAGAGCACGCCCGAGTTTGGCGATCGCCGCGGCTATCAGATGGATCCGGCGAATCGCCGGGAAGCGTTGCGTGAAATGCAGCTCGACCTCGACGAGGGGGCGGACATGCTGATGATCAAGCCGGCGATGACCTACCTCGATATCCTGGCCGATGCCCGGCGTGAGTTCTCGGTTCCCCTGGCCGCCTATCATGTGTCCGGGGAGTATTCGATGATCATGGCAGCCGGCGAGCGAGGCTGGATCGATGCGGATCGGGCGATGGAGGAGGCGTTGATCTCGATCAAGCGGGCTGGCGCAGATCTGATCCTGACCTACGCGGCCGCTGATCTGGCCGAACGGCTCTAGCTCCCAGGCCAATAGAACGATCGCAGCCTCCAGGATGGGTTGAAGGAGATAAAGTGTCGCTTCACTACAAGGTCGTCGAAATCGCAACCGTGACCGACGACGAGATCGAGAAGGCGCTCAATCAATGGACTGCCGAAGGCTGGCACTTCGACACGATGCAATTCGCTATGCGCGATTCTTCGAAGCGGCCGAGTATGGCCTTCGTCACCTTTACGCGAGAGTCTCCCGATTCCGGGGACTGATCCTCTTCGCGCCCGCGATGCTCTCCACCTAACGTCGACTTTGCATTTTGTCTGTGTCGAGATTTGTCCGTATCGAAAGGCCGATCAGGCCTGGCTCTGAAGCGTCGGCCAGATTTCCTCGGCCAGACGGGTCAGGGATCGTTTTAGTCGCTCTTCCGAAACCTTTGCGAATTGCGGGCGTACGATCAAAAGGTCGAAGCCGATCCGGGCCCGTGTTTGCTGCAGGCCTGCGATGACTTCTGACTTCGTGCCGATGATCGCGCGTTCGGAAAGGGGGGCATCGAGGGCGGTGCGCACGGCCGCGGGCATCTTCTCCCTTCGTCCGCTCATCTCTTCTGCGAGCCCTTCACGCACTTCTGCGAGTTCGTCCGCATCTTCCGACACGAAGACTGCTCGCATGACGAGTGAGAGCGGGCGATCGGCGTCGTCGGCTAGCTGTGCTCGATGTCGCTTCTGATTCTCGGAAATCTGATCGAGAGTTTCGACGGGTGAGGCGAGGTAGGGGAGGCCGCGTCGCGCCGCCTGGCTGAGTCCTTTGGGGCCGAAGGCGGCCACCGCCAGGGGAGGATGGGGCCGTTGGTAGGTGGCCAGGGCGGAACCGCACTCGTTTCCCCCAGCCCAGAGCGCGAGGATCTGATCGAGGGCGGCGTCGAATCGGTCACGCTTCTCCGCGGGCGGTACGTCGAAGGCCTCGAGCATCTTCTTGTTGAAGCCGCGCCCGAGTCCAACGAGCAGCCGCCCCTGCGAGAGTCGGTCGAGGGCTGCGATTTCAGCCGCGATCTGCTCGGGTGGATGAAGCGGCAGGAGCAGGGAAGTCGTCCCGAAACGCAGCCTTTGGGTCATCGCCGCGTAGCCGGCCAACTCGACGAGCGGCGCAGAGCAGACGCCGGGTGCGAAATGCATTTCGGGAAGCCAGAGGGAGTGGAGCCCGAGGGATTCTGCCAGTGCGACCCAGTCGCGTCGGCGATCGACCTGTTGGGCGCTGTGGGCGCCGCCGAGTGAGAGGCCAAGAGCGGGCGTTTCGAGACCCCAGGCCCGTTTTGCAGCGATCGACTCAGTCGGTTCGGCAGACACGGCCCGACCTTATCACCCGATCTGATTCGGTGTGGAGGTCCGTGGGTTCTGGTCCATTTCAAACCAGCGTTCGGAGAAAATTGCCCAAGTTTGCGATTCCCACGGGGGTATCCTACCCTGCCCCCGTGAGATTCGATCCCCCAAGGTCACAACCTTTGGGGTCGTTCTGCCGATCCTGCGGGTGATGGTCAATCCTGCGGGTGGTGATCGGCGGGAAGCTGAAGCTTTCGGGAGGCGAAATGATTGAGACGATTCTGGTCGCGACGGACGGTTCTGAGGATGCGAGCGCGGCCGAACAGACGGCGATGGGTCTGGCATCACGACTCGGTGCGCGCCTATCAGCAATTTCTGTAGTCGACGATCGACTCCTCCGAGCGCCCGCGGGCGACGGTTTGGCACTGCCCGGTTTCCCGGAGGCAGAGGTCACGGCCTATTACCGAGCGCGAGCAGATGCGGTCGCTCGACGCTTCAGTGAGCGGGCCCGCGGCGAAGGACTCGAGGCCGGCTGCGAGGTCTTGCAGGGAATCCCGGACGACCGAATCGTCGAAAAGGTGCAGGGCGCCGACCTGCTCTTGATCGGCCGGTCAGGAACGGCGACCGGAACCCGTGGCGGTCTGGTCGGAGCAACGGTTGATTCGATCCTGCGCAAGACCACGAAACCGACGATCCTGGTTCCCGCCGGCGCGCCCTTGACCGGACCCCTGGTTCTGGGTTTCGATGGCTCGCCGGGTTCGCGCATCGCAGCGCGCATCGCGGTCGAACTGGCCAATGGCTTGAACGAAGCGGTTCACGTCTTCGTCGATTCGAAGGACAAGGGGCGTGCGGTCGCGCGTTTCGATGAAGTTCGACAACTGGTCGGTGGCCTCTCGGTGCCGGTCCGCGAGACGTCTTCGACGCTGGGCCGACCCGATGTGAAGATCGTCGACACCGCGAAGGAAGTTCGCGCAAGCCTGATCGTGATGGGTGCCTACGGGCGAAATCGCATCACCGAGTACTTCCTCGGCAGCAACGCCTCTTCAGTGGCACGGACCTCTCCCGTGTCCGTGCTGCTCGCGCGCTAATTCGTGCCGCGAACGCCGCGGCCGATCCGACTCGCTGAGTTGGCAGCATTTCTCGGCTGCTCGGTCGAGGGCGATGAGTCCCTCGAGATTTCCGGCTTTGCATCCCTGGGCCAGGCGAACAGAGACGAGTTGGTCTTCTTGCGCGACGCCACACACGCGGCGTCGCTTGCCGCGAGTCGTGGTTCGGCCGTGATCGCACCCGTCGGCGCCGAGCTTGATGCGGGTCGCGAGGGCGGTCGCCGAGCGGTCTTGCGCAGTACCCGCCCGGCCCATGATTTCTCCCGGCTGATCAAGGAATTCGTTCCGGTCTTTCGTCCCGCCGTAGGGGTTGCCCCTGGCGCGCACGTCGACCCATCCGCGACCGTCGACCCGACGGCTTCGATCGGGCCCGGCGCCGTCATTGGCCCGCGCTGTTGTATTGGCGCGCGCACCGTGGTCGCGGCGAACTCGGTTCTGGTCTCGAATGTTTCGTTGGGCTGTGATTGCTGGGTGCATTCTGGCGCGGTCTTGCGTGAGGATACGCGCGTAGGAGACCGTGTGATCCTGCAACCGGGCGTCGTGTTAGGTGCGGACGGATTCGGGCTGGTCGCGGACGATCAGGGTCGGCCGGTCGCGATGGCGCAGCGGGGTTGTGTCGTGGTCGAGGATGATGTCGAGATCGGGGCGAATACGACGGTCGATCGGGCGACCCTGGACGAGACTCGGATCCGGCGCGGTGCCAAGATCGACAACCTGGTACAGATCGCGCACAACTGCGACATCGGTGAAGATGTCTTGATCGTGGCGCAGTCGGGTATTTCCGGCGGAACGGTGGTGGCCCGGGGCGCGATCATCATGGCTCAGGCAGGTCTGACCGGTCATCTTCGAATCGGAGAGGGGGCCTTCGTCGGCGCTCGGGCCGGGGTGCGCCGTGATGTACCCGACAACGCCCGAGTCTACGGCGCGCCCGCCGTCGAGGAACAGTCCTGGCATCGCTCAGTCGCCGCCCTGAAGCGGCTTCCCGAATTGCTTCGCAGGGTCCGACGGCTCGAACGATCCGCCGGAGACGGTGGCGAGGGATCGACTTCCGGGGGAGACTCGGGCACGGACTGAATGGCCGCTCGGGAGTTCCCTCAAGACATGTCGAATGAATCGCGGAACTCGGCGTCGAATTCCAAGTCAGGCTCGACGCTTTCTGCAACCCAGCCCTCCTCACCGACTGTGCCACTGACGCAGGCGACCGCTCGGAATCTTCCGCTTTCCGAATTGCGTCGAGCGCTGCAAGCGGCGCGCAACCCAGACGAATTCGAAGCCATGATCGATCTGGTCGCCGGCGATCCGCGGGTCGGGGCCCGTGCGCTCGGGGCGCAAGCGGAACGTCGTCTCGAACGGGGTCGAGTCGAACGCGAGCGAATCGCCGGTTTGATGGCGTTACGAAATCGACTCGAGGATAGCGGCGTGAAGGGCGTGGCCGGTATCGATGAGGTGGGCGTAGGTCCGCTAGCTGGGTCGGTGGTCGCCGCAGCCGTCGTCTTGCCGAGGGAGATTGAACTCGAGGGCCTCGACGATTCGAAACGGGTTCGCCCCGCCCGGCGCCAATCCCTTGCCCGGGAGATTCGCGAAGTCGCGCTCGGTGTGGGCATCGGAGAGGTCAGCGTCGAGGAGATCGATCAGATCGGCATCTATCAGGCGGCGCTCGAAGCGATGCGCCGTTCGGTTGCCAGTCTGTCACGGACGACACTCGTCGGCCATCTGCTGGTCGACGCGCGGGCTGTGCCCGGCGTCGATCTGCCGCAGACCTCGATCATCAAGGGTGACCAGAAGGATGCCAGCATCGCCGCGGCTTCGATCGTGGCCAAGGTCTATCGCGACGCGCAGATGGTGGCGCTCGGCAATCGCTATCCCGCATACGGGTTCGAGCGGCATATGGGCTACGGGACCGCCTTTCATATGGCTGCGCTCGAGTCGCATGGTCCTTGTCCCATCCATCGCCGGTCCTTCGCGCCAGTCGCGAATGCAGAGCGGCGTCACCCGACTCCACCCGCGGCACCTGCGTGACAGACACTGACCCTACGCCCGCACGGTATGTGATTCGCAGGCAGCCCGAAGATTTTGTCGTGGTCGAGGAACCGCTCTATCTCCCCTCTGGCGAGGGAAGCCATACCTTTCTCTATGTTGAAAAGTGCGGGCGGACGACTGAGCAGGTCGCGGGGGACCTGGCGCGCACGGCTCACGTTGCGCCGCGCGACGTGGGCTATGCGGGTCGAAAAGATCGGCACGCACGGACTCGGCAATGGTTCTCGCTGCCCGAGATCGACCCGGAACGCGCGCTCGATTTCGAACTCATCGGTGCTCGGGTTCTCGAGGCGAGTCGCCATGGCCATAAGCTGAAGACTGGTCAGTTGCGCGGGAATCGATTCGAAATTTCCCTACGCGGTCGGGGCGATTCCCTCGAAGTCGTGAATCGGCGCATCGAGGAATTGCTGCGCCGCGGAATGCCCAATCGATATGGCGAACAGCGATTCGGTATGAGGGGCGACAACGCCGCGCAGGCGAGGAAGCTACTCGAAGGCGGCCGCCCACCACGCGATCGGCGCGCGGCACGGTTTCTCATCTCGGCACTTCAATCCGCGGTCTTCAATGCCGTTCTCGAGGAACGGGCAGAGGCCATTGATCGCGTCGAACTCGGCGATCTTGCGCGCGTCGAGGAAAGCGGGGGACTCTTCTGGGTCGATGACCTCGAGCGGGAATTGCCCCGTGCCGCGGCCTTCGAGATCTCGGCGACCGGGCCGATTTTTGGAACACGAGGCCGGGGTCCGAAGGGTGTCGTGGAGCAACTCGAGCGGAAGGTCTTCGATACGTTCGGTCTCCCCGCCGATCTGACTCGCCTAGCGCTGCCACGGGGGGTGAAGGCACGTGGCGCCCGGCGCCCGCTCCGGGTCAGGCCGTCAGGGCTCGAAGTGAGTGCCCAGAGCGACGGTGACGGCCTGCTCTTGCAATGCGGTTTGCCCTCGGGCGCCTACGTCACGGTTCTGCTTGATTGTCTGGTTGGACCGGTGGTCGACGGAACTCGGCCCGGCGAGTCCCGTGTTGCCGGGGAAGCGACGGATGTATCTTCGGTTGAGCCGGGCTGACGGGTCGGGGCGATCGTCTATAATGGGCGTGCAGCGCAAATGGGCCTGCAGCACAAATGGGCCTGCAGCGCAAACGGGCCTGCAGCGCAATCAGGTCTGCGGTGCAAGTCGGGCGAGCGGCGCAGGTCACAGGCGTGGGACTGATCACGTACGCCGCACAGATCAAGTGCACGGCGCAGAGACCGAGTAGGCGAAGGAAAGCAGCGAGCGTCGGCGCGGAACAAACGCGTACGAACGCATCACACGGAGATCGAAAGAGATGAAGATTGCCTCGACGGTGACGGAGCTCGTAGGTGGGACGCCATTGGTTCGACTGAATCGTGTCGTCGGCGATTGTCACGCCACGATCCTTGTGAAGCTCGAATCCGCGAATCCCGGCAATAGCGTCAAGGATCGAATCGGGTTGGCGATGATCGAGGCGGCCGAGCAGGCCGGCGATCTCGTCCCCGGCAAATCGACGATCGTCGAACCGACCAGTGGAAATACGGGTATCGCCCTCTCGCTGGTGGCGGCGGTCAAGGGGTATCCGTGCGTGATCGTCATGCCCGATACGATGAGCCCCGAGCGTCGCGCGACGATGCGGGCCTTCGGCGCGAAGATCATTCTGACCGAAGGTGCGAAGGGCATGCGCGCTGCCATCGAGCGTGCGACGGAAATCGCGGGCCAGATCGAAGGCGCGTATATGCCTCAGCAATTTCGCAATCCCGCAAACCCCGATACTCATTTCAATTCGACCGGACCGGAAATCTGGGACGACACCGATGGGACGGTGGACGCGATCGTTGCCGGGGTCGGAACCGGCGGCACGATTACCGGTGTCTCCCGCTACATCAAGCCGAAGAAGCCCGAGTTCAAGGCGATCGCGGTCGAGCCCGACGACAGTCCAATTCTTTCCGGCGGCTCCCCGGGGCCTCACAAGATTCAGGGCATCGGACCGGGGTTCGTTCCGGATGTGCTCGAGACTGATACACTCGACGGTGTAGTCACGATCTCGAATGACAGGTCGGTCGAGATGGCTCTGCGGCTCGCACACGAAGAGGGCATTTTGTGTGGGATTTCTTCCGGTGCCAACGTCGCCGCGGCGATTGAATATGGATCGCGACCCGAGAATGCTGGAAAGACGATCGTCACGATCATCTGTGATTTTGGCGAACGTTATATCCAGACGATTCTCTTCGAGAACCTGCGCTACGACGGCAGCGACGCGATCGGTTCCTGAGTCTCGCCCTTGGCTGACACGACGGACCTTCGACTTGGCGCGATCCTTCGATCCTTTGCCGGGAATCGGCCGACATTACACGAAAGTGTGTGGGTCGCACCCGGCGCGGCGATCATTGGTGACGTCGAAATCGGTCGGGACTCGAGCGTGTTCTATGGATCGGTTCTGCGGGGAGATGTCGAGCGGATTCGCATCGGCGAACGAACGAATATCCAAGATCAGGCGACCCTCCATGTTTCTGCGGATCGCTTCCCAACGATCCTGGGCAATGAAATTACGGTGGGACACCGTGCCGTCGTGCATGGCTGTCACGTTCACGATGGCGCGTTGATCGGAATCGGGGCGATCGTGCTCGATGGCGCCGAGGTCGGCGAGAACGCGCTGGTCGCCGCGGGTGCGGTCGTGACCCCCGGGTCGAAGATCGCGCCGGGGATGCTGGCGGTGGGGGTGCCGGCCCGCGAACTAAGGAAGCTGCGACCAGAGGAAATCGAGCTGCAGCGTAAGCGTACACTGCGCTATGTCGAGACGGCGCGAGCCCACGCTGCGGCTTCTCCTTGCCAGTCTTCGGGATCGAGCGCATAGTTCGATCGAGTTTTGAAAGGCACGCGACCAACATGTCTCGAGACCAGAAAAAGGCAGAGAGTCGAAGGCGAATCCTGGATGCAGCACGCGATGTGTTTTTCCGCGATGGATTCATGCGCGCCAACCTCGATGAGATGGCCGAGAAGGCGGGCGTCGCCAAGGGAACGCTCTATCGCTACTTCGACAGCAAGGCCGATCTCTACGTAGCCGTATTGGCCGACAATCTGGATATCTTCCTCGAGCGAATGGAAGAGGCAGCGAAGCCGAAGAGTTCGGCCCTCGAACGCGTGCGCTCGATCGGGCGTTTCTACTTCACGCATTGGCTGGAGCACCCGGATTATTTCCAGATTTTCTGGGCGATCGACAACGAGAGTGTGATCGGAGAGCTGCCGCGCGAAGTGATCGACAAGATCGGAGGCTTCTGGGAGGCGAATCTCAAGGTTCTGCACAGCGTCCTCGAGCAGGGCGTGGCCAGTGGTGAATTCGTGGCCTGCGATACCTGGGAAATTGCGAACGTTCTCTGGTCGATTGCCAACTCGTTGATCGAATCCGACAGTACAAAGGCGCGCCGTCAGATTCGCCGGCGTCCCCTCGAGCCGCTCTACGCCCATGCCATCGATACGGTCGTTCGAGGCATCCTCGTCGATCCGTCTCAGATCGAATTGTCGCCACCGGCCACCGAGCGGCCCTCGACCCTGGTGCGCCCGGGTTCCCTCTGACCTTCCCACTCCCCACTCCCCTCCTTCCCACGTTCGCCTCACTCTTCCTGGATCCCGGCACTTGTTTCACGCGGATGACCGAAGCCGCGATATCATGCGGGCGTGACCAAAGCCAAAGAGTCTTCGAAGCCCTCCGCGCGCAAGCGCCTGGTCGTGATCGACGGTGCAAACGCCATCTATCGCGCCTTTTTTGCCATCCCCAACCTGCGCGCGCCGGATGGAACGCCGACGGGCGCCGCCTATGGCTTCGTCACGATGTTGATCAAGGTTCTTCGCGAAGAGCACCCGACTCACGTGGCGATCGCATCGGATCCGCCCGGCGGCAGTTTCAGAAGAGAGATCTTTCCGGAGTACAAGGCCGGGCGTGATGCACAGCCCGAGGACCTCACCCTTCAATTCCCCATCGTTGCCGAACTCTGCGAGGCCTTTGGCGTGCAGATGATCGAAGTGCCGAACTTCGAAGCGGACGATGTGATTGCGACGCTCGTTGAAACGGCGCCCAAGGGTGCGGAGGTCTGCATCGTTTCGACCGACAAGGACCTCATGCAACTGGTCGGGTCCGGTGTCGAAATGCTCGATAGTGGTAAGGGGCGCCGGATCGATACGGCGGCGGTCGAAGAGCGCTTTGGCGTTCCACCCTCGCAACTTCTCGACATGCGCGCTCTGGTCGGAGATCCGAGCGACAATATTCCCGGCGTGAAGGGCATCGGCGAGAAGGGCGCGGCGAAGCTGATCCAGGAATACGGAACCCTCGATCGACTTCTGGAGAATGCAGATCAGGTCAAGGCCAAACGCGCACGCGAGGGGCTGCAGGAGCATGCCGATGAGGCACTGCTCTCGCGAGAGCTCGCGACCTTGCGCCACGATGTCCCCCTGGACAAGGGATGGGAGGCACTGGGGGTCCGGGAGCCGGATCGCGAGAAGTTGCGAGGTCTGTACAAACGACTTGGATTTACGAGGCTGCTCGACAATCTCGAGCTTGATGGCGAGGCTGCGCGCAATCCGGCGACAAAGAACAAGGTGTCGCAGACCTCATCGGATTCCGAAACGCCCGGCAACGAAGAAGCCGCGGCGACCCCCGTCGATTTGATTCGAAGCGAAGAGATGTTAGGGGATTTAGTGGATCGCCTCTTGAAGGACGAGCGAATCGCTTTGCATCCGGTCTTCCTGCCCGGTACGGCCGTGTCCCGAAAGCTGATCGGGCTCGCCGTGGCATCACCGACCCAAGCGAATGTCTACCTGGCCATGTGTGGTGACGGGTTGTTCGAACAAGAGGGCCTTACGCCCGAGGCGCTTCGCAAGGCGTTCGGAAGGATTCTTCCCGGGGACTCGAAGCCCGATTGGATTGGCTTTGACACGAAGCGTCTTCAAGAGTGGTTTGCGGAAGCTGGACTCGAGCTCCCGCTTCCGGTGCTCGACGTTGAGGTGGCGGCAGGAATGGTCGACTCCAGTGGTGGGCGAGTGCTCTCGACGCTGGCCTTCGAACATCTCGGTGAATCCATTCCGTCCTGGGAGGATCTCGCGGGAAGAGGGGTGCGGGCCAAGTCGCCGGACGATCTCGGCGTTGAAAGCGTTTCGAGCTGGGCGGCCTTGCAGGCGCGAACCATTCTCGATCTGTCAGATTCTCTGCGCGAACAATTGGAAACGATCGAACTCGCCACGCTCTATGATGAGGTCGAAATTCCCCTGACCGCGGTGCTCGCGCGAATGGAATGTGCCGGAGTGCGAGTCGACGAAGGTCATTTGAAGCATCTATCCGAGGAATACGAGAAGGAACTCGCGCGAATCGAGTCGGAGATCTATCGGCTGGCTGGCGAGGAGTTTCTGGTAGGCAGCCCCAAGCAGCTTCAAGTCATTCTATTTGACAAGCTGGGGCTACCGATTCTCAAGAAGACCAAGACCGGCTATTCCACGGCCGAAAATGTGCTCGAGCAGTTGGCCGAGCACCATGAATTGCCAGGGCAGGTTCTGGCCTGGCGGAAGCTCTCGAAACTCAAGAGCACCTATATCGACGCGCTGCCAAAAATGATCGACGAGCGAACTGGGCGAATTCATCCGAGCTTTCATCAGCTCGGCGCAGCGACCGGTCGGCTTTCCGCCTCGAATCCCAACGTCCAGAACATTCCGATCCGTGGTGCGGAGGGTGCTCGCATTCGTGAAGCGTTCATTCCCGCCGACGGTCGAATTTTCGTTTCGGCGGATTATTCGCAGGTCGAGTTGAGGATCCTTGCGCATTATTCGGGTGACGCATCGCTTGTCGAAGCCTTTCGCAACGGTGAGGATATTCATCGCCGCACGGCGGCCGAAGTGACGGGCACTGCGATCGAGGATGTGACGGACGAACAGCGCGCGCGTGCAAAGGCGGTGAACTTCGGAATTATCTATGGCTCTTCCGCTTTCGGATTGTCACAGCAGTTGGGCATCGCGGCCGGCGAGGCACAGGCGACAATCGATGCCTATTTCGCCCGCTACGAAGGTGTCCGTCGGTTCCTGGATGAGACGATCGAGACTGCCAAGAAGGAGGGCAGTGTGCGGACATGGCTAGGCCGGCGCCGAAACCTGCCGGATCTGACCTCGCGCAATCGCGTGTTACGGCAGGCGGCGGAGCGCATGGCGACGAATACGGTGATCCAGGGAACGGCCGCGGATCTGATCAAGAAGGCGATGGTCGACGTCGACCGGGCGCTGGTCGAGGAGGAGATCGACGCGACGATGATTCTCCAGGTTCACGATGAACTGGTCTTCGAGACAACGAAGGCGTCCTTCGAAGCGCTTTCGGCGATGGTGACGGCGAAAATGGAGGGCGTGGCGGAACTCGCGGTGCCCCTGACCATCGATCTGGGTTCGGGTGCGAATTGGCGGGTCGCTCATTGATTGGGTTGCGAGTCGGGTCGAGGCCGCGAGGCGGATCGGAAATCGAATTTTTTTCGGATTGGCAAGAAAATTGTTGCCACGAAATCTCTCTCGAGCCCACTTCCCCTATATAAAAGCCGAATATCCCCTTCCCAGGGATGCCCGGAATGCCAACTCGGCGTTCCGGGCTTTTTCGTTCTGGGATCCGACGGCACAGGCACAGGCACAGGCCGATTGGGCTCCCACTCTGGCCGCAACCCAAGCCAAGGCGCCCGCATTCATTTGATACGAGTCAATTTCACCCCTACGTGGAATTGAGGTCGTGGTTGACGCGCTCGGCAGCGTGTTTGATCGACAACGTCCAGTCGAAACCTGGATGGACGATTCAGCTCAACAGCTTCGTCTTGGCGACCGCGTACTCCTCGGCAGTGAGGACGCCCTGCTCGAGGAGTTGATTGAGCTTGCTGAGTTGGTCCGCGAGGGCGTCGCCGGACTGAACCTCGATCGGAAAGGAAACGTCGGTCGCGACGACGAAATCGTCTTCTTGATCATCGAGTTCAATCTTTTCCCCAGGGGAGTAATCTTGTTGATTCGTCGGCCACGTCGGGCTGGCGTTCACGTCTTCTTCGCCGCAATGATTGAGTGTGGAGCCCCGTCGGGCCGCCTGCCGCTCCGCATGGCCTCGCACTTGCTGGTTCTCCGGCAAGACGGGATTCAGCACCCGCTGAGTTTGCTTCTCTGCCTTTTCGAGGACCACATGATTGGTTCGCAGAAATTTCAATGCACCCGCCGCGAAGAGCACCAGCGCCGGAAAGAACGTCATCGGCGGGAGTTGATCGGAAGTCGTGCCGAGAAACGCCGCGATCGAGACCGCCATGAGCGCCATGCCTGTGACTCTGGGATCGGACAATGGGATTTCCCTCGAGAAAATGCGAACAGCCGCGCACTGGTGAAGTGATTGGGTGGTGAGAGGCCCATCGTCCGGTCGGGGGTGTTCCCTTGAGATGCACATGATGAACACGATTCCCCGAAGGGGTAGACATTCTTGAAATAACCCTCAAAAGCATTGCCCGATTTGGCGGCTCCTCTCGCCATTGAAGGAAAGAGCGCGGAACCGAATCGCCGCACTCGACAACCCGGCTGGCCAACGCCCCACACGGCCAGCACGATGGAGAGGAGAATCCAATGAGCAGCAAGAATCTGAATCGCAGCCCGGAACGAATGGTCCCATCACAGGCCGAACAGGTCGAAACGCCATCCGCCGCGGTTCTGTCCATCAAGACCGGACGCAAGCTCGACCCCGTCGTCGCGGAGCGGCGCCGACAAGATCGTCAGCTGGTCAATGACATCCTGGCCGGGGTCGACGGCAGCTTCGACCGGCTTCACGAACTCTATGCCACACGCCTCTATCGATTCGCCGTCAAGCGCCTGGGCGATGCCACTGAGGCTGAGGATGTCGTACAGGACGTCTTCCTCGAGGTTCATCGTTGCCTGGCGAGCTGGGAGGGACGCTCGGCGCTTCTGACCTGGATGTTCGGAATCACACATCATCAGCTTTGCCGTCGTTTTCGACGCAAGGTTCCGGCTGGTGTCCCGATCGAGCAACTCGAAGCCAAAGCACCGCGGGCGCCAGTGGTTTCAAGTGAGCGTCGTGTCGATGCGGCCAGGGTGCTCGAGATCTGTGCAGATACGCTCGAGGAAGACGTCTCGCCCGCGCAACATGAAATCTTTGATCTCTACTACGGGGAAAATCGCCCGACCAAGGTCATCGCCGAGGAGCTCGGCAAATCGAACCAGGCGATCAAGATCAGCCTCTTCCGCACGCGCCGTGCCATGGAGGCCCGGCTCGAGGAAGAGGGTGTGGCACTCACTGCCTGATCGAGCCTCGACGAGAAAGTGAACGTTAGGCGGAGGATTCGTTGGCCAGAATCTCTGCGAGTCGATCTCGGGCCAGCGCCCAGTCGTTCTTGACCGTGCGCTCGGCCACCTTCACTTCCCCTGCGATCTCCGGGATCGTGAGGCCACCGAAAACCTTGAGCGTGACGACGAGTGCGGCACGCTCATGCTCGGCGGCGAAAATTTCCAGCGCACGCTCTGCGACGCGATAGCCTTCGTCATCGGCATGAACGGCGGGAAATAGCGATTCGTCGAGTTCTTGCTTCGCCGCACCCCCGCCGCGCTTTTCGGCGCGATGGCTTCGAGCATGATCAATCAAGACGTGGCGCATGATGCCTGAGGCGATGTTGTAGAAATGCGAGCGGTCTTCCCACTCGTGTGCCATGCGCGTAGAGAGCCTAACGAAAGCCTCATTGACGACCGCAGTTGCGGAGAGCGTGTGGTCGCTCCGCTCTTTCCGGATCAATCCACCCGCGCGTCTGCGCAATTCCGGGTAGACGAGCTCCCAGAGTTGATCGGCCGTGCTCGTGTCGTCGCCTGCGACGCGTAGTAGGCCGGTGATCTCACCCGTTGCGTTGCCGTCGTTCGACATGGCGAGAGTGTAGTCAAATTGACCGCGCGATGGTTCGAAATTCTCATCCGCAGTCTTGGATCGCGCGTGTTTGCAGCGCGCTTGCAAGTGCGAGAATCGAAGCCAGAGAGCAGTTCAGAGCGGTGGCGTACTCTGTTGATTCGCCTGGGCGAAGAGCCGCATAGGCAAATCTCGATCAGCACGCGGAATCGCGCGTAGTCGCATATTGTCCTCGACGTGGCCGATCTCGCGCATTCCGACGACCGCCGTTGTCACGCTCGCTGTGCTGCGCACGAATTGGAGTGCGGCGGTCGCCTCCGAAGGCGCCTCCGGAAACGCTCTGCGGACAAAGTCTGGAACATGTCCAATCAGTCGGCCGGCATAGAGCGGGGCACTCGCCATGACGACCGTGCCCGTATCTTGCAGGCTATCGAGGATGGCGCGACTGTGGCCATCCGGGCCGAGCTGGCTTTCCATGACCGCGCCTTCTCCCATGGCCAGACCGAAGGGCAGTTGAAGCACACGCAGATGGTGATCGGCACTGCCGACATCGAGGGCGACATCGAAAAGATCCACGATCGACAAATGGCTGCGATCGGAGTCTGGCAACAAGAAGCCATCCCAGGTCGATAGGCCGTAGGCGCCAATCCAGCCCTTCGCGACGGCGTGTTCCAGGGCTTCGAAAGCGCTGGTCAGGGCAGAACGAAATCCGTCCGCGCCGAGCGCTCGCAGATGGATCTCGGGTTCCTGAATCAGGTAGTAGTCGATCGTTTCAAGGCCCAGGTTGCGGCGACTGCGCTCGATCTGGTCGAGCAGGAATCGCGGCGCCATCGAATGGCCGCGGGTGACGTCGCTCGGGTCGAGGATGCCGGGGTCGAGGTAGCTCGCATAGAGATCACTATGTGCGCGCGCCGGGTCTCCGGCGAACTCGGGGTTCGCGGTCAATGCACCGCCCTTCGACAGGACCACGAATTCTTCTCGCGTGGCGCCACCTTCAGCAATCACACGGGCCAGCGCATGACCCAGCGCGCGTTCGCTCGTCTGCATGCGATCGGAGAGCGCCGTATTGAAGACGTTTCCCGACCGTTCGAGGTAATCGCCCACCACGCTCCGGTAGAGGAGGTCGTCGATGCCGCCGGGATTGCCACGCAGGGTGCCGAGGGCGATCGACGAGAGCCAGAGCGCGTCCGGTCGCTCGAAGTGATCCCTTGCGCAGGTCTGGCGATCAGCGAATCTTCGCGTGCCCGCCGCCGTCGCTCGGCCGGGCAGCAGCGTCGGGTCATCATCGGAATCGGGCGGCGTTCGAGTCATCGCGCCTGAGGCTAACGCGCACGTTCCCGGGTGCC
>CAZMFM010000051.1:6361-37132 GCA_964565565.1 uncultured Spirochaetaceae bacterium | reverse complement strand
AAAAGCTCAATCGCCAAGAAAGAGAAAACCAAATGTCGGTCGAGAGCTTCATAACTAGTATTAGGCAGTTCAGTATAACACCGAGCTGCAGTATATCGCCGCCGCATAGTACCGAGCGCGGCACTATGCTCGGTACCTCAACTCCCCAATCCGAATCAATATCCTGCGAATCCCTGATTGCGGTCTATGCAGATAGGCTGCAGATCCGCGCTGCATAACTCCGCAGGGAAAATCGCGGTTTGATTCAGGATCAGCCGCTACGACGTATCGAAGCCCCGCTCGAATCGCGGAGCTTCGCCGTTCGCGATTGCCCGCTACAAGAGCCGGGAATCGTGCCCCTTCCAATATTCATCCTTGAGCAATCGCTTGTACAACTTCCCGGTGGGGTGGCGGGGCAGCTCATCTCGGAAGTCGATTGATCTTGGACATTTGATGTCGGCTAAGTGCTCGCGGCAGAAAGCGATCAGTTCGCGTTCGAGTGCTTCACCGGCTTCTGACGAATCGGTGGGTTGGACGATCGCCTTCACTTCTTCACCGAAGTCTGCGTTGGGTACGCCGATCACGGCGACGTCGTGGACCTTGGGATGAACGGTGAGGACGTTCTCGGTTTCCTGGGGATAGATGTTGACGCCGCCGCTGATGATCATGTTGGACTTGCGGTCGGTCAGGTAGAGGAAGCCGTCTTCGTCGACCTTGCCGATGTCGCCGAGGGTGCTCCAGCCGTTGGCGAGTCGGGCAGCGGCGGTTTTCTCGGGGTCGTTGTGGTATTCGAACTCGTTAAGACCTTCCGAGAAATAGACGCCGCCTTCTTCGCCGACCGCGACTTCGTTTCCGTCGTCGTCGACGATATGGAGTTCGCCGGTGAGGGCCTTCCCGACGGTTCCTTTGTGGGCAAGCCAGTCCGGGGGCGAGGCGTAGCAGAAGCCGTTTCCCTCTGTGCCGGCGTAGTACTCGTGTATGACTGGGCCCCACCATTCCATCATGGATTCCTTGATGGGAATGGGGCAGGGCGCCGCGGCGTGAATTGCGAATTCAAGGCTGCTGACGTCGTAATTCTTTCGGACGTCGTCGTCGAGTTTCAACATGCGGACGAACATGGTCGGGACCCATTGGCTGTGGGTGACCTGGTATTTCTCGATCGATCGAAGGGCGCCTTCAGCGTCGAAGCGGTCCATGACGACGACGGTGGCTCCGATTCGTTGGAACTGACAACAGAATCTGAGCGGCGCGGCGTGATAGAGCGGCGCCGGGGAGAGGTAGACGGATTGCTCGGAGCCGCCGAAGAGGAAGCGGACCATCGCGGTCAGACCCTCGCCGGATCCGAGCGGCTCTCCTGTAAACGCCGGCTTGACGCCCTTGGGTCGTCCCGTCGTTCCGGAGGAATAGAGCATCGGTTGGCCTTCGACGCGGTCGGGAAGGGGTTCCGGAGACGCGGCGGCGATCGCGTCTTCGTAGGAATCGAAACCGGGGATCGCTCCGCCGACGGCGAGCCGGATTTCGAGCTTTTCGAGCACGCCGTCGTGCGCAGCGTCGAGGCCGGAGAGCGACTCCGCCATGTAGGGGCTCGAGATTAGCGCCCGGCTGCCGCTATCGGAGATCACGTAGCCGAGTTCATCGGCGGTCAATCGGGAGCTGATCGCCGTGTAGTAGAGGCCGGCGTAGTGGGCGCCCCAAAGAATCGGGAGAAATTCCGGCCGGTTCTCCATGCAAAAGGCGACGTGGTCGCCCGCCTTGAAGCCGGCGGCGTGGAATAGGTTCGCGAGTCGATTGGCGGCGTCGTCGAGTTCGGCGTAGGTCACGATCTCGCCCGACTCGGCCATGATGACGGCGGGTCGGTCGGGGGTCTTCGCGGCCCAGGCGCCGGGGTAAGTGAGAAGTTCTTCGGTCATGGGGGGCTCCTTCGGTTACGAATCGGATAGCAGATCGCAAAGCCTCGAACCAATCGCCGCCGACGCGGAAAACTCTTGCAATCACTTTGCGAAAACGAAGGGGATTTGAGATTTCTCCCGCCCGCCGAGCAACGGGTCGTCAACCCGCGCTTCGCGGGTTGGGACGATCTTCTTCTCCGACCTGCCGGCCTTGAATCGTTGGCTAAACAGCCAGCACCGCGCCTTTGGGTGAGGGACGGGTGTGCCACAGGAACCGACGACGAGGGCTGCTGGGAGATAATAGTGGTCTGCCAATAGGTCACGAAGCGGGCGCGCATCGAACGCGTCGATGATGCGCGCGCGGCGGCCGAGGCGTTCGCGGCGACGTATTCGAGTTAACCGGTCAGGACATGAGTTGGAGCAGATCGTATTCGAGTTCGACAACGCGCCGTCCACTCGCTGCGAGCACGATCGAATTGGTGTCGCCGGCCAGATAGGCTTGTGCCTGTCGAGCGAGCCCGAGTCCCCACCAAAGCGTTCGCGCGATCGTCCACCAATGAAAGGCCGACTCGCGCCACAGGCCGCCGGCTTTTTCATAGGCCTCGCGCAACGCGCCGAGGGAGCCGAAGCCACCGACCGCGAGGTCGTCCGAACCGAAGCGCCAGGTGCGCAGACAAAGCCAGGCGAGATCCTCCATCGGGTCGCCGCGGTGGACGAGTTCCCAATCGAGTACGGCGCGGAGGCCCTGCTCCGTGGCCAGGAAATTGCCGAGCCGGAAATCGCCGTGGACGATGACCGGGGCGACGTCGAAGGATCCGGCATGACGCCGGAGCCAATTGACGCCGAGTCGAAAGGTGGGTTGCGGTGCCGTCAGGAACTCCAGCAACAATTCCATTTCGTCGGCATACACGGTCGGATCCGAGAGATCGGGCAATTCGCCGAACGCCTCGGTCGGCATTTGATGAATCATCGCGAGCGCGCGACCACAATCCGAACTGAGTCTCGGCCCCAACTCCGGGTTCGCTTCGGCCAGCCGAAGTATGCGCCGGGGAATCGACTCGCCCTCGACATGGGCTGAGATGATGGTGCCCGAGGCGGGATCCGAAACCAGGAGGTGGGGCACGACAACGCCCGCGCTCTCCGCCGCGCGCAATAACATGGCCTCGTTCTCGACCGAATTGGAATCGATGCCGGAGCCCGCGATCTGTGCGACCGCTTTCTTCGTCTCGCCGTCCTGCGTGATGTCGAGAAAAACGGATTGGCGTTGCGCGCCCAGGGAGGCGACGCCGGTGAGCGCCACCTGTGCCTGGCCGGGGAGGAGGGCGGCCAGCCGATTTTCGAGGGCTTGCTTTTCGTTGTTGTGGTTGCTGTGGTTGTCGTGGCTGCCCCGGGATTCCCCGCCCCGGTCCTTGGCCTGATCTGTCGCGCCGTCTTTTGGACTCATGACGCGTAGCCCGGGCGGTCAATGCGCAGGCGGCGTTCGACATCCTGCTTCAAGACCTCGCGTGCAGCGGCTTCGAAGCCTTCGTCCGGCGCTTGCAATCGCCGATCGAGGGCGGCCACGAGTTCGGGCAGATCGGCATCGGCACCCGCATTGGCTCCCAGGAGCTGAACCAGCGCTTCGCGAGTCTCCTCGGCTTGGCGCGCCCCGTCTTTCACCTCGCGCTCGAGGATCATGCAGAGGTTGGCCACGACCCGGACCGAATGTCGGGTCGCCCCGGAGGTCGTCGGCAAGACCTCGTCGGACAAGGTCTTTGCCATGGCGTGCAAGAGCTCCGCGGCATCGGGTCGGTCGAGCATGCTCTTCTTCCTTCTATATCGGTATTCAATCTGGACAGAAATCCGATTCCGGCAATCGAGCTATTCGATGGGGACGAGGGGTCGGCCCTCGTCGTCGAATTGGTGGAGGTACTCGGCGATTCCGTAGCCGCTCTGCCCCTCGTAGGTCCATTTCGCTAGGCCCTCGTTCACGACGGTCTCCCCGGGTCGCACCCCGCCAGGAAAGACGCGCATGACGTCTGCCCGTAATTCGTGCTCGCGGCCCTTCTTGTCGACAGCGGTCACGAAGCAGGTCTTCTGGGTGATGTCGTCGTCGCGGGTCTCGGTTCGCACGCGCCATTCGACGAGACTCGTGTGTTCGCCGTCGCGCCAGACCCAGCCGCGATGGAGGTCGCCTGCGTCGGTGCCGATTCGGATTCCGCCGAAATGGATGTCGTCCGAAATGTTGATCGAGAACCATCGCCACATCTTCGGCCCACCCCAGCGCCGCGGCCCCCAGGATTTATCCCGATTCCCGCGAGCGCGATCGCCTAAGGTCTGTCGAACGCCGTCCGCCTCGATCCATCCCGACCAGCGTCCGGCTTGCTCGAAATGTCCCTTGCCCGTCGACTGCGAAGTCGAAGCACTCGCACTCGCCTTGCTCTGGGGCGTGCCCTGACCATCGACACCGACCATCGGGATCAGCGCCTCGAACTCGAGATCGAGGGAGAAGGGGATCTTTCGATGTTCGCGGGTCTTGAGATGATAGAGCCGCGCTTCAGCGTCCGCGGTGAGATGCCAGCGCTTGCCCTCTTCGCGGCATTCATAACGAACGCCACTCACGTCGAGGGGCGATTCGCACATCTCCTTTTGCTCACGCGTCGCACGGATGAAGGCGATCTGATTATCCGGTTGCCAGCTTGCGAGCATGACATCCATGGTGCCTTCGTTGGGCCTAATTCCGATTCGCGTATAGAGGCCGACATCGGCGTCCGGATCGTATCCGTTGAAATAATAGGACTCGCTCCAGGCGGACTCGCCTTCGACGGGGTGCATGCGGTCATGAAAGGCTTCGAGAATGGGCATGATCGGCTCCAGCTTTGCGCGCGGCTGCGTTTGACCCATTTGAGGGCGCACAGGTTTCGAGTGTCGTCGACGGGTCGGGTCGGACCGGGTAACTGCGTGAGGGTATGGAAGAATCCTGGTCTTCAGCCATCGAAGTCATGGCCGAGTGGGATTTCCGACGGATCGTCGATCGACCGCAATATCAATTTTGCTGAAACCCGAGTTGAGGCTACAGAGAGTGAGGACTCTGTCGTCTGGCGGAGGGACGAGTTTACCTGAATTTTCGAGCAGTTGTCAGGTTCGAGAAGCGTCGATCAAGCCTCTGGAAAACCCGAGTAGTTTGCTCGATATCATTTCTCGCCGCTACCCGCATCGAGAAGGTTGGTTATGGTGACAAGCGATGTCCACGCGACTCTGCCTAGTGCAGGGGAACTCTGCTTCGATACCCCGTGGTGATCGACCCCATCCGTTCCCGGCGTCTGCCATCGTCGGATGAGCCACCAATCTTCCTATCCGAGGAACTCTTTCATGTCGCTCAAATCGGTCACTGCGATGTCCGCGCTCCTATTCCTTTCAGGAGTGTTGATTGTTCCAGCGGTATTGGCCGACGGCGACGGCGACGACACTGCGCAGATGCAGGAGCTGGCCAAACGGTCCCAAAATCCGGTCGCCGATCTCATCAGCGCTCCTTTCGAGAACAACATCAACTACAACGCGGGCCCTCGCAACAAGACGGACAACATCCTGACGTTCAAGCCCGTCTACCCGGTTGCGATCAGCGAGGATTGGAACCTGATCAATCGTTTTCTTGTTCCCATAGTCTCCCGCGCGGGTCGAAGCCCCGGTGACGGGCGAGAAGTTGGCCTGGGCGACATCACCTATCAGGGATTCTTCTCGCCAAGGAAGGTGGGGAAAGCCGTCTGGGGCATTGGCCCGACCTTCGTCGCAAGAACCGGAACCGGCGACCTCAGCTCCGACCAATGGTCGATCGGTCCTTCCGCAGTCGTGCTTATGACACCTGGAAAATGGGTCGTCGGTGCGCTGGTTTCGAATGTCTGGTCCTTCGCCGGAGACAGCGGCGCCAAGAATGTCAGCCAAGGAAGTCTTCAATATTTCGTGAATTACAACATGGACGGCGGTTGGTATCTCACGATGGCTCCGACCATCCTCGCGAATTGGAAAGCCAAGAACAATCAGACCTGGACGGTTCCCGTCGGCGGCGGTCTAGGGCGAGTCTTTCGACTTGGTGAGCAAGCGATCAATGCCCGGCTTGCCGCCTACTATAATGTCGAGCGTCCCAACAAGACATCTGATTGGCAGCTCAGCGCGCAGGTCACCTTTCTCTTTCCGAAATGAGCCCGATCAATTCTTTGCATCAAGGCTGCGCAATCATCTGGTTCGACATCAATGAAAAGTACGCAGAAGGAGATGCACTCAGGCCATGTTGAATAGATCTACTGGTTCGCTGATTGGCGAGTCACATCGGCGACGAACGAGCTTCATCCCCCTATTCTCCGCTGCGTTTTTGTGCGTCCTTCTTTGTGGCACCGAGTGCCTGGCTGAGCCCAATCAATCGCGCTGGGCGCCCATTCGCCCGGCGAATGCTGCGCGCGAACTGACTCCGACCGTCGGATCCAGTTCCATCCCGACGCACCGCGGTTGGAAGGACGCTGCCGAGCAGAACTGGGTTAAGTCGAGCGATCTTGGTGTCTTTCATGCGGCGGGGGAAGAGGGGATGTCGGGCGGAGGTCCCGACGAGACGACCGTAGGCGCTGTCGATCTAGAGTTGATGGCGAAGAAGTCGAACAATCCGCTCTCGGATGTCTGGCTGCTCGTCGTCCAGAATGACCTCTCGATTCTCGGTGGTGATGATGTGCCGGGAAGTGAGATCCTGAACGTCACACTCTTTCAACCGGTCATGCCGGTTCCGGTATTCGAAAACAAATACAACCTGATCTTCCGTCCGGTCCTGCCTGTCGTCAGCTCACCCCTCGACGGGGATGTCGGAAAACTCTTCGGAAAGAGCGCCGCAGAGATCGCCGGGAGCCCAGGGCTTTCCGCGATTGCAGCAGATCCATACGGCGACCGGTCCGCTGGGCTCGGCGATCTCGTGCTGCTCACGCTCTTTGGTCCGAATACTGACGATGGTTGGGTCTATGGAGCCGGACTGACACAGATCATTCCGACGGCCACGGAAAACATACTTGGGCAACAAAAGTGGCAAGCCGGTCCGGCGGCGCTCGTGGTGCGACTCGGAAAGGAATCTGGCGGCCTGGGAATCGAGAACTGGAATATCGGAGCCCTCGCACAGCAATGGTTTTCCTACGCTGGAAACGGCGACCGCGAAGCCGTCAATAGGATGAATATCCAGTACTTCCTCAATTGGAAGGTGAACGCCATCCAGTTGATCGGCATGACACCGAATATCATCATCGACTGGAAAGAGAAAGACATCGACGATGCGGTTTCTCTTCCGATTGGGCTTGGGACGATCGGCATGTTCAAGTTCGGCAAGCTGCCCGTTCGATGGGGCGTCGAGGCGCAGTACTATATCGTCCAATCAGATGCTTCCGGCCCTCGTTTCAACTTCCGGGTGTTCTTCGCGCCGATCGTCGCGAACCCGCTCAAATAGCCTGGGTCTCCGCCGGGTATCGATCCGGCGCAAGGAGGTCGGATCACGTTTAACAGCTTCGCGCGAAGAACATCGCATCAAAGCGACATACCCAACCATTCCATTTTAGTGAGATAGGGATAGAGATGAACAGATTTCTGATCGGCCCAGTTGTCGCAATCTCGTTAGTCGTGAGTTTTTCAAGTGCTGGAGGCGAAGTGACTCCAGGATTCAATGTAGAGATTCCGGAACAGATCATGACCCCGGACAAGGTGAGCTCACGCATCGGTGATCTCCACTTCTTTGACGGCGTGCCGACCGATGAGACCGTTAAGATGGTCTATGACAATCTCGACTACCTACGGGGCGTCGATGTCTTCCTGAACTTCATACCGGCATGCAGTATCGAGGGTATGCGCGTAGGCACCAAATCGTTGGGCGTCTCCGAGTACAACGAAGTGCTCTTGATGGATAAGCTGATGGACTCCACATCTCTTTTCCTGACAGGAAATACTGACACGGTCTATGCATCCTCCTTTTTCGACCTGGGAAAGCACGGCCCCATGGTTGTTGCGATGCCAAAGGGTGCAGGACCTGGAACCGTGAATGATGCTTTCTTTCGATTTGTGGTCGATATGGGGGCGCCCGGCCCGGACAGGAAGAAGGGGGGGACGTACATCATTCTCCCTCCAGACTATGAAGGCGAGCTGAAGGTCACGCCCAACACATTCAAGGACAACAGCTCGACCAAGGTCAAGATCAACGGCCAAGAGAGAGACGTATGGATTGCGAGGTCTGAGTCTTACAGTAACTGGATGATTCTCAGGGGTTTCCTTGTAGACGGCAAACCGGATGCTGCGGCGGCGATGTGGAGAGATGGACTCAAGGTCTACCCACTGAAGGACGCAGCCAATCCGAAAGCGATGAAGTTCGTCTCAGGCTCCGGGAAGTACTTCAACACCATTCACTCGAACAAATTCTCCTACTATGAAGAGCTTGACGATGTGATCCAGCATGAACCGATCAGCTTCATCGACCCTGAGCTACGTGGGCAGGCGGCTGCCATCGGTATTGTGAAGGGGCGAGAATTCAAGCCGGACGCCAGGATGAAGAAGATCCTGACGGATGCGGTGACGGTTGGGAATGCGACGGCACGTACGATCATGTTCCGTCCTCGTGATGAGAGGACCTACCTGTATCCGAACAGCTCCTGGAAGACGTTCTTCATCGGTGGGGATTACAAATGGCTCGACATGACAGGGGAAGCAGGCAGGAATCTCGATGCAAGGATCCACTTCTTCTACCAGGCCACGGTCAACACGCCTGCCATGGCTTTGGAGCTTCCAGGGATCGGATCCAACTACGCAGGAAACACAAGAGACAGTAACGGCGACATCTTGTACGGCGCCAAGAACTACAAGTTGACCCTGCCAAAGGATGTGCCGGCAAAGGATTTCTGGTCACTCGTAGCTTACGATCCTCAAACACGATCAGAGCTGCAGACGAGTGGGAATCCGTTTCCCAGCATTAACAGCAAGATCTCAAACCTTGACTACAACGAAGATGGATCGGTAGACATCTATTTCGGTCCACAGGCGCCAAGTGGGCACAAGAACAACTGGATTCAAACGACACCCGAGAAGGCGTGGTTCTTGGTGATACGATATTATGGGCCGCTTGAGCCCTTCTACGACAAGACATGGCAGCCGGGTGAGATAGAGCCTGTCAAGTAAGTGGGCCCTGAATTGACAGGGGATTGTCGCGCTCGACGTACCTGGCTTGCCGCGTACTACAATGTCGAGCATCTCAACAAGGCTTCCGATTGGCAGCTCAGCGTGCTGTTCACCTTTTTCTTTCCGAAATGAGCCGACCAATTTTCATGGACCGCAAACCTGAACTCATCGAATTCGAATCCACCCTGCAGCTCCAGGTTCCTGATTTGTGCAATGCATTGTCCAACATCTAGACAGGAGAAACTCCATGCCCAAAATTCTATTCACCGCAATATTCGCAGCCGTATTGCTCGGTGCCCTTCCCGCGGTAGCGCAAGACTTTGGCACGCCCTCGAAACAGAGCCTGTCCGAGGCCTATACGGGCAAGGCCTACTCTCCCTATGCCGGCCGGAATTTTCCGGAGCGTCCGCTCTGGGGGGACTCCCATCTCCATACGGCTTTGTCGATGGATGCTGGTTTGTTCGGCAATCGTCTGCCTCCGACTGAGGCTTACCGGTTGGCTCGCGGCGAAGAGGTGATTTCGAGCACGGGACAGCCGCTTCGGCTTTCGCGGCCGCTTGATTGGCTGGTGATCGCCGACCACTCAGACGGAATGGGCCTCGTTGGCGATATCGCTTCGGGCAAGCCCTCATTGATGGCCTATGAGCAGGCTGCGAGATGGAACAAAGGCATGGAAGAAGGCGGCGACGCCGGTGTTGCGGCCGCCCTCGACCTGATCACGACATTCTCCAATGACAAGATGGATCCGGAGATGTTCGCCCTCTACTCGCCGGGATCGAAGCTCTTCAAGAATCTCTGGGAGAAAATCATCGCCGACGCCGAGACCTACAATGAGCCCGGACGCTTCACGGCCTTGATCGGCTTCGAGTGGACGTCGCTGATCAAGGGCAACAATATGCACCGCGTCGTCATCATGCGTGACGGCCCGGTCCGAGCCCGGCAGGTCGTTCCCTTCACCATGACGGCACCCCAGGGCAGCCCAGATCCGCGTGATCTTTGGAAGTACCTGGCCGCCTACGAGGAAAAGACCGACGGCGAAATCCTCGCCATCGCACATAACGGCAATCTCTCGAACGGCATCATGTTCCCCTTGAAGGCCCAGTGGAATGGTAAGCGGCTCGACAAGACCTACGTCCAGCAACGCGCCAAGTGGGAACCGCTCTACGAAGCCACCCAGATCAAGGGAGACGGAGAGACGCATCCCTTCCTTTCGCCCGATGACGAATTCGCGGACTACGAGACTTGGGATATCGGCAACCTCGATGTCTCGGTCGCGAAGACGAACGATATGCTCGCAGGAGAGTATGCGCGTGAAGCCTTGAAGCGCGGGCTGGTTCTCGAGCGAAAGCGCGGCACCAACCCGTACAAATTCGGCATGATCGGTTCGACCGATAGCCATACTTCCCTTGCCACCGCGGAAGAGGACAACTTCTTCGGTAAGCACACGGGTTACGAGCCCAAGCCCGGTCGCCTCGATCACCCGTTCATGAAGAACGAGAACGGCTCGATCATCGGTTGGCAGCTAGTGGCTTCAGGTCTGGCCGCGGTCTGGGCGACCGAGAATACGCGTGAGGCGATCTTTGATGCCATGCAGCGCAAAGAGGTCTATGGCACGACGGGCTCGCGCATGTCCGTCCGCATGTTCGGGGGTTGGGAATTCACCGATCAAGACCTGAACTCCCGGATCCCCGCGACCATCGGCTACCAGAAGGGTTCGCCCATGGGCGGCGACTTGCGCGATATGCCCAAGGACGCCAAGGCGCCGAATTTCATGGTCTACGCCCTGCGTGACCCGATCGGCGCGAACCTCGATCGCATCCAGATCGTGAAAGGTTGGCTCGATAAGAAGGGCGACACCCACGAGAAGGTCTATGACGTGGCCTGGTCGGGAGACCGCGTGATCGGCGCCGACGGCAAGCTTCCCGCGGTGGGCAATACGGTCGATGTCGCCAACGCGAACTGGACCAACAGCATTGGCTCTTCGGAATTGGCCACGGTCTGGACCGACCCGGATTTCGATCCGGCCCAGAAGGCGTTCTACTACACGCGTGTGATCGAGATTCCCACGCCGCGTTGGTCGACGTACGATGCCTTCCGATTCGGAGTCGAGTTGCCCAAGGAAGCGCCCACCGCGACCCAGGAGCGCGCCTATTCGTCGCCAATCTGGTACACCCCGAATTCCTGAGTAGGCACGCGGCATGAAGTTCGTACAGCGGCTCCTTCGGGAGCCGCTTCTTCAATTCCTGGTCCTGGGTGGCCTGATCTTCGCGCTTTACGCGGCCGTGTCCGAGCCCGCGCCGCCGCCAATCAATGTCATTTCGATCGGGCCTGCCCGAATCGCACAACTTTCGAAGGCCTATGAGGCCGCGTGGCGGCATCCGCCGACGGCCGAGGAACTCGAAGGAATCCTCGAGAACGAGGTGCGTGACGAGGTCTATTACCGCGAGGCATTGGCGCTCGGTCTTGATACCAACGACATGATCGTCCGCCGACGCCTGCGCCAGAAGATGGAATTCCTCTCTGACTCCGGGGCCGGGTTGATCGAGCCTGCGCCGGGCGAACTCGAGGCGCACCTTCTTGCTAACGAAGAGCGGTTTCGGGTCGCGCCGCGGCTCACCTTCGAACAGGTTTTCCTGGGGCGAGAGGTCGAGGCGGAAAGTACCGCGCAAGCCTTGAATACGTTGCGGGTCGCAGGCCCAGACGATCGGCGTCGCCCGAGTGTTCGGAACATGTTGCCCTCGCGAATGAATCTCTCGACGCCGCAAGCGACGGATGCCGTATTCGGCGAAGGTTTCTTCGCGCGGCTCGCGGAGCTTCCGACCAAGAAATGGCTTGGGCCGGTCGAATCGACGTTCGGCGTGCACCTCATTCGCATCGAAGAACGGGTCGTGGCGCACTCGCCTCGGCTGGAAGACATCCGCGGGGTGGTGTTGCGCGACTGGAAGGCTGCGAAGGCGCGGGAAGTTCGCGCGCTGCATTTCGCGAAGCTTCGCGGACGTTATGTCGTCGAGATCATTCGCGCCGAGCCCGAGCCTGCGGAAGCGGCCGCCGCCGCGGAAAGCCAGTGAGGCGGTCGGCGGGTCGTACCCTGATCAGCTCGATCCTCGCGTTGTTGGGAGTGCTTGCCTTCGGCCCTTCCGCGGCGGGCCATGCGCTCCAACCCGGCTATCTCGAGCTTCGTCTGATGGACGCGGATCTCTATGCGGTGGTCTGGCGGGTGCCCGCTGTGGCGGGGCGGCCGATGGCGATTTCCGCTGAGCTACCGGAGCGCTGCGATCCTCGCTCGCCCGGCCATTCCAGCTTTGATGGTCTGGCCCACGTCTTTCGCTGGACGGCTCGCTGTCCGGGGGGCATCGAAGGCGGAGTTCTTCATGTTGCCGGGCTATCCGAAACGGCGACTGACGTGTTGGTTCGCTTCGATCTCGTGAACGGGGAAACCCTGACCCAACGTCTGACGTCACGCGCCCCGTCTTTTGTCGTCCCCGCGACACCCAGCTCCCTCGACGTCGTGCGCAGCTACACGCTACTCGGCATCGAGCATATTCTAGGAGGCATCGATCACCTCGCGTTCGTCCTGGCCTTGCTGCTCATCGTGAAGGGGACGCGCAAGACGATTGCGACGATCACGGCCTTTACGCTCGCGCATAGCATCTCGCTCGTCGGAGCGACCCTGGGCTATGTGGCTGTTCCCGGCCCACCGGTCGAGGCGACCATCGCTTTGAGCATCGTGTTCGTGGCCGCCGAAATCATTCACGGCCGGCGTGGGCACCCTGGGCTGACGGAGCGATACCCGTGGCTCGTGGCCTTCATCTTCGGTCTGCTACACGGATTCGGCTTCGCCGGAGCGCTCGCCGAAGTGGGCCTACCGAGTTCGTCGATCCCGATGGCCCTGCTCTTCTTCAATGTGGGTGTCGAGATCGGGCAGCTTCTGTTTATTGCTTGCATGCTCGTTCTCTTTGCGCTCGCGGCTCAGATCGCAAAGCGGGTCGCCGGGCTGCGAACTGGTCGTCCGCTGCGCGCTTTGGCTGAGGCGACGCCGCCCTATGTGATCGGTAGTTTCGCAGTCTTCTGGTTGATCCAGCGGATCGCGGAATTCTGAGCGCCCTAGGATCGCGGGATCGCGTCGTCGTCGCACCGATCAACACGGCCTCATCCAACACGAGCTCATCGAGGCGTCCCGCCCTGCGCCGCCGCCCCTCGTACCGCAAAGATGAGCAGCACCCCGGACAGGATGCCCGCCGTAAGGCCCCACACAGTCTCCCCGAATAGCAACCAGCCGGTTGCCGCAATCGCGGCGTAGAGGCCGACGGTTGCAGCGCCGACGTCGAGCCAGGGTCGGATTCCGATGCCTTGGAGGGGAAGTCCGCTCTCTTCCGCGACCGGCGCCCAGGCGCCGGCGGGTCGCACGCGTTCAAAGAAGTTGCGCAGGGTGGCTGGGTCCTCGGGCGATGTCAGCCAGGTCACGACGAAGGCGACCGGTATTGAGAAAGCGACCACGACGAGCAGCGAAAATGGAAACGCAATTTCCGTCAAGACGGCGACGAGATTCGCACCGAGCAAGGACGCCGTCATCACGGCGATTTCGCTCCAGGCGTTGATGCGCCACCAGAGCCAACGAAGCAGTCCGATCAATCCGGTTCCCGCGCCGATCGTGGCCAGCAGTTTCCAGGCATCTGCGACTGAATCCATCGCGAGCGTCGCCGCGATGCCAATCCCCGCGAGTAGGATGACGCTGCCGCGGGCTACCCAGATCAAGCGCCCTTGTGAGGCACTCGGATTCACGAAGCGCTCGTATACGTCGTGCGTTAGGTACGAGGCGCCCCAGTTCAGTTGGGTGTCGATCGTCGACATGAAGGCCGCAAGCATTGCGGCGATCAGCATTCCGCGGACGCCACTGGGCAGGACATCGAGCATGACCAGGACATAGCCCGCTTCAGGATCTTCGAGCCCAGGGAATCGAACGAGCGCGACGAGGCCGACGATGATCCAGGGCCAGGGCCGGAGGGCGAAGTGGGCGATGGCATACCAGAGCGAGGCGAGGCGAGCGTCCCGTTCGCTTTTCGTGGCCAGAATGCGCTGGGCCACATAGCCGTTGCCCTCGGTGTTGCCGCTCGACCAACTCTTGACGCCGACATAGGCGACGAACGCCCAGAACGCTTCACCGTCCGCGAGCGAGGGAATCAGGGCGAGTTTCGATTGATCGGCTCCGAGCCGGTCAATGAGCACCGCCAGGCCGCCGAGATCGCTCACCGCATAGATCGCGAGCAAGATCGACCCGAGCAGTGCCAGGCCGAATTGAAGGAAGTCGGTCAAGACGACGCCTAAGAGCCCAGCCAAAAGCGTATAGCCCACCGTCAGGAGGAAGAGCCCGGCGAGCAGCCAGAGGCTTTGGCTTTCGTCCAGGCCGAGCGCCAGGGAAAGCACTTTCATCATGGCGAGGTTCACCCAACCCATCACGATCGCGTTTCGCAGGACACCGAAATAGAGCGCCCGAAAGAGCCGAAGGGCCGCTGCCGGGCGGCCTCCGTAGCGCAACTCCGTAATCTCGTTGTCCGTCAGCACGCGGCTACGACGCCAGAGGTGGCTGACCATGAAGGTTCCGATGACAACGGGAAAGACATCGGCCCACCAGAACCAATTTCCCGCGATGCCGTCCGTCGCGATCAGGCCGGCGATCGCCAGCGGGGTATCCGCAGCGAAGGTCGTCGCGACGATGGAAGTCCCGGCCAACCACCAAGGCAGCTTCCGTCCGGCAGCGAAGAACGACGTTGTGTCTGCGGAAGCCTCTCGGGCGTGCCAGGCGCCCCAGCCCAGGGCGACGGCGAGGTAGGCTGCGACGATGCAGAAGTCGAGCGTGGTCAGCGGAGTCTCCATGGCGAGCGATTTCTCGCCCCTGTCACGTCCGAAGTCCCGAACCGGCTTGCGACGAACCGCGCCTGCCGCGGAGATTGGCCCAGACACGCCGCGCCCGCTCTTCTCCCTTCGAAAGGGTCGCGTAGCTGAGCGGGATCACGAAGAGCGTGCCGAACATCGCGAAGAGCAGGCCGAAGGCGATCGCCGCGGCGAAGGGTCCATAGCTCTTCGAGGAACCGAGTAGCCCGAAGGCCATCGGCAGGAGTGCGGCCACCGTTGTCATCGTCGTCAGGATGACCGGGCGAAGCCGTTGCGCGCCGGCCTGTGCGACCGCTTCGAGCATAGGCATGCCGTCTCGGCGCGCGCGGTTGATGAAGTCGACCAGGACGAGGGCATCGTTGACGACCACGCCGGCGAGTCCGACCGAGGCATAGAGGAGGCTGAAGCTGATCTTGTAGTCGAGTGCGCCGACGCCAAAGATGATTCCTGCAAAGCCCAGGGGAATCGAGGTCAACACGATGAAGGGCTGCGAATAGCTTCGGAAGAGCGTGGCGAGCAACATATAGATGAGCAGCAGGGCGACGGGAAAGGCGGCGAGCGTGTTGGCCAGCGCTTCGTTGGTCTCTTGATATTCACCGCCGTAGATGAGATCGACCTGTGGATACCGCGCGCGGATGTCTGCGAAGCGGGCTTCGAGGTTCCGGCCGACGGAAACGCTCGTGGCGAGATCGTCGTCCACGTCGGCGAAGACCGTGACTGCGCGTTTCGCGTCGACTCTTCGGTAGGCGAGGTAGCCGGTCGAAGTTTCGAGATTGGCGACCTCCGAGAGCCGGACCAATTGGCCATTCGACGCCCGCACTTCGACTTCGAGCAGGTCTAGAATCCGGTCCCGTTGCTCGGGTTCGAGCAAGACCCGGATATCATCGTCGTCCACCGCCGACGGTGACCGGAAACTCGAGGACACGACGCCATCGTTCGCGGCGCGCAAGGCGCGGGCCAGATCTTCGAACGTCAGCCCATAAGGTCCCGCACGTTCGTCATCGATTCGAAGCCGGATCTCGCGCGGCCCCTCCTTCAGGTTGTCGTCGATTCCGAAGACGCCGGGAATCGTCGCGAGGTAGGCCTTGAGTTCGTCGGCGATGGCTTTGTTGACGGCGAAGTCTTCGCTCTGGACACGGACCTCGACGGGGCGGCCGATCGGCGGTCCGTTGCGTTGTGACTCGGCGCGCAGGCTGACGACGGTATCTGGGTGAAGGGCTGCAAAGTCATCGAGATCTTCCTGGACGCGTTTCAAGACCTTTTCGGGGGCGAGCTGGTTTCGTTCGGTTTGCGGAATGGCGATCGTGATGATGGCGAGATTGGGCGCGATGATCCGGTCGTAGTTGAGGTCGACGGACATGCCGACGACGGTGTTGAAGTCGAGCACGTCCTGCTTGGGCATGGCGAGGATGCGTTGCTCGATCATCTCGACGATCTGTCCGGTTCGCTCGAGGCTGAAGTGGGGTGGCGTTTCGAGATTGACGTCGAGGCTCGAGAATTCGCCCGGGAAGAGTTCGATTTCGAGATGCTGACTTCCGGCGAAGGTGGCGAAGAGTATGGCCACCAAAAGAACGGAGAAGGCCGGGCGATGATCGAGGATTGGTCGAAGGGCTCGCGTATAGAGGGCGCGCAAGCGATCGAAGCCGCGGTCCATCAGAGCCCGAAGGCTGTCGAAGAAGGCTGCCAGGCGATGCCACGGGGTCGTTCCCGAAACGCGGGCTTTCGTCGCGCCGCGACTTCCGAAGTCGAGATAGTGTGCGGGGAGGATCACGAGGCATTCGAAGAGCGAGGCGATCAGGCAGACGACGACGCATTTGGGCAAGACCGAGATGAACTTTCCGGCGGTGCCTCCAATCAGCAGCAGGGGTGCGAAGGCCGCAATGGTCGTGAGGACGGCGGTGACGACCGGCCAGAGCACTTCATTCGCGCCGTTGATGACGGCGCTGCGGAGTTCTTCGCCTTCTTCGATTCGTCGATAGATGTTTTCGAGCACGATGATCGCATCGTCGACCAACATGCCGGACACCAGCAGCATCCCGACCAGGGTATTCGAGTTGATGCTGATATCGAGAACCGGAAAGAACATGATCGCCGTCAGGAAGCTAAAGGGAATGGCGATGATCGTGAGCAGCGAGTTCCGAAAGCCGATCGTGAACCAGAGCAAGGCCATCACGAAGAGCATTCCGGTCGCGAGGTTGTTCAACAACACGCCAATTCGGGGCGTCACGAAATCGGAACTGTCGAGCGTCGTGCTGACCCGGATGCCGTCGGGCACGAGGGGTTCGAACCTTTCGAGGAAGGCGTCGACCCGGGCGACGAGTTCCCGGACATCGGTCTTGTCCTTCTTGCCGACGGAGATGATCGTGGCCGGTTGCCCATTGTAGCGAGTCGAGAAGATCGGCTTTTCCAGGCCGCGTTCGACCCGGGCGACGTCTCGGAGTCGGATCCGGGCTTTGGAGTCGTCTTCGGAGACGACTGTATCGAGGATTTCCTCGACCGAGGCGTAGTCGCCGATGGCGCGAAGGGTCGCTTCGCCGGTCTGGTCCTGGAAGGTTCCCGCCGGCAGGTTTTGATTCTTCCTGCGGATTCGTTCGGCGATATCGTTGATGGTCAGGTCATAGATGCGCGCTCGATTGCGATCGACCAACACGCGTACTTCACGGTCTTGTAGTCCCCGGATTTCGACGGTCGAGACGCCGGAGATATCGCGTGCACGGGATTCGATCTCCTGAGCCAGATCGCGCAGGGCCAGCTCGCCCACACCACCCACGTCCGTAATGGCAATGAAGATGACCGGGCTGACATCGGCGGTGATGATTTCCCGAAGCGTGGGTTCTTCGGCATCCGGGGGCAGGTCCTCGACCTGATCGAGGGCGCCGCGAATCCTGTTCACCACCGAGTCGTATTCGCTCTGGCTAAGTGTCTCCTCGATATCGATGTTGATCATTGAGAGGTTCGACTGAGAAGACGAACGGATCTCATCGACATCGGTGACGGTGAGGAGTTCTTCTTCGATCTTCGACGTGACGAGGCGCTCGACTTCCTCCGCGGAGGCCCCGGTCCAGAGCGTCGTAATCACGACCTGGTTCAGCGTGACGTCGTGGAAATACTCGACCTCGGTCAGCTGGAGCGCATTCCATCCGCCGACCAGGCAGACCACGAAGAGGACATTCACCAACACCATCTGGCGAACCGAGAACTCGGGGAGGGTCATCGGACGAGAACGCGCAAGCCGTCGCGCAATTTGGAGATCGCGGTCACGACGACTCGATCGCCCTCCGATAGGCCACTGCGGATTTCGACTTGATCGGGGCGGAAGGGAACGGGTCGAGTGAGGACTCGGACCCGCCGTGAAGCGTCTTGTTCATCGAGTACGAAGACGTAGTCGAGTTCGAATTCGCGTTGGACCGCGCGTGCCGGCAGCCGGATGGCTTTGGCGGTGCCGACCGTGAGTTCGAGGGTGGCCACCATCCCAGGCAGGAACCGGCCTTCCGCGTTGTCGAGTTCGACGACGACCGGATAGCGTTGGCTACCACTTTGCGGGGCGCTGGCGGCGCGCACGATGCGACCCTCGAAACGTTCGTTGCCAAGGGGGTCGACACGGAGGCGGACGACGGCATCGGGACGGAGTGCGCCGACCTGACGATCTCCGACGAGCACGGTGACTTCGACCGATGAGACATCGAGCACTTCAGCAATATTGGTTCCCGGTTGAACATAGGCACCGGGATCGAGCTCGAGGGAGTTGACCAGTCCGTCAAAGGGCGCCTTGATTCGTGTATGACCGAAGTGCGTGCGGGCCTCGAGCAGTGCTGCATAACTGCGTCGTTCTTCCGCCATAGCACGATCGAGTTCCGCCTCGCTGGCCACCGAGCGACTGCCGAGCCGCTTCTGTCGTTCGAGTTCACCCTTGGCCAACACGTGGCTGGCCTTGGCGCGGATCAATTCGGCCTCGGGCAATGCTTCGTCGAGGCGAACGAGGACATCTCCGGCGCTCACGGTCGAAAATTCTTGGACAGGGACTTCGATGATCCGGCCGGCGATTTCTGCAGCGACCCAGGTCGCGCGGATTGGTTCGAGCACCCCGGCCAACTCCAGGATCTCCTCAGCCGACTGCGCTTTGGCAACGACGACATCGACTTCGAAACTGGCGGCTTCTTCACGTTGTCCCGAAGACCCGGCATTTGCGAGGCGGGCCGCGCGTTCGCGGGCCTTGACGGCTCCGTCCGAAGTGTGGAGCCCCCAATACGCTGCGATCGAGATCAGGCACGCCAATCCGAGGACGAGGACAGAGGTCTTGCTCAGTTGAATCCAACGCACCATCAGATACTGCCCGATCGGGTTCGTCCCGGCATCCCACATCACTTAGACACCGGATCGCGGCCAATCCGGGCCAAAACCCGAGCCCAGCTCGGGTGAAATCGGCCGGACCAGGCGAAGATGCCCGGCCTTCCAGACATGCCGCTCTTCAGCAGGTGGAATCTGCCGATAACGGGAGAGAGGGAAATAGAGGGGAGATGATGGCGTCTACAGCAGAGTTACGGTCAGAGAATCCAGATTCCTTTCGATTCGATCGCCGGACGGTCTATGTCCTCGGCGCATCGCGAAGCGGCCAGGCCATCGCAAGACATTGTCTGCGTCGCGGAGATCGCGTCCTGCTCTCGGACAACGATCCGAACGGCGCGCTCGAAAGCGAGACGGCGTCACTCGCCGGGCTGCTCTCATTCTCGCGTGGGCGCCACGAAGCCGCGTTCATCTCCGCCGCGGACGAAATCGTCCTGAGTCCCGGTGTCCCGATGGATTGCCAGATCGTCGACTATGCGAGGCGACTCGGGAAGCCGGTCCAGACGACGGTCGAGTTCGTGGCTTCCGAGAGTTCCGCCAACCTGATCGTCGTGACCGGCACATCGGGCAAGACGACGACCCTCGACGTACTTCGCAAACTCATCGACGATTCGGATGCGGGCGCGGGCGTCGTGCTGACGGATCGACGAGACGGAATCGGAATCGCGTGTGCATTGGAGCACTCGGCTGCTCGAACGGTCGTCGCAGAGTTGTCCGTCTCCGAGCTCGCGGATGTTCGCCGGCTCAATGCGAAGTTGTTGGTCGTAACGAGCCTCGACGAAAAGAACAACCATGACGAATTCGAAGACTTCTCCGACTACCTCGAAGCCAAGTTGGGCTGGCTCTCTTCGCTTGAATCAAAGTTGTCGATTCTAGCCGGGCCAAACGAAGCGAAGATCATCCGCAAACATTTCGAAGCGTACGGTCGAATGAACCTTCAGTTCGATTTCGAAATGGTGCCGGAGGGAATCGGGCCGACCCTCGCGTTGGCTGAACGGGTTCGGCGGGTAATGGCGGAAATGGGTCTCGAAGACCTCGCGAGTCCCCGGTCCATTCTCGATGCGATTCGGGCGACGCTTCTCGAGCGATGCGAAGCGATTGAGGGATTCGCCATGCCGATTCTCAACGTTGGCGTCTGCAAGAACGCGGATTCACTGGCCTGGACGGCGGATGCGATCTGTTCGGAGCCACGAATCATCACCGCTCGGCCCCTTGGCTCGCAGTCCAGCAATGCCCATGGAAACGTGATCGACCTGAACCAGAACCCGGTCGAGATCGAAGAGGCGATCGAGATCTGGGCGCGCCGCGCGCATCCGGGAGAACGGGGAACCGTCGTCATCGATGAGCTCACGCGCAAGAAGCTCTTCGCGGATCGCAGCACCGAGGCCAAGCTCGCCGGACCGTCCTAGCCGACCGTTCATGCCTCCAAAGCGCCGGGCCGAAGGGTCCTGCACTCGGGAGTATCGAATTCATCGACGGTGGTGTCGACTTCAGGAACGTCGATCAGACTCGATTGCCGAAGGCCGCCGTCGCATTTCGCCGCGTTCGCCGAGCAAGCAAGCCGAGGCCCAGGCCTAGCAGCAGCCCAGTACCCGGTTCAGGAACGGCCGCGAAGGGCGAGAAATTCGGTTCCGTGAAGGGCGTGAATGCACCGCCGTCGACCGAGAAACGAAGTGTCGTCGAGCCGCCGCAACAGCCTTCGAAGCCGACCCATTGCAGCATCAGCGAGTCCCCGGCATTCAAGGCAAAGCTCGTGGTGAAGACATCCGCGTTGTTCCAGTCGTTGGCCCACCAGATGTCCGTGTCGAGGACGGTTTCACTCAGGATCGTATTCGTCGTGCGATCGATCAGCGCCGTGGCGCCGCCACGCCCCCAATCGGTCCCGACCTGAAATGTGTACGTCCCGGCCACGGCAACGTCGAGTGTCGCCGTCAGAAGGAGTGAATAGTCGTTCGTCACGCCGCTGGCATAGACGGAGGTCGAGATATTCTCGAAGCCCTGTGTCGTGGTCGATTGAATCGATGATCCGGCGGCATTCTGAGCCAGTAGGTCAGAAAAGGTGTCACCGACCTGGGTGTCGTAGGTCGAGTTCACGAAATCGACCTGAAAGGTCAGTGCGGACGCGAGACTTGGATTGAAGAGCAAGAGTAGCAAGAGGGCGCTGGCGCTCGCGATGGTCATGGACCCAGGAGCGGTTGGGTTCCCTCGAAATCTGCGACTGGGAAATCGATCCTGTCGCGAATTGGGCATACCGATGGGATCGTGCTGGTCAGGGCGGGAACTCGAAGAAGAGGACATGGGTCGCTTTCGGGTTCGACTGGCGATCGATTGATCGAATGCCAGGAGTCGTTAGTTGTCTGGACGACGCCCCTCTACGACGGATCCGAATTTGTGATATCGGCCACCCTTTAACTGGACTTGAGAATTTCATCCTGACGCGATCGGCAACGCGCACGCAGAATGGGTTCAGCTTTCGCCTTCGGAGTCGAATTTAGTCCACTCGTCGAGTCGCTCCATCGTGTCCGCGTACTCGATCGCGAGTTCTTCCATGACGGTTCGCACTGATTTGGTGTGGTTCATCGATCCCACGATCTGTCCAACGAAGTAGTTGCTGAGCTGTGCTGCGCCGGTCGATTTGTGGGCGGTGCGCGCAATTCGCGCCTGGGCCTCGCGAACCAAGCGAGGTTGAAGCGGCATCGGGAGTGGGTCGGGATTCGTCGGATCCTCCCAGGCATCGGTCCAGGCGCTGCGCAGCTGACGCGCAGGTTTGCCCGTGAGCGAGCGACTGCGAACCGTGTCGCTCGAAGAGGCCTTCAAGAACTTTTCTTTCACGACGGGGTGCGTTTCGGCCTCCTCCGTCGTCAACCACAGCGAGCCCAGCCAAACGCCCTGTGCACCGAGCGCGAGCGCGGCCGTGATCTGTCGGCCGCCGCCAATACCGCCGGCCGCGAGTACCGGAATCTCACCGACCGCATCGACGACTTCGGGAACGAGCACCATGGTCGAAACCTGGCCGGTGTGTCCGCCGGCTTCGTAGCCCTGAGCGACGACGATATCGACGCCGGCCTCGACGTGACGCTTCGCGTGTTCGACGGTTCCGGCGAGTGCCGCAACCTTGACACCCTTGTCTCGACTCATGTCGATCAGCCAAGATGGCGGCGGACCGAGCGCGCTCGCGATCAGACTGATGTTATGTTCGAAGACGATTTCGATGATCTCCTTCTGACGTTCGTATCCGACGGCCAACTCGCGTCCGAGTTCGACGTCGTCGGGGAGGGCGGGAACCGAGTGCTGCTCCATCAGGTCGGCCAGGAAGCGTCGGTGTCCTTCTGGGATCTTCGCGTCGAGTTCTTCGACCGACATGCCGCCCGCCTTGTCGCTGCCGACGAATCGTGTTGGGAGCAGCAGGTCGACGCCATAGGGCTTGTCACCAATCTCTTTCTCGATCCATTCGAGTTCTGCGCGGAGTCCCCCGGCCGAATGAGCGGCGACGCCGAATACGCCGATCCCTCCCGCCTTCGAAACAGCGGCCGCGACGTCGCGACAATGGGTAAATGCAAAGATTGGAAAGTCGAGACCCATGTCCCGCGCAAGTTTCGTATTCATCGTATTCATCCTCGCGTGCGATGTTGTATCGACATTGACTATGCCATAATCGGCCGTCCACCGCCGAAGGAGTCCAGATGAGTTTTTCTTCAGAAGTCTTGGCAATCGAAACGAACTCAGGGGTCGGGACGCTTTGGCTCGATCGAGCCGAGAAGCGCAACGCGATGAACCCGCCCATGTGGAAGGATCTTCCCGGAGCCTTGTCGGAGTTGGCCTCCGACGGCGAAACCCGCGCGATCATCCTGGCGGGAAAGGGAAAGAGCTTCTGTGTTGGACTCGACCTTGTGGTCATGGGTGCCGGCGCGCAGGGTGGCGGATTGTCACAGCCGCTCTCGGGCGCGGAGGCGAATCTTCGCCAGCTCGAGATCACCCGGGAATTCCAACGCTGCATCAGCGCGATTGCGGAGTGTCCACTACCCGTCATCTGCGCGATTCATGGCCATTGTCTTGGAGGCGGAATCGATATCGCGACGGCCTGTGATATTCGCCTGGCCTCGAAGGACGCGATTTTTTCGGTGCGCGAAACGAAGATCGGTATCGTTGCCGATGTTGGCACCCTGCAACGACTGCCAAAGGTCATCACGTCCGGGCATGTCGCCGAACTCGCCTATACCGGAAAGGACATCGACGGGACGCGGGCTGCCAAGATCGGGCTCGTGAACGACGTCTACGAAGACTTCGACGCGACTTATCAGGCGGCGTTTACGATGGCACTCGAGATCGCGGCGAATGCCCCGCTTGCCGTGCGTGGCACGAAATTCGTCCTGACCGAGAGTGAGGACCTGACGACCGAGCAGAGTCTGCTCTTGAACGGAATCTGGACGATGATCACGACGCTTAACTCGAATGATCTGAAGGAGGCGATGAGCGCCTTCATGGAGAAGCGAACGCCGACGTTCAAGGGGAACTAACGCCGAGTATCAGGCGTGCGGAATCAGGCTTCGCTCGTCGGGCCGCGTGCTTGTTGTGCGAACTCCTCTTCGGGGGACAGAATCATGCGATGCCTCGCGTAGAACCCGAAATAGAGCAAAGAGAGTCCGAACCAGATGGCCACACCGTAGACGCCGGGGCGGTAGTCGGGATTGATGAAGAGGAAGACGAGGGTGGCCAGCGCGATCGAGCCGGCGACGATCGCCCCGGTCTTCCCGAGCGGACTCAGATAGGGACGCTCGAGGGAAGTCATTCCCTTGATCTTCAGGTAAGCGGCCATCTGCATGACATAGGCGATCACTGCACCGAAGACCGCCATGTTGAGCAGCACGCCGGCGACCGGAACATCGCCGAAAAATGCACCGCCGTATTGGATCGCCAGGGCGATCGCGTAGCCCGAAAGCGCACCAACGACGAGTGCGACATAGGGTGTGTTTCGGGTCGGATGCGTGTGGGACATCCAGCTGGGGAAGTAGCCCGCACGCGCGAGTGAATAGATATTGCGTCCGTAGGCGTAGATGATCGCGTGAAAACTAGCGACGAGTCCGGCCACGGCGGCCAGCGCCAGAATGGTCGACCCCGTGCCCTCGCCGAAAATCGTACGGAAGGCCAGGAAGAGGGGCTCCTCAGATTTACCCACGAGCGCCGCGCCCGGTGCGATTCCCGCGTTCAGGAAGAGCGTCAAGAATGAAGCGACGATCAACGTCGCAATCCCCCAGAGCAGGCCGCGCGGCATATCGCGTTTAGGGTCGTGGCTTTCCTCGGCCGCTAGAGGCAGTTGCTCGATGGCCAGGTAGAACCAGATGGCGAAGGGGAGGGAGGCGCTGATTCCCGAGAGGCCTTTGGGAAACCAGATGCTCTGACCGGCGTCCGGGGGAATGTCCAGCGCATACTCCAGGCGAAAGAGGGGGAAGGCACCGATCCAGAAGACGACTAACACAGCGAGCGCGAGCAAAGTGACCGCGACGGTCACACGAAAGGTGAGTTCGACCCCGGCAATGTTGATTCCGACGAAGATCGCGTAGAAGACCGCCCACCAAAGGGGTGCGGGAAGGTCGAGGCCGAATGAAGTCTCGGCGATCGTGCCAACATACCCGCCGATTCCGACCACGATCACGGCGGGGGTTAGAACGTATTCGATGCTCTCGGCCAGTCCCGTGAGAAATCCACCCCAGGGACCGAAGGCTGTACGCCCGAACGAATAGGCGCCGCCTGCGTGAGGCAGTGCGGGTGAAAGCTCCGCGATCGAAAAGCAGAGCCCGATGTACATGATTGAAACGATGACGGTCGCAACCAGCAATCCGCCGAAGCCACCGGAGAGCAGCCCGAAGTTCCAACCGAAGAAGTCGCCTGAAATGACCGCACCCACACCCAGGGCCCAGAGCGACCAGACGCCGGCGAATCGCCGAAGGCTCCGCTTTTCGAAATAGCCGGCGTCCGTCGTACGATAGGTGACGCCGTCGTTCGGGTGCTTGCTCATCTCACTCCTGGGTCGCTGTCTGCCCCCGACATTTGACGTCTCGCTCACGCCTTGCCGATCGCGCGACCGGCTGATCGTAGGCGCTCGACGATTCATCCGCCCCTCGCCCCTTGCGCGCTCCTTGACGCAAGTTGTCGCTTCGCCAGCGCTGGATATCATGGTCAGACCACCCGTCGTGCCGTCGTGTGTTTTCGTTTTGTGCCGATCGAAACCTGGCATCACAAATCCACACCGCCCCGGATCGGGTGAAACAACTGAAGGGATCGATTGATGAGTGAAGCTGTCGTTCTATATGAAGAGCAGGGAAGCGTGGCACTCGTGACGCTCAACCGCCCCGAGAAGATGAACACGCTGACCGAAGCGGTCGTTCAGGGCGTTGCGGATGCAATCGATCAGGCAACCGCGTCTCGTCCAGTCCGGTCGATCGTTCTGCGCGGAGCCGGTCGCGCGCTCACGGGCGGGTACGACCTGAATCCCGGTTCTGGCGACGACATCGAAGCCGGATGGGGCAGCCCCTTTGACGCGCCGGGCCCGAAGCCGCGAGAAGGGGCATGGGATCCCGTTCGTGATCTCCAGTTCATGGGGAATAACGTGAAGCGATTCATGAAGATCTGGGAATGTCCGAAGCCGGTCCTGGGTCAGATCCATGGCTGGGCGATTGGCGGGGCGACGGATCTGATTCTTTGTTGCGATCTCCTCTATATGGCCGACGACGCATTCATTGGTTATGCGCCGTCGAGAATCTATGGCACACCGACGACCATGATGTGGGTCTATCGATTGGGCCTTGAACACGCGAAGCAATTCTTGTTGAGTGGCGATGCGATCGATGCGGCGACGGCCCATCGGATTGGCCTCGTGTCGCAGGTCTGCCCGCCGCAAGAGATCGAAGAACGCATCATCGCCCACGCCAGGCGTCTCGAGAATATTCCCGCCAACCAGCTGGCTTTGAACAAGCTGTTGATCAACCAGGCCTTTGAGAACATGGGCCTGAGAACGACCCAGTTGTTGGGCACGCTCTTCGACGGGATGACCCGACATACTGAAGAGGCCTATCGTTGGGTCGAGCGCTTTTCCGATGAGGGCTTTCGTGAAGTCATCTCGGAAAGGGATGCGCCCTTTGGCGACTACGGCGAGCGAAAGCGAAAGCAGAGCGACTGATTCATTCTCGAGCGGGCCCGCTATCGTTCCATCCGTTGGCCTCTTTTTCTCTGTTCGTCTTTGCGTTTCTGTGTTTCGACGAGCATTCGTCCAAGGGAGTTTCTGATGGGAAACCCGACTCAACGAGTCATCGCCTTCGCGGCATGCACCTTTTTCCTTGCCTGTGGGCCCCTCTTGGTCATGCCCGGTGGCGCGCTCAAAGGAACAGAGGAGTCGGTGCCGAGCGATTGGGACTGGACCGACGAAGTTTCGACGATCCAACTCGAAACCCGGATCGAGGATCCCTATTCCGTCAACATCTGGGTCGTCGCGATGGGAGACAAGCTCTATGTCCATGCCGGAACGAACCAGTCGGCGTGGGTGGAGAACATGCAGGCCGACCCGAAGGTCCGTGTTCGGATCGAAGAGAGGATTTTCGAACTGCTCGCTTCGAGGGTTCGGGATCAAGAAGAATTCGATGCCTTCGCGAATGACTACGAGCAGAAATACTCGACCCGGCCGCGACATGAGGACATCGAAGACGTCTATCTCTTTCGCTTGGTGGCACGTTGAGCATCTCGGATTTGTTAGTCGGACCGTGGGCTGGGCCATTGCGTGACGGAGTTCGGCAATGAAGATCGGGTTGTGCTTCCCCTACTCCCAGGATGACTTGACGCGCGATTTGATGCTCGAGTGGTTTCGGCGCGTCGACGAAGGGCCCTTTTCGGCGATTTCTTGCGGCGAGCGAATGGTTGGTTCCGGCGTGGATATGATGGCGCTGCTGGCCGCAGCGGCGGCAGTCACGAAGCGTGTCGAGATCGTTCCGACACTCTATGTGCTCCCGATGCATCCCGCGATCAAGGTGGCCAAACATGCGGCGACGCTCGATCTGATTTCCGGGGGTCGGACAACGATTACGGTCGGTGTCGGCGGGCGCGATCAAGACTATCGATGTATGGAGAAGGAACGCGTTCGTCCCCACGCAAAGATGGAAGAGCAGGTGGCGCAGATTCGACGGATCTGGGCCGGCGAGCGGCCATTCGAAGGTGCGGCGCCGGTCGGGCCCATGCCCGTACAGCCGGGGGGGCCTGCGATTCTCGCTGGTGTGATGGGGCCGAAGGCGATTGCGCGCGCCGCGAAGTGGGCGGATGGCGTCTATTCATGGTCCGGGAACGGAGTTGCTTCAGAGATGAAGCAGCAACAAGAACGCGTGGTCGCAGCGTGGCAGGATGCCGGCCGCGACACCCCGCCCCGGCGAGTCGCTGGCTTCTGGTATTCGCTCGCCCCGAACGCGGATGAGAGACTCAAGGCCTATGTCCGCAAATACCTCGCATTCATGGGCGAAGGACCCGCGAAGGCCATTTCACAACTGGTCGATCGCTCGTCCCCGGACGCGGTACGTGCCTCGCTCGATGCCTTTGAGGAATTGGGCGTCGAAGAGTGTTGGCTCAATTCGGCCACACCGGAAATTGCGGAGATCGACGCGCTTCTCGAAGTCATTGAGAAGCGTGGCTAGCGCCTAACCCAGGTAACACACGCAGAAGTGAGCGACTCGCGCAGCGCTTTGCGGCGCAACGGTCGTCTTGCGCTCGTCACCCGCGTCGGACGTTTCGACGCGCTTGTCGACTCTTGTGGTTTCGCTAAAATTGAATGATTACTCGGTTTCAATCAACACGAGTCACGGAGCCTCGACCCAATGCCGTCGAAACGCGTTACCCCGCTGCGAAGGAAAGCAAAACAGGAGCGAGCAAGGCAGACGGTTCAAGTGCTGCTCGAGGCCGCCGCTCGGGTGCTTGCGCAACATGGCTATGCGTCCGCCACGACGAATCGCATCGCCGCCACGGCGGGCACGAGTGTCGGAACGCTCTACGAGTATTTCGCCAACAAGGAAGAGGTCTACGACGCATTGATTCAGCGCGAGATCGAAGCGCTCGTGAGCTCGATCAAGGCTGTGCATTTCGATCCAGAGGCGTCACTGCATGACACGTTGACGGTGGTGCTGAGTGTCGCAATGAACGCGATCTGGCGGGGGCCCAGCTATTTGCGGTCACTCGAGCATGTGCCGGGTGCCGTCTTTCGTCGTCGGTTGTTGGGCGCCCGGGAGTCGGTGCTTGCGTTCATTCGTCAACTCCTCGAGCTTCATCGCAAGGAGATCAAGGTGGCGAACCTCGATCTTGCTGCGTTCATGGCCGTGAGCTCCGCCGAGGGAATCGCCGCGAATGCGAGCGACGATCAATTCGACGGTGAGCTAGTCGAAGAAATTTCGACGATGTTGAGCCGATATCTATTGCAGGAAGGGGGCGATGGTCGGTGAGAATGGGAGCGAGCGACGCGCTCGGGCGCGCCGCTCGATCGAGTCGTGGGCTCTATTTGTGTGGGTTGATCAGATACTTCGAGCCCGTTGCCTGCTTGCCGTAGGCCTTGGCCGAGTCGAGCGACAAGACTTCGGCGAGCGAGATTTCCGCTGAATAATGACTGGCGAAGGTCGTCTTGATCTCGTTGGCGACGCGCGTGCGCAATCGGGTCCCGCCCTCGAGTCCGATCTTCTGGAGAAAAGGCGTGAGCAGCCAGCCGCCGATTCCCCAGGCCATTCCATAGTTGGCGGTCAATTCGGTCGGCGAGCGATCGAGTCGGCCGTAGAGATAGAGCTGCTTGTGGGTCGGTGATCCGTAGCCGCTATATCCGGTCGAATTGCGAAGCAGAGCGCGTTCCATACAGGCGAGAATCTGACCGCCCAGGGTTCCGCCCCCGGTCGCGTCGAAGGCGATCGTCGCGCCGGTTTCCACGAGCGCGTCGGTCAATTCATCCCTGAAGTTCGGGGAACTCGAATTGCAAACGTATTTCGCGCCGAGCGCCCGCAGGATCTCCACTTGTTCTTCGCGGCGGACGATATTGACGAGGGCTACGTCGTCGGCAAGGCAGATCTTGTTCAACATCTGTCCGAGATTGGAGGCGGCCGCGGTATGAACGAGCGCGCTATGTCCTTCGAGCCGCATCGTCTCGACCATGCCGAGGGCCGTCAGTGGATTGACGAAACAGGAGGCGCCTTCTGCCGGCGTCGTGCCATCGGGAAGCGCCAGACACATCGCCGCTGGCACGGTGCGAAATTGCGAATACATCGCGCCGCCGATCACGCCGACGGTCTTTCCAAGTAGCGCTTGCGCCGCCTCGGACTCCCCGGCTGCGACAACGATACCGCCTGCTTCATTTCCGACGGGCATGGGCTGGTCGAGTCGTGCTGCGACCATGCCCATCAATTCCTGGGGCACCGGGGCGGTGAGAACCGGGTTATCGGCGCTCCCGGCCTGGCTGGCTTGCGTCATGTCGGCCGGCCCAAAGAGCAGGCCGAGATCCGAGGGGTTGATCGGTGAGGCTTCGATGCGAACGACGACGTCGCCGGGACCGGGCGCGGGGGTTTCGATCGTGGTGAGCTTGATTTCGAGCTGTCCGCTCCCGGTGATCGTGCTTTGCAGTTGAAGGCCGGTGCCGTATTCGGATTGTGTCATGGGGATCTCGCTTCTCTTTGGGGTTGGGGGTCGTTCGGGCGGGCGGGAAGACTATAGCGGGATGCGGAGTGCGGAAAACCGGGGGCCCGAGCGTGCTACCAAAGGACGATGACCCTACTTCCGAATGACGACGAGCTCGAACTCATCCATACCCGCCAATACGAGGCGCGTGTCTATCAACTATCGGACGACGAATTGCTCGTACGCGGTGTCGTCTCCGATCAAAAACCGCCCGGCCTCTATATTGTCGACGATCCCAAGCCGATGGAGCTTCATCAGATGCAACTCGAACTTCGGGTCGCGATTCCGAAGCTCGAGATCACCGACGCCCGGGTCGTCTTCGAGACGCACCCGAATTCGAAGTGCCCCCTGATCGCTGGCGACTATCAAAAGCTCGTTGGTCTATCGATCGTTCGTGGCTTCACGCGAAAGATCAGGGATCTCTTTGGCGGACCGAAGGGATGTACGCATACGAATGCGCTCCTTCAGGCGATGGCGCCGGCAGTCATCCAGGCGATGTGGTCGGTATCGGTTCGCGCGGGCCGTGGAACGCCGGGCGGACGGGATTCGACGAGCGATGAGGCTCGTGAGCGACGAATTGCCGGCACCTTGAATACCTGTCATATCTGGGCCGAGGACGGCGAACATGTTGCAGCGATTCGACGGGGGGATCGTTCGGGGTATCCGCCGATTCCGGTGCGAGAGCGGCTGCGCGAACTCGGCCGAGACGACTCGACCTGGGAATAGCTTGGCGGCGCTGCGGAACGTGTTTGATTCTACTCGAGCGCGGTCCAGCAGCGATGGTCGCGTACGCTAGGCGGTGGTTCTTCCGGTCGAC
>CAZMFM010000051.1:0-6261 GCA_964565565.1 uncultured Spirochaetaceae bacterium | reverse complement strand
GACAACGCTCGGTCGAGCAGGTTGTGAAGGACCTTCGATCGCACAGCCGCCCCAGGCTCGGCCCCCAGCGCGAGTAGCGTATTTCCGTGGAGCATCGAAACGAGGGTGATCGCGAGTTCCGTCGCTTGACCGGGATCGCCTAGCAATTCGCCCAAGGCGCGCTCGATGCTCGAGACGTACGCGGAATGGAGAGCGAGGAGTTCTCGACGAAGAGAATCCGCCGTCTCGGGAGAAGAAAAGACCCAGGTGACAAAGGCATGGATGGTCTTGCTATTCGAGCTGACGAATTGTTCGTAGGCGGCCAATTGGTCGACGACACGGGCGCGGGGTTCGAGGTGGACCAGGCTTCGTTCGAGCGAGAGTCTGAATGGCACGAGGAAATGTCGACAGGTTTCCTGGAAGAGCGTTGCCTTGTTTCCGAAATGCCAGAAGATCGTTGCGCGACTGACACCCGACTTGGCAGCAATCTGTGAAATGCTCGTCTGGCCAAAGCCACGCGCGGTGAAGAGCTCCATCGAAGCCCTGAGGATACGTTCTTGCGTCGCCGCCTTGCGACCTTCCTTTTCGATCTCGATCTCTTGGGAGTCAGCCATGATCCGGTTTCCATTTCATGAAGCGTCGATCAGTAGAGAAGCAGACTCCGGGGTAGACTACCCGGCGGCGTCTATCGTGTAGACAACGGCTCGCGCGCACAAGGGGAATCGCTGACCCTGGGACGTCATGCGTCAGACGCTGCAGTCGAAGTCGAAGTCGAAGCCGAAGCCGAAGCCGAAGTAGGAGCCAAGGTAGGAGACGCTGTTGGGTTGGGAGTAGGCGTTGATCCCGGTCCAGGTGTGACGAGGGTGGCGGCCGTCACAAATTGGGCCGCATTCACTTCGGCATGTTCCAGAGATCCCTTCTTTTTGAAGCCGAGTCGGACTTCGCGGCGACTTTCGTACAACGATAGTGCCCAAAGCGGAAAAATTTGACGGTAGAGCGCGTAGTCGAGCAATGCGCTTCGAAAGAAGAGTCCGGCTGGGTCCTGGCGCGGCCAGCTGCCGTCTTCGTTCTGGCTGGCGATCAAGAAGGCCGCGCCGCGTTCGATGCATCGCCAATCGGGCTCCCCGGCTTCGAGCAATCCCATTAGCGCCCAGGCCGTGTGGATGATCTGGCTCTCGTCGTTCTCCGTGTATCGCCCGTTGATGCAGCCTTCGTGTGTTTCGCCCCAGCCGCCGTCGGATCGCTGGTGCTCGACGAGCCAGTGTCTTGCGCGTCGCAGTGCCGGATCGCCGGGTGCAACACCGGCCGCGACCAGACCGCGGATTCCGAAAAGCGTTCCGTAGATCAAATGTACGGCCCAAACGCCGGGCCAGGATCCATCGGCGTTCTGGAGTGTGCGAAGGCGTCGACGGGCGCGATCGACAGCCAGGTTCGTTCTTCGTTTCGCGAGTTCGGGGAAGCGCCCTGTCGCGCTCTCGAGCGCGGCAATACAGGAGCCCGTGCATTCTACGTAGGTCTGCTCGGTCATCGAGTCGCCAAACATCTCGGCCGGATTCAGCCACTCGAGCCCGAGGCGGGATCGTCTGGCTTCGTAACTCCCGAATCCGCCGTCGCGGTTCTGGCAGCGAAGGATGAAGTGCACGGCTTCGCGAGCCTGGGCCACGTCCAGGCCGTCGTCGCCAGGCCCAACACGCGATAGCGCTTCGACGGCCTCGGCCGTGCAATCACTGACCGGCCAACCATGCAGGGCGTTGGTGAAGGACCAACCACCGCGTGCGTCCAAGCGAAAAGCCTCGCGGAATCCGGCCGGACTCGACTGGATCTGTTGCTGTCGGAGAAAATGGCCACCCTCTCTGATGGCGTCGTGTGCTGCGTGATGGGGTTTTGCGGCCACCAGGGCCTGCAGGGCAAAGGCCGTATCCCAGGAAGCGCTGCGGGCCCCGGCGATTCGCGTTCCCGACACTTCATCTTCCCAGATCCAGGCTTCGAGCCGTTCGCTCGCACGCTTGATCTCGGGATCATTCTTGTCCGCAGCCCACAACGCAAGAATATTCAACGTTCCGCTCACGGGCGAGAGAGAGAGATGGTCGCTGGACCGCAACTCCCAGCGAATGCGTTCTTCGATCTCTTCGAGTATGCGTAGGCGTTGCTTCACAGAGTGATGTCGTTCAAAAAGACTGCCGAGTTCGTAGGCCAGGCGCAGCGGCAGGCTCGGAGGCGTGACGAGTTCTCGCGACCTCAGCGATCGCCGCGCCGCGGTCCAGTCGACCTGCTCGTAGCTTCCGCCGAAGAGTTCAATGCGAAGTGCTCTTCGCATTGGACTGTCCGAGGCCTGGAGCTTTCGCGCATAGAGTGCCGACATCGACAAGTAGATATGCCGTGTATGGCAATAGAATTTCGAGGGGTGGAAGGGTAGTCCCGTCGGCAGCGCCCAGAGTTCGGGCACCACGGGCGGAACGCCCCGCCAATCGTAGAGTCCGGCCAGCGCCAGCCAAAGCTTTCCCCAGCTGGGAATCGTCGTGACCTGCTCTCGCCGAATGAACTGTCCGGCACGACGAAGCAAGTCCGACTCAGCGTCGACGCCCAGGATCCGTGAGGCGACATAGACGAGGGTCGTTACGAAGAGATAGGGCGTCGAAAGGGGGTGCAAACCCCAGAGGCCATCCTCGAATTGCGTGTCTTCGAAATGACGCAACAAGCCACTTCTTCTCTCGTCTGAGATCTCCCGCCCGATCAGATCAGAAAAGATCACGAACTGGGCCGCCAACATCGGACACCAGCTGACCTCTCCCTCCCAGGCGCCCCGTTCGGACTCTTGTTGCTCGATCGATCCCGGTCGTCGCGATCGGTCGTTCTGGTCGGAGACGAGACGTGCGACGCCGAGTTCAATGGCATGGATCGCGGACGAACTTCGACTGCTTCTTACGGGCGATCTTGGGGTGGACGGGTCAGGCAGCGCACCGACGCGCGTGTCCGTGGAGACCTGGGTCCCAGCGGATCGGAATGAACTGATCCCGAACGCACCGCTTGCGAGCCATTTCGCGCGCTCGGCGATCTCACGGATTGCGGAAGACGCCCGCCCGCTATCGCGAGCCAGGATGGCACCACCCACGACCCGTCCGATCGCCGGGAGCGTGACGCGGGCGAAGGTTTTCGCAAAGGGAGCCAGTTGATGGGGTTCGCCGGAGAGATAACGCATCGTCCGAAAGCGCTCTTGCTCGCTTCCTCGCCAGAGGTCGTAGATGCCACGTCGCATCGCGACGGTCGTCTCCGACTCGGTCGAGAAGACTTCGTAGAGTACACCGCCTAGCATCTCGGCGACGCGCGTTTCGCTTTCCCGCGATCTCTTCCAGCGGAAAAAGTCAGGCTCTTCGGCGAGCCGAGCGCCATCGCAGACGCCGAGGGTGATTCCAGCCGCGGTCAGTGGATGTCGAAAGCCGACCGAATCGCCGATCAAGCAGAGTCCGGGTCGCCCATAACTTGTGCGAGGGCGAGCCTGGTTGGCGGCCCATTGGATTCGACCGTTCAGGAGTTCCCGGCGAAAGGCCGATCGCATCGCTTCGGGCAGAACGGGCGAATAGGCATCCCATAGCGTGGCTGCATCGGTCGGAAGGTCGTTGGGCAGGTCGATGCAGAGTCGTACCTGATCCTCGCCAATGCGATAGCCCAGGATCGGCCCCGGCCCGCCGAGCAGGACGTGGCCATAGCCTTCGAAGGGCATTTCGATTCCCGACAGGCGCAGACCGGCCATCCGAGACAGCGTGGTCGTATCCGATGAGAGGCCAAGAGCGCTTCGGACGCGAGAGGAGCGTCCGTCCGCCCCGACGATCAGAGCAGCCGTCGCCCAAAGCATAACGTCTCTACTCTTTTGTCGATACGAGACATTTTGTCCGTCGATCGATAGGACACGCGCATCATCGAGAAAAGTCACATCGGAATAGTCAGAAACTTCCGCGCGCAGCCGATCGACCAGGCCTCGATGTTCGCCGCTCCATCCTCGCGCGCTCGATCCGGCCGAGCCATTGATATCGGCGGTCGTCGCGGAGTCGTCACCGAGAGGTTCTTCACGCTTCGCCCGCGCGTCATACCCTCCACGCGAATGCCAATAGGGGAGCTTGATCGCATCGCTTCCGTCTTCGGGAAAGACCGTAAACCCCCGCCCCGATTCGAACTTCCCTTGCGCCCGCAGGTCGACGCCGAGCGCTGCGAGACCTTCGACGGCGCCCGGGTGCAGCCACTCTCCTGCCAGTCGATTCGCCGCATCGGGATTCGCCTCCAATAACAACACGCGCGCGCCTCGCCGGGCAAAGGCGAGTGTCGTCGCGCAGCCGGCGGGGCCCGCACCGATCACGATGACGTCGAAGTCGGCAGTGCGATTCGCGCCTGGCCGGGTTCGCCCGTTCTGGGCGTTGGTCTGATCGGGAGTTTCTCGAGAGGACATTGGAGCAGTCGGTATCAGTCTCCGACCGCGGCGCGCAAGGTTCGAGCGAAGCCGATCAGACCGATATCCGACAATCGGTCAGCGAAACTTCGAAGACCCCCGACGCTGACCGCTTCCCGCGAATCGGTCAGCGATTGCGTTGCCAAGGAGCGCGGCGCTGCGGATCCTCTGCGGCCACACCGACCGTTCGTTTGTCGGCAAGGGCCATTGTAGGGGGGTGCATGCTGTCAACGATCGATGATCCATCCAATCTCCGTGCGCTACCGGATGAGATGTTAGGGGACGTGGCTGATTCACTGCGCCGCCATCTCATTGAGTTGGGTTCCAAGAACGGCGGCCATTTCGGGGCGAGCCTCGGTGTCGTCGAATTGACGGTGGCTTTGCATGCTGTCTTTGATACACCCAGGGATCGGATTGTCTGGGATGTCGGACATCAGGCGCACGGGCACAAAATCCTGACCGGTCGCCGGGAAGCGATGGCGCGGATCAAGAAGGCGGACGGGCCGGCGGGGTTCCTGCGCCGATCCGAGAGCCCCTACGACGCCTTTGGTGCGGGGCATGCTGGTACTTCGATTTCGGCGGCCCTCGGCATGGCGGAAGCTTCTGCGCGACAGGGGATCGACCGCTATGCGGTGGCCGTGATCGGCGATGGTTCGGCGACCTCGGGCCTTTCCTTCGAGGCGTTGAATCACGCTTCGACGATGTCCAATTCTCTTCGGGTGGTCTTGAACGATAACGGCATGTCGATTGCGCCCGGAACGGGGGGGCTGAATTCGACCGGCGATTTTCGCGGCTACGCGGAATCGCTCGGATGGCGCTATCTCGGGCCCGTCGATGGCCATGATCTGCAGACGCTGCTGAAGGCGGTGACCGAATTGCGCATGGGCGAGGGGCCGGCGCTGCTCCATGTGAAGACCCGAAAGGGGTGCGGTTATGCGCCCGCGGAGAGTGACCCCTACGGCTGGCATGCGACGGCGCCCTTCAATATCGAGACCGGGGCGCGAGGGACGACAGCGAAGGCTGCGATGAGTTGGACGGATTGTTTCGCGGAGTGCCTCGCGCGAATCGCCGACCGGGACGATCGGGTCGTGGCGATTACGGCGGCGATGCCGGATGGGACAGGGCTCGACCGCTTCGCCGAACGACACCCGGATCGCGTCTATGACGTGGGTATCGCGGAGCAACACGCGGTGACGTTTGCCGCGGGACTGGCGGCCGAGGGGCTTCGTCCGGTTTGCGCAATCTATTCGACCTTTCTTCAACGCGCCTTCGATCAGATCGTTCACGATGTCGCGCTACAAGAGCTGCCCGTGACCTTCGCCATCGACCGGGCGGGTCTGGTCGGCGCAGACGGTCCGACGCATCACGGCGCCTTCGACCTCTCCTATCTCAGAACGATTCCGAATCTCGTCGTGGCGGCACCGCGTGACGCCAACGATCTGCAGCGCTTGTTGGCGACGGCGATTGATTCCGGTCGCCCCTTCGCGATTCGCTATCCGCGCGGAGCCGTCAGCGGAAGTCTGACCGATCCGGATCCGAAATCCCTGCCGATCGGACAAGGCGAGTTGTTACGTGAGGGAAGTGACGTGGCCTTGATCGCCTTGGGCAAGACCGTCGACGAAGCCCTGCTCGCGGCCGAAGAATTGTCCAGGCAGGGAATCGAAGCCAGTGTGGTCGATGCACGTTTTGCCAAGCCACTCGATGCGCGACTGATTCGAAGGTTGGCCGCGCTGACCGGTCGCGTCGTCACGGTTGAGGATCACGTCCTGGCCGGGGGCTTCGGCAGCGCTGTAATGGAGCTGCTCTCGACGCAGCCAATGGTGTCGCTACCGGCCATGCCC
>CAZMFM010000050.1:0-37370 GCA_964565565.1 uncultured Spirochaetaceae bacterium | reverse complement strand
CCAGAGTCCAATCGAGCAGGAGGGGACCTATCCGCTGCCCGAGGCCCAGATCGACCGCTTCATGTTGAAGATCGTCGTGGGCTATCCCTCGAAGGAGGATGAGCGTAAAATCATCGATCGGATGGCGACGGGTCAGCCCGACGTCGAGGTCCACGCGGTCCTCACGCCGGAACAGATCATGGCCGCGCGAAAGGTCGTCGATCAGGTCTTCGTCGACGAAAAGGTCAAGAACTATGTCGTCGATCTCGTTCATGCGACCCGCGATGTCAAGGCAGCGGGCTTTGCGGATCTCGAAGGGATGATCGAAATGGGTGCCTCGCCCCGAGCTTCCCTCTTTCTGACGAAGGCCGCCAAAGCGCACGCCTTTTTGCAAGGCCGGAACTATGCGACGCCGCACGACGTCAAGAACCTTGCGCTCGACGTGCTGCGCCATCGAATCGGCGTGAGCTACGAAGCCGAGGCGCAAGGCAAAACGAGCGAGGATATCATCGAGCGAATCCTCGCCGGCGTTCTCGTCCCCTGACGCCAAGCCAGGTCGAAGCCATTGCTCACCAGTGAAATTCTTGCACGCGTTCGCGAAATACAGGTCCGCACCGGTCGACAAGTCGCCGACGTGTTGGCGGGGGAATATGTCTCGGTCTTCAAAGGGCGGGGCATGGAATTCGACGAAGTGCGGCCCTATGTGCCGGGCGACGATGTGCGGACGATCGACTGGAATGTCACGGCGCGAATGGGCGAGCCCTATATCAAGCGTTATGTCGAGGAGCGGCAACTCACCTTGATGCTCATGGCGGACGTTTCCGCCTCCCAGGACTTCGGGTCGGCTATGCGGAGCAAGCGAGAGGCGTCGGCGGAACTTTGTGCACTGCTTGCGTTCTCGGCGACGCGCAACGATGACAAGGTGGGGTTGGCACTCTTTCACAGTGAGATTGAACAATATATCCCGCCACGAAAGGGTCAAAGACACGCTCTTCGAGTCGTTCGCGAAGTCTTGGCGCACGGAGACGCGAGCGCGGAAATCGGCGTGTCGGCCGACGGGGAACGCCCGGGACCACGCGCGTCGTCATTCATGGCGAAGCTGCGAGATCGCTTCACGCCCGGCCGCGCACCGCGCCCGCCGCGGCAAGCGACCGATATCGGGATGGCCCTCGAATTTTTCATGCGGGTCACGAAGCGTCGCACAATTTGTTTCGTCGTCAGCGACTTCCTGGATGACGGCTTCGATCGGGCGATGGTGGCGGCGAACCGCAAACACGATGTGATCGCCGTCCTGGTGACCGACCCGAACGAACTCGAGATTCCCGACGTCGGATTGGTCGCTCTGTCCGACGCTGAATCGGGCGAGACGCGGCTGGTCGACACAAGTGCTCGCGCCTTTCAGGCCGAAGTGAAGGAGCGCGGCTCAGAACGTGTGCGCGAGCTCGCGCGGCGCTTCGCCACGGTGGGGATCGATTTCATTCATATCGATGCCGCCGGGGATGTCGTCGATCCCCTGGTGCGCTTCTTTCGAATGCGCGAGAGGAGAGGGCGATGAGTCGTTCTGGCTTCAGGCGTCTCGGGTCGTCGCGCTGGCTGCTGCGGGCCGGGTTGGTCGTTTGTTTGTTAGTCGTGGTGTCATCGGTCGGTCCGTTGTCGGCGTGGGCCTCTTCTTCGATCGAGCGCGAGAGCACACGTGGGCCCGTTCGGATCAAGCTCGTGGTCACGCCGGCCGAGCCGGTGATCGGTGATGTGATCGAGCTTGAACTGGTGGTCGAGGCCGAACCCGGGGTCGAGATTTTAATGCCTGAGTTCGGCGAGGCGTTGGGGCGATTCGAGATCGTCGATTTCGCGCCGAGCGAGGATGAGTCGAGTTCCGGAGGAGTAATCGCTCGCCAGCGCTACCGACTCCAACCGGCTCATTCCGGAATGCAGGCAATCCCTCCGCTGCGTGTCGAGTTCGTCGACCGGCGACCCGGACAGCAAACGGCCCCGGCCGGAGAGGATGCATTCGAGCTTCTCACGGAAAGGATCGCGCTCGAGATTGCGCCCGTCCTCGACGAAGGTGCGCCGCTCGAATTGCGATCCCGCTATCCCGATCTCGGCCCACGGCAGACGTTGTCTCAAAATCCCTGGCTCTGGCTGGTAGGGATGTTAGTTGTAGTCGCCGCTCTCGGACCCTTTGTCTGGCGATTTTTCATCGCGGCGCGGGAACGTCAACGTCGACAGAGCGCCTACGACGTAGCCCGCGCCGATCTCGACTCCCTGCTCGCCTCGGGGCGGCCGAACGCGGCCACCATGGATGCCTTCTACGTTCGGCTCTCACTCATCGTTCGCAGCTACCTGGAAGATCGCTTCGCGCTGCGTTCGCCCGAACTGACGACTCAGGAGTTTCTTGCCGAGATGGGCCGTTCTCCAGATCTGGCACGTTCGCATCAGCGTCTGCTCCAAACTTTCCTGGAAGAGGCGGATCTCGTGAAGTTCGCCGGTCTGCGTCCGAGTGCTGAGGTCGTTTCGGCATCGATCGCCGCCGCAGAACAATTCCTGACGGAGACACGGAATTTCGTTCGTGTGTCGCACGCTGGCGAGTTCGAAAGTACGGAGGCCGAGCATGCCCTGGTCGAGTAATTTCGAGTTCAGCGATCCCTGGCTCCTACTCTTCGCGCTCTTTGCGCCGCTGGTCTTCGTCCAGGCGAATCGCTTGCCCTCCGTTGTTCGCTATTCGAGTCTTCGCCTGGTCGAGACCGGGCGACGGTCATTGCGCGCTCGCCTCGTCTGGCTGCCGGCGGCCTCTCTCGGCCTTGCAACGCTGTTGCTCGCGGTTGCGCTGGCAGGCCCGAGAACGGGAAACGCCGTCAGCGAGGTCAAGCGCGAGGGCATCGCGATTGGCATGGTCGTCGACCGATCCGGGTCGATGCAGGCGCGAGACTTCGTTCGCGGCGATACCAGCACGAGTCGCCTCGATGTCGTCAAGACGATCTTCAAGGAATTCGTTGCAGGCGGCGGGGATTTTGGCGAGGGACGACCGGACGACCTGATCGGGCTCGTGACCTTTGCGCGTTATGCGGATGGACTCTGTCCTTTGACGCTCGACCATGGCAACCTGCTCGCGATTCTCTCGCAGATCGAAACGCCGACGGATCAGCGAGAGGACGGCACGGCAGTCGGTGAAGGCCTGGCCCTGGCCGTTGAGCGGCTTCGCCGTCAGGAGGCCGCGTCGAAGGTCATCATCCTTTTGACGGACGGCGTGAACAACGCCGGTGAGATCGAGCCTCTTCAGGCGGCTGATCTGGCTGCGCAATACGGAATCAAGGTCTATACGATCGGTGCCGGCTATACGGGGTATGCGCCCTTTCCCGTGCGCCGGTCAGATGGCCGGACTTCGCTACAACGAATGGCCGTCGAGATCGACGAAGTCACATTGCAGAAAATCGCACAACGCAGTGGCGGGCGCTATTTCCATGCGACCAACGAAGAGGCGTTGCGCGAGGTCATCGAGGAGATCGGTCGCCTCGAACGCAGCGAGATCAGCGAGGTCAGATACCTCGAATATGAAGTTCACTTCGCACCCGTTGTCGCTTCGGCCCTGGCCTTCGTCGTCTTGGCTGCGCTGCTTTCGAGCACCTGGCTTCGGAGGCTTCCGGCATGAGCGAAACCTCCTTTGTGTTCGCGCATCCCGAGCTCGGCATGTTGTTGTGGGCCTGGGCTGCCATCGTGCTCGGCGTCATCTGGCTCGAACGTCGCGGTAGCGATGCCCTGGATCGGCTGGTGAGCGGCGCGATGCAAAGTGGGCTGGTTCTTCGTCCTTCTCGTTGGCGAAGGTGGGCTCGGATCGCGCTGTTGGCGATTTCTGGATCCGCCATGATCGTGGCGCTGATGCAACCGCAATGGGGGCTGCGTTATGTCGCGACGCCGCGTGTCGGGGCGGAGATCATGATTGCCCTCGATGTCTCGCGCTCGATGTTGGCGGATGATGCCAAGCCTTCTCGATTGGAGCGGGCCAAAGCAGAGATCTCTGATCTGCTTTCGTATCTCGACGATGACTATGTAGGGCTGATTGCCTTCGCCGGTCGCGCGACGATTCTCTCGCCGATGACGCCGGACAAAAGTTTCCTTCGACTGGCCCTCGATAGCGCCGGTGCGCATAGCGTCACTCGTGGCGGGACGAGTCTGGCGGAGCCGATCTTACGTGCTGTGGCCGGGATGGGAGAGGCGGGACCCGCGCAGCGAGCGTTGATCTTGATTACGGACGGAGAGGATCACGACGCCTTCGCCCTCGATGCGGCCCGGCAGGCCGCCGAGGCGGGGATCAAGATCATCACGATCGGTTTTGGGGATGAGGCCGGGAGCCAGATCTATCTGCGCGATTCGAAGACCGGGGTGCGGACCTTGTTGCGTGATGGCGACGGCCAGCCAGTTGTCAGTCGATTGAATGGCGACTTGCTCCGGGAGATCGCACTAACCACGGATGGCGCCTTCGTTCCCGCCGGTACGGGGGTGCTCGATCTCGCCTCGATCTACGAAAGGCACATTGCCGATCTGACCCGGGGACAACTTGATGAGCGGGGTCGAACGATTCGCGACGAGGCCTATCAATTCTTTGTATTGCTCGCGCTCGTTTGCTTGATCGCGGCGGTATCGACGTCGGCCGGAAAATCCAGGACGTCGGGTCGACCGGCCGCGATGCTGCTCGCTTGCCTGTTGGTTCCGTTCTCCGTTCTGCCTACGAGTTCCGCGAATGCGCAGGCCCAACAACAAACCCCGGCACAAACCCCGGCCCGAGTGCCTGTGCAATCCCCCTTGGCCGGGGACCCCGCTTTGGCGATCGAACGGCTTTCGCCCTCCGACGCGAGTGGGGCTCGCGAGTCCGTTGATCCAGCGGAGGATCCAAGGGAGAAGTTCAATCGCGCCAATGGTCAGCTTGCGGCCGGCGAGGCCGCGACGGCGGAGGCCTTGCTTCGCGATGCAAGGCGCGATGCGACCGATGATCCCGAACTGCGTTATGCGGCGACCTACAATCTTGGAATCGCGGCTGTGGCCCGGGCGGATGCGGCCTTGGCTGCCGGGGAGCCCAATGCCGCAGGAGCGCTCGAGGCGCTCTACGTGGCGGCCGATTGGTTCCGCGAGGCGGCGGCGGCGAGGCCCGAAGCCGAGGATCCGCGGCATAACCTCGATGTGACACTCCGGCGCGCTCTGATTCTTGCGGACGAGATCGCGAGAACCGATCAGCAGGCTCTCGAAGTCGAGCTGGACGAGATGATCGCGACGCAGAGACTCCGCGTCGGGGCATCCGCCGCCTTGTTGGAACGAATCGTGCGGTCGGGTGAACTCGATGCAGCGGAGTCGTTGCGATCGGTTTTTCGGGAGACAGCGACGGAGCAGCGACTCGTTCTTTCCGACGCGAATTCGCTTGCGGAACGCGTCGCGCGCGAGCGGGCGGGATTGCAGAGCAAGCCCGAGTCCGAACGATCACCGGAAGATGTGCTTCGCATCCGACAGCTCGACGGCGTCCTCGGATATCTCGACAGCGCCATCGAGCGGATGGGACAGACCCGGCGTCAGTTGCGCCAACGTCGAGCCGAGCGCGCCTATCGTCGGGGTTCGAATGCGCTCTCGGAATTGAAGCGCGCGCGAGACCAATTGCGGGATCCCGTCGAGCAGATTGACATCTTGTTGGCCGAAGTAGGCGGCCTGGCGCAGTCGACGGTCGCGTTGGCTGGCGAGGGTCTCTCCGCAGATTCTCGCCTTCCCGCCTTCTTGACCCGGGAATCCGCTGCGACCGAGAGTGCTCAGATTGAGGCCCGAGTCGACGAGCTGGCGCAAGGATTCGCATCGGCGGCAGAGCAGGCCCTGGCCGGGATACCCGATGGCGCAGCTTCCAGCCCTTCACTCCGCTCCTCCGACCCCACCGCGCGGCCCTCTGTTGAAGAAGCAGACCAGGCAGCGCAACGCGTCGCGTTGATGGAAGCCGCGCCGATTCTCGAAGAAGCCGCCACGGCGATGACTCGGGTCAGCGAAACGATTGGGGCGGGCGACTACCGCGGCGCCCTGGATGCGGAGGTCGAAGTCGGCGAGGCATTGACGGCAGCACGGGAACGTTTTCTCGATCTTCGGCAGTTGTTGAACATGGCCTTCGAGGAACAAGAGCGGATTGTCGGAATCTCTGGGGAGGCGACATCGGAAGAGGCACTTGCCAGGGACGAGTTCGCGGTCGTCGCGTTGCAGGAGAAGAACCTTGCCCGGGCGCTTCGTCTCGAGGGTCTACTCGAAGGAGAGGAGCGCAAGCGGTTGGCAGAACTCGAGGGCGCGGAGCAAGGGGCGGCCCCGGCTCAAGGCGAAGAGGGTGTGGCGACGCCAGTCGAGCGCGAAAGGCAACGGTTCGATCTGGCGCGGCAAAGATTGGCTCTCGGCTCCGGGGCGATGATGGAAGTGACGGATGCGTTGTCGTTAGGCGAGGGCGGGTCGGCGGCCGATTGGCCGGTCGCGAATGAGGCCGCACAACGGGCTTCACTTCATCTCGATGCGATTCGAACGCTCTTCTTTTCGATTGCCGAACATATCCGGCAGCTCGCACTCGATCAGGTCGAAGTACGCGACCGCACGCAGGACGCGATCGCGCTATCGGCATCGGAGTCCCCGTCGCTCGCCCCATCCCCATCCCCGTCGCCATCGATGACCGAGGACCAAAGGGCCGCGCAGGATGGATCGCAAGGGGAGGAGAAACAAGAAGGGCAAGCGGCACAGCGGGCGGAGCAGGCTGCGGCGACGCGCGGGCCCGAGACGCTTGCGCGTACGAGTGAGTTGGCCGAGAACCAGGATGAGCTCGAAGTTCGTGCAACGGCGATTTCTGACGCGCTCTTCGTTCAGGCAGAGGGGCTGGCCGAGGCGCCGACGGACGAGGCTGGGCCAGAAGCGGGAGCCGAGGGCGTTCGCATTCGAAAGGCTGCCGAGTTCGTGGCTTCCGCGGGGCTCTCAATGGGGGATGCCTTTGAGACGTTGAACGGGGAGGCGGCGCCGCTTCCACCCGCTCAGGAGGCGCAAAGCCTGGCGATCAGCGATCTACAAAAGGCTCTGGAGCTGCTCTCTCCTCCACCGCCCCCGCCCGAGGATCAGCCTTCCGAAGACCAACAGTCCGAGGAGGACGAGGAGTCGGAACAGGGCGATTCGCCGCAAGACGATGAAGGCGAAGGAGAGGGTGGCGAGTCTGGTGCCGACCCTGAAGAGCGCCCGGAACAAGGGATGGACGATCCGTCCCAGCTGCTCCAAGGTGTTCGGGATCGAGAGGCCGCGCGGCGCCGAGACCGGGATCGAGAAGAACAACGGCGTCGTAGCGTGCCGGTGGAAAAGGATTGGTGAGTCTTCCCTTGCGTGTATCCGAAAGCCGGTCGAATGTCGGGTCGACGACTGCTGTCACGAGGCTGATGGCTCTTTTGACGAGGCTGACGACTCTTGCCCCTAGGCTGATGGCTCTTCTCACCAAGTTGAGGACTCCGCTCGTCGTCGTCTGTCTGTCTGTCTCGTGTCTTGTGATGTGGGCGATGCCGTCGTTTGCCGCAGGGGTTCGGGTCCAGATTGCCCGTGGGCCCTACTACGTGGGTGAGGCGATCGAAGTTCAGGTCGTGGCGACGGATTTCGAAGAGGAGCCGGCACCCGAAATTTCGGTCGGCGTCTATGGTGGCGTCTCGCTTCGCCTGCTCGGGGTGTCGCCGAGTACGTCGACCTCGATTTCGATCATCAATGGAAAGATGACGCGGAACCACGAGGTGACCTTCGTGTATCGATACGAACTGACGGGAACCCGCGCCGGCCGCATTCGGATTCCCGAATTTCTGGTCGAGCAGGCTGGCCTTTCCGAGAGCACTCAAAGCTTCGAAATCAAGATTAGCGGCGTGCCAACCTCCAACCTCGTGGGTATCGAGTTGGAACTACCAGCGGGCCCGATCTTCGTTGGTCAGAAGATTCCGGTCGCGGTCGAGTTTCGGATCGACCGGCAAATGCAGCCCGATCTCGTTTCGTATCAGGTCCACGTACCGCTCTTCGATTCGCCGGCTCTGCGCTTTCTCGACGTGCCCGTGCCGGATGCGGATAGCCAGATCGACGTGCAAACGCAGGCTGGCCTGATCCGACTGCCGGCGACGTCTCGGGAGGAGACGGTTCGTGGTCGCCGCACGTTAGTCGTTCGTGCGCAGAGGATCATGATTGCGGTCTCGCCGGTACAGGTCCGCGCAGAGGCGGCGAAGGTCTTCGTGAGTCGGGGCGTGGGCTATCGCCGAGATATTTTCAATCAACGGCGTGCGACATCGACCGAGAAATTCATGGCCGAGGATCGGCCGATCTCGATCGAAGTAGCCGAAGTGCCGCGACGAGGTCGACCAGAGAGCTTTGCGGGTGCTGTGGGAGAAGGCTTCAACCTCGAAGTGACGGCGGATCGCAGCGTCGTTCAACTCGGCGAACCGATTCTGCTCTCCTTCTTTCTTCGTGGGGACGGCGATCTGTCGAGTGCGAGTCTGCCTCCGCTCGATGCCGAAGGGCTTCTGGATTCGGAGAAATTTCGACTTCCCGAAGAATCCCCGGCCGGAATCCTCGAGGCGGGGGGCAAACGTTTCGATGTCACCCTCCGTGTTCTCGATTCTGGAGTCCGGGAAATACCAGCACTGGCCTATTCCTGGTTCGATGCGGGGACGAGGGCGTTCGAGACGACGAAGTCTCGACCGATCGCGTTGTCGGTCGGTGCCGCGGAGGTCATCGGTGCCGACGCGGTCGCGCGACGCCCGGGTGCTGCCGGCGACTCTCCGTCGACCCATGGCGCGCCCGACTCGCCGGATTCGGCGCGGGGAAGGGCCCGAGGCGAAGCCGCGGGCACCGGGAATGAGGATCGTGTCGTTCGGAGTAGCTCGCTCGCTTTGACCGGTGCGAATCTGGCGGTTGAACGAGACGTTTCGAAGCTGCTCCGAGATGATCGCGTCCGCGTCCAACACCGCGGGGTAGCCGTCGTCCTCTACGGGGCTGGGCTGGCGGTCTTTGCCTTCGCCTTCTTCGATGCGCGTCGCCGCGGTGCCGACCCGGTCCTGGTCCAGCGCGCGCGTGCCTTTCGTCGCGCTGAACGTGCGATCGAAGAGGCCTTTGCGCGACCTGAAGAGGAGGCCGCCGCGGCACTTGGCCGATCGCTCAGGGAGTTGCTGGCCGAACTACCGAGTGAGGCTGGGCCTGATTTCGATCAGCTGATTTCGGAGTGTGACACGCTCCGCTTTGCTCGGGGCGCGGCGGAAAAGAGTACTCACGGATCGGGCGAGTCGGGGCTTTTGTCGGAGTCCTTGCGCGATCGCGCTCGTCAGTTGATTCACGAGCGAATGAAGGGGAGTCGTTCATGAAGACGTCGACTCTTTGGATCGTGCTTTTGGCGCTTTGTTCGATAACGCCCTCCGGCAGTGTGGCCGCGGAGCCGAAAACCTTTGATTCCCAAGGTCGACTCGAACAAGCGCTCACTCTCTACGCGGATGCACTCGAGGAAACGGATCGGGATGCCCGGCTCGCCACTTTCGCTCGAGCCGAGATCGGGTTCGCGTCGGTGGCTGAGCGCGGTTCGCATAACGCTGCATTGCAGATCAATCTTGGCAACGCGGCCCTGCAGGCGGAGCATCTTGGTCAGGCTGTCCTCGCCTACAATCGTGCTCTACAACTCGACCCCAATGCCGCGGCAGCCGGGCAGAATCTCATGCATGTGAGAAGTCTGCTGCCGAGTTGGGTTCCGCGCCCCGTCGCCTCCGAGGGGGTCGACGCGCTTCATTTCTACCGAAACATCTCAGCGACACTTCGCTTTGATCTCGCGGCGGGCGCCTTCCTGCTCGTCGCCGTGAGCCTGGCACTCTCTGGTCGCCGTCGAGACGGCGGTTGGCGTGGTGTGGCCTTCATCGCCGCGCTGGCCTGGTTGCTTCTCCTGGCTTCGGTGGTCCTTGATCCTGACGGTCACAAAGCCGATGCGGCCGTCGTCACGACGGACGAGACGCTCGCCCGTTCCGCGGATTCACGATTGGCTGCTTTGGCGTTGCCCGAGCCGCTTCCTGCCGGCGCCGAGGTCGAAGTGCTCGAAGAGCGCGCGCGGTGGGCACGGATCCGTTTGAGCAATGGTCGAGATGTCTGGGTTCTCGCGTCGGCGGTCACGCGAGTCGATCGGGGGGGATCGTGAAGAAGATTCGGGTGGCGATTGCCGGCGTCGGGAATTGCGCGAGCGCCCTCGTCCAGGGCGTCGAGTATTATCGGACGCGCGATGCGTCTTCGGCCGAAGGTTTGATGCACGCCAATGTCGGGGGCTGGGCGCCCTCGGATCTCGAATTCGTCGCGGCCTTCGATGTTGATCGTCGAAAGGTCGGCCTTCGACTTGAAGAGGCGGTTTTTGCGCCGCCGAATTGTGCCGAGATTTTTGCCGGCGACTTGCCCGCGAGCGGAACCGTGGTCGTGATGGGACCCGTGCTCGATGGTGTGGCCGCGCATATGGTGGACTATCCGGAGTCTGAATCGACGAGGGTTGCGGATGCGAGGCCGGTCGATATCGCGAAAGTGATGCGCGACAACGGGGTGGAAGTGCTGGTTTGCTACCTCCCGGTTGGTTCGGATCAGGCGGTTCGATGTTATGCGGAGGCTTGCCTCGAAGCTCATGTCGCGATGGTCAATTGCGTTCCCGTCTTCCTGGCTTCCGACAAGGGCTGGGCGGAGAGGTTTCGAGCGGCCGAACTTCCGATCATCGGAGACGACATCAAGAGCCAGGTCGGCGCGACGATCGTTCATCGAGCGCTCGGCCGCTTGCTCGCAGATCGTGGAGTGCAGATCGACCGAACCTATCAGCTCAATACCGGCGGCAATACCGACTTCTTGAATATGTTGGAGCGGAGTCGCCTTCGATCCAAGAAGCACTCGAAGACCGAGTCGGTTCAGAGTCAGTTGGGACAGCGGCTCGAGGACGCGAATATCCATATCGGTCCTTCGGATTATGTGCCCTGGCAGAAAGACAACAAGGTTGCGTTCATTCGTGTAGAGGGCCGAGGTTTCGGGGGCACGCCGCTCGAACTCGAATTGAGATTGTCGGTTCAGGATTCGCCCAACAGCGCCGGCGTGGTGATCGACGCGGTGCGTTGCGCGAAGCTCGGCCTCGACCGCAAGTTGGCTGGGCCACTCGATGTTCCGAGTGCGTATTTCATGAAGAGTCCGCGGGTTCAGATGCGAGACGAAGTGGCTCGTGTGGCGCTCGATGAGTTCATCGAGGACAAGCCGCTCATGGCGCCGACGCGTACTCGGTGAATCAGTGATCGGATTTTCACTGACTCAGAAATTCGGAATTTTTCTCGATTTGGATTGCTCGGTCGGGGAAGAGGCGTCTATTCTTCCAGGGTGAGTTCAGCCCCCCAGCCTGTTGCCACCGCTCCGCGCCGTAATCGCTCTCGTCAACGAGAGGCGATCCTGCATTGGGTTCGGCGAAGCGATTCTCATCCGACCGCCGCCGACATCCATCGCGCATTGTTGCCGGAGTCCTCGGCGCTCTCGCTCGGTACCGTCTATCGCAATCTCGAGATTCTCGTCGCCGATGGTCTGGTTGACGAGGTTCCGAGCGCGCTCGGCGCGACGCGCTACGACGGGAACGTCTCGTCTCACCACCATTTCAACTGCGATCGTTGCGGCGAGATTTTCGATGTGGACCTCCGTGAATCGCGCGGGCTGACGCTCCGGCTCGAACGTGAACACGGATTGCGAGCCACCCGTCTACGCATCTCGTTTTTTGGCGACTGCCCAGCCTGCGCGAACACTGAACATGGGAGTTCATGAATCCACTCACCAGTGGACTCACGCACCAGCATATTCATCAATCTGCTCAGAAATTTTTCATCAACCAACTCATCAACAATCTCATCAAATCACTCATAGGAAAGGGAGGGAACGAATATGGCCGATCTAGACGGAAGCAAGACGCATCAGAATCTCAAGGACGCCTTCGCGGGCGAGTCTCAGGCGAATCGTCGCTATCTCTATTTTGCGAAGCAAGCGGATATCGAGGGCTACCCCGATGTCGGCGGCCTTTTTCGAGATACCGCCGAGGCGGAGACGGGCCATGCGCATGGTCATCTCGATTTCTTGAAGCGCGTCGGCGATCCGGCCACGGGCAAACCGATCGGGAATACCGATCAGAATCTCGGTGCCGCCGTCGCCGGCGAAACTTACGAATACACCGAGATGTACCCGGGCATGTCGAAGACCGCGCGAGACGAGGGTCACGACGACATCGCCGAATGGTTCGAGACACTCGCCAAGGCCGAGAAGTCGCATGCAGGGCGCTTTCAAAAGGCGCTAGACGGTCTCGAGACGCTCTAGGGTCGATCATCCTGGCGAGGTGTCGGCGCGATGCTGGATTCGCACCGGGCCTTTTGCCGTAGTTCTTCATGCGCCCGGAATCGTCTCTGGCGATCCGGGCGCATGGGACTCTTCCCTCTCTCCTCTCTCCCTTTCGACGCGTTTTGTCGAGGCAGGTCGGATCTTTGAAGAACGCAAGTCTTCGCGACGCCGAATTTCTCGATCGCCCTTCACTCGATACCGAGTTGACGCGGGTTTTCGAAAAGTGCCACGACTGCCGACGTTGCCTCCCGCTCTGTCCATCCTTTCCGAGTCTCTTTGAGGCGATCGACCGACACGATCAGGAAGCATCGAAGCTCAGCCGCGACGAGCGACGCGAAGTAATCGACCTCTGTTACCAATGCAAGCTCTGTTATAACCATTGTCCCTATCACCCGGACCACGAATGGGCGATCGACTTTCCGAAGCTCATGACACGAGCAAAGCTCGTCCAGGCGAAGGAAGAGGGCATTCCGCTTTCCGAACGCGTTGGCGCGAAACAAGATCTGATGGGGAAAGTCTCCTGTCGCACAGCGAAGCTGACCAACGCTGCGTTCAAGAACCGCGCAGTCCGACTATTGATGGAAAAGACCACGGGCATCGACCGGCGCTGGATCATGCCGACCTACGACAAACAACCCTTTTCGAAAGTGCTCGCCGGACGGCGGGGTGTCGCGTCGGAAAAGTCTCGCATCATTCTTTTCAGCACTTGCTTCGTCGAATACAGCGAGTCGCAGACTGCGATCGCGGCGGTGCAGGTCCTCGAACACAATGGGATCAGCGTCGAGGCCGGCTACGACGCGTGTTGCGGGGCGCCCTTTCTTCATGGAGGCGATCTCGACAACGCGCGCAAGAACGCCGAGAAGGTCGTCGCCGGGTTGGCGCCACGGGTCCGTGAAGGCCTCCAGATCATCGTTCCCGGTCCGACCTGTTCCTACCAGCTCAAGAAGGAATTCCCGGAACTGCTCGATTCAGGGGATGCCCGGCTGGTCGCTGAGAACACCCTCGATCTCGGGGAATATGTTTATAAGGTGGCGGTGGCCAAGGAGCTTGATCGCGATTTTCCGCGAAGGATGGGTCGCATCGCCTATCACCTGCCCTGCCACCTCAAAGCGCAAAATATCGGATTTCGTTCAAAGCAGATTCTCGGCTTGATCGCCGACGAAGTCATGATGGTGGACGCTTGTTCGGGCGTCGATGGCACCTGGGGTATGAAGGCTCGCTACTACGAACAAAGTCTCGGAGTGTGTTCGAATCTGACCAAGGCCATTTCGAAGGCCGCCCCCGATCATGTCGCGACCGACTGTCCGCTCTCCGCGCTTCGGATCAAGGAACAGACGGGGCGAGAGGCCGTTCACCCGATCGTCTTGTTGCGCGACGCCTATGGTCTGGCCGATCGCCATGAACTCTGATCGATTGAAATCGACTGGAAGGGAGAGGACCCGTGCGCAAAGTTGAAGCGAGCGAAGTGTTGGATCTGACCGCCTATGAGAAGGTTCGAGCGAGCGTGCTCGAGAAAATGATCAAAGCTAAGCGGCCACGACGGGTTCATGTGGGCCCGATTCTCTGTTTCATCTTCGAAAATCGCGACACGGTTCTCTTCCAGATCCAGGAAATGACGCGCGCGGAGCGTTCGGTTTCGGAGCAGGCGATCGCTGCCGAAGTCGCCGTCTACAATGAACTCGTGCCCGGCGAGAGCGAGCTTTCGGCGACGTTGATGATCGAGATTCCGAGTGAGACGAGCATTCGCACCGAGCTCGACCGGTTGATCGGGATCGATGAACACGTCCATCTCGATATCGGAGGCGAGAGCGTCCGCGCCGCCTTCGATGACAAACAATTCCAGGAAGACCGGGTTTCGGCGGTGCAATACATCCGCTTTCCGCTTGGCGTCGAGTTGGCCAGACGATTTTGCGATTCGGATGTCTGCGTCGAGCTTCGGGTGGATCATCCGAACTACGCGGGCAAGACCGCGATCGAAGGCGAAGCGCGCGCCTCGCTGATTGCCGACCTGGTCGCCGAGTAGCGGTTGGGTCGTGTAGTCTTGGCATTCCTGCTCGATCGACAACCAGGAGCCTCAGATGACTGCACTCGACGGAATTCGAATTCTGGATCTCAGCCAATATGAGGCGGGCCCTTCTTGTACCCAAGCCCTTGCTTGGATGGGCGCGGACGTCGTCAAGGTCGAGTCGATCGGAGGCGGCGATCCCGGTCGGTCACTGGCAGTAGGCGGTGACTATTCGCCGTATTTCTGCAATTGGAACGCGAACAAGCGTAGTCTGGCCATCGACCTGCTTCGGCCCGAGGGCCGCGATCTCTTTCTGAAGCTGCTGCCGAAATACGACATCGTGATCGAGAACTTCGGTCCGGGTGTGATGGACAAATTCGGCCTCGACTACGAAGTGCTCAAGGCGGCGCATCCGGCCGTCATCTTCGTACAGATCAAGGGCTTCGGCACGAGCGGGCCTTATGCGGACTTCAAGGCCTATGACATGGTGGCCCAAGCCTCTTCGGGTGCGATGTCGAGCACCGGAGAGATGGGTGGGCGTCCGATTCTTCCGGGTCCGACGATGGGGGACTCGGGGACCGGGATGCAAGCGGGGATGGCGATTCTGGCCGCCTATATCCAGCGGATGCGTACGGGCGAGGGCCAGCGGATCGAACTCTCGATGCAAGAGGCGATGACCTACTACATGCGCACCCGGATCGCGCTGCTCGCCGATTGGGGAGAGCAGGCCGCGCCGAGACTCGGCAATCGCATGGGTGCCCTGCCGACTGAACTCTATCCCTGCCTCGGCGGCGGGCCTAACGACTATATCTATCTGATCACGGTGACGGCGAGGCATTGGGATGCGCTTTGCCTCGCGATCGATCGAGCGGACCTGATCGCCGATCCGCGATTTTCGACCGGACAAGCACGAGAAGAAAACGGTGACGCACTCTTCGAGGAAATAGCGACCTGGTCTCGCCAAAAAGAGAAGCACGACGCGATGAAGGTTCTCGGGGGCGCGGGCGTGCCGTGTTCGGCCGTGCTCGATACGCGGGACCTCTACCACGATCCACACCTGACCTCTCGCGGCTTCATCGAACGCGTCGAGCATCGTGACCTCGGTGACGTGCCGCTACTCGGCTTTCCCACGCGAATGTCCGAAAGCAAGGTCGCCTTCGAACGGGCTCCCTATTTCGGAGAGCATACGGACCAGGTGCTCGCGGAAGATCTGTCCCTCGACGCCGAATCGATCCAGAAGCTTCGGGACTCGAAGGTACTCGGGTAGCCAACCACCTTTCTCCGCTGATTCATTGACCCACTGACTAGGCTCAGTCGGTAACCGCGCTGTCGACGCCCGCGTAGGGATTCGGCAGGAGGTTTTCCGATTGCTCATCGTTCTTCTGCTGATCGCGGCCCTGGCTCTGGCCTTCGCCAACGGTGCCAACGACAATTTCAAAGCGAGCGCAACGCTCTATGGCAGCGGCCACTTCGACTACCGGAGCGCTCGCCGGCTGGCGACCGCCGCACAGATTGCCGGGTCCCTGGCATCCGTGGTCTGGGCCGAAGCCTTGTTGCGCGCCTTTGGCGGAAAGGGCCTCGTGCCGGACGCCGTCATCGGAGATCCGGCCTTTCTGACCGCCGTGGGTGCCGGCGCGGCTGCGACCGTTCTCCTGGCAACGCGTGTCGGGCTTCCGATTTCGACGACCCATGCCCTGGTCGGGGGGCTCGTGGGTGCTGGCGTCGCGCTTGCCCCGGGCGAACTTTCCTGGGCCGCTTTGGGTGGCAGCTATTTTTTTCCGCTGATGGTGAGCCCCGTCTTGGCATTGGCGATGGCGAGCGTGGCCTACCCGTTGGCCAGCAGGGCTCGTCAGGCTTTGGGAATCGAAGCCGACACGTGCCTGTGTATTGGCGAGGCGCGCGATCGCATTCGCGAGGGGGCGAACGGGACATGGGTCGTCGAGCGGACCGGCCTGGCGCTCAACGTCGATCAGATGGAGAACTGCCGTGACTTCTATTCCGGCCGTGCCCTCGGCGTTCCGGTTCAGACGATCGTCGACCGGGTTCACGAGGGCTCGGCCTTCGCACTCGGTTTTGCTCGGGGACTCAACGACACGCCCAAGGTGTTGGCGCTGCTCGTCACGGTTGGCTGGGCCGGACTTGATCCGAAGATCTCACTGGTGGTGATCGCGATGGCGATGGCCGTTGGCGGCTATTTCCGGGCGCGGCGTGTCGCCGAAACCCTCGCCCACGGAATCACGAGCCTCACACACGGTCAGGGGTTGCTCGCGAATGTCATCGCAAGCGGTCTCGTGATCACGGCGTCGCTCGTCGGCTCGCCGGTTTCGACGACCCATGTCTCGACGGGCGCACTCTTCGGTATTGGCATCTGGAACGAGCAAACGGATTGGTCGATGGTCAGCGGAATCGTGGGCGCATGGATCGGAACCTTGCCGGTGGCCGCCGGATTGGCGGCTCTGGCGGCCTATACGCTCGGCTAGTCGAAGGGCTTGGTCATCACAGACTTCGAGGGTGCTAGGGTTGCGCCCACGCGGCCGCCCACGCACCCATTCACCCACTGATCCGCCGCCCGCGGCAATCACCCCTAGGAGTTCACCATGACCGAGTCCCAATCCCCGACCCTCGAAGGCAAAACCGCGATCGTCACTGGCGCATCGAGCGGCATCGGCCGTGCCATCGCCGAAACGCTGGGGGCCGCTGGCGCACACGTCTTCCTGGCTGGCCGAACGGCGGCGGCGATGGAGGCGTCTGCGAAGAAGATCGAGGAAGCCGGAGGCAAAGCCAATGTCGAGACCCTCGACGTCCGGGAGATCGCGCAGGTGCAGGGTCTGGTCGAGACGGCCGTGAACGAGACCGGGCGTCTCGACATCATGGTGAATAACGCCGGTGTTTCATTTCCCTCGCCGATCCTCGAAGCTGAACCCGAAGATTGGCGAACCATGCTGGAGACGAACGTGCTCGGCCTGCTCGTCGGTTGTCAGGCCGCGGTCAAGGCGATGCGGGCGTGCGGCGCGGACGGGCATATTGTCAACATCTCTTCGATCGCCGCACAGCGTTCCGATAGCGGCGTCTACGGCTCAACCAAACATGCAGTCAATGCGATTTCGTCTTCTTTGCGTGGCGAATTGGAGGACGATTCGATTCGAGTCGTGAACGTCATGCCCGGTGCGATCGCGACGAATTTCGCGAGGAATTTCGATCCGGCCTTTCTCGAAGGATTCGTGAAAATGGCGGGGCTGGATGTCGAGGTCAAGAAAGGCGAGCGCTTGCCGGATGAGGTATTCGAGAAGCTCGCGGTGCAGCTGCGCAATGTTTTGGGGGACGCGGCCGATGTTGCAAACGCGGTGCTCTATGCGGTCTCTCAGCCAATCTACGTTGATATCGCGGACATCGTCGTGCGTCCGGCCAAACAACTCGAGCTATAGCTTTCATTCCTCTCGCAGAATGAAATGTGCGATACTGGAACCGCGCCCGATCCGGAGTTGAGCCCTTGAAATTTTTCCTCGTGCTGTTGCTGATGCTCAGTTTTGCGTTCTCTGCGGAGACCGTTTTGGCCCAGTCCGGCGGCGTCGACGGCGGCGGTGGCGGCGGCAAGATGGTGCCCGATCAGGATAATGACGGCCCCGAGTTGACCACGATCTTCAAGGAAGGCGTTGAGTTCCTGACCGAGGGCGAATGCAAGCGCGCCGAAAAAAAATTCAAGCGTATCTTGAAGAAGGTCCCGCGTAGCTCGCAGGCCAACTATTTGCGCGGTGTGGCTCTGCAATGCCAGGACAAACACCAGCAGGCCGTTCGCTATTTCAAGCGGGCGAAGCGCGATGATTCGAGCTATTTCCGTGCCTACGCCGAGTTGGGGATGTCGTACCTGATTCTGGATCGACCCGATCTTGCACGCGAGCAACTCGGTAATCTCGACATGATGGCGGCGACCTGCGGAGATCGCTGTCCGAGTCTGCTCTTGAAGTCCGTTTCGAAATTGCGCACAGCGCTCGATCGCATCGAGGGTAAGACCGTCGATTCCGATCGAAGTTGATCCTACGGCTGATTCGATTGGCGTCTGGCCGATCATCTAGCCATGTCTGCTCGTGCGGCCTCGCTTCGAGGCCTTGCGCGTGCGCAAGATTGTTAAGTGCCGCCACTCATCCCGGAGGCCACGCTGATTGCGAGGGCATCGAGCCGCCGACGGTATTGCGCGACGCTCGGTCGGTCCTGCTTGAGCCCGCGCGGCGAGAGCAGGATCAGCTCGACCCAGCGTGCGGCCGGTTGGCCTGAACGTTCGGGGTCGAAGGCGCCGCGAGCGGCGAGCTCACTGAAATAACGGGTGAGCCCGGCGCGCGTTCGGGCCGCAGCATCCTCGATGATATCGGCCGAGCGCGAGTCATCGGCGGCCAACAATTCGTCGCCGTGCATCGTCTCCGTGAAGAGTTCCATCAGATCGCCGTGGTAGCGCTGGAGAAAATCCGTGAGTTGGGCGGCGATCTCGCGTTCTAGTCGGGCTCGTGCTCGATCGGTCAGCGTCGAGGATGGGGCGTTCGGGGGATCGGCGAGTGCGACCTTGGCGCGGGCGTAGGCGCGGCCGAGAATCGTCTCGAGCGTCGCACGAAGAATCTCCTCCTTGTTTCGAAAATGGAGATAAAGGGCCGGACGCGACATCTTTGCGGCCTTGGCAATGTCGGCCATCGAGGCGCGTCTGAATCCATAGGCGGCGAATTGATCGAGGGCCGCATCGAGGATGCGCTCGCGTTTCTCTTTCGAATCAGCAGTTGGGCTTTCGGAGGCGGAAGGGACGGACATGACCACGCAAGGTTTGACACATCCTACCGGTTCTGTCAGCATGGACTTCTGACAATATTGGTAAAAAGTGTCAACAAGTCAGGCTCCGACAACCCTTCCCTCATTCTTCGTACCTGGAGGACTCTTCTCATGACCCGCCTCGGCTATCAGATTCCGAATTTTACCTACCCCGACTCGAAGCCCGACGAGATCTTCTCCATGGTGGTCGCACAGGCCAAGGCCGCGGAGGCCGCCGGGTACGATCGCGTGATGCTGATGGATCATTTCTACCAGCTGCCGGGAATTGGCGCCCCGGAAGAGCCGATGCTGGAGTGTTATTCGATGCTCTCGGCGATCGCCCAACATACCTCCAAGGTTAGGCTCTCTGCGCTCGTCACCGGCAATACCTATCGAAACCCGGCGCTGCTTGCGAAGACCATCACCACCCTCGATCATGTTTCGGGGGGACGCGCGACGTTGGGGCTGGGATGCGGCTGGTTCGAGAAGGAGCATACGGATCTCGGCTTCGAGTTCGGAACCTTCGGCGAGCGGTTCGAGAAGCTCGACGAAGCGCTGCAGATCATCGGACCAATGCTTCGTTGCGAACCCGTCACGCTGAACGGAAAATACTACTCGGTCTTGAATGCCATCAATTCCCCAGCGCCGATCTCGAAGATCCCCATCATGATAGGCGGGGGCGGAGAGAAGAAGACTTTGCGAATGGTGGCCCAATACGCCGACGAATCGAATTTGATCTGCGAGATCGATGAGATTCCCCGCAAGCTCGAAGCGTTGGCCGGACATTGTGAGCGCCTGGGACGAGATCGCTCCGAGATCAAGGTGACCAAGTTGATGATGGTCGCGGTTGCACCGACGATGGAAGAACTCGAAGCGGACCTCGATGCCATCGCCGGACTCAAGGGCTGGAACGATGAGATCAAGGGCATGATTCGCAGTCGGTTGGTCTTTGGCGATCCCGATACCGTGGGTGAGATCCTGACGGATGCCGTGAGCAAGGGGCTCGACGGCATGACGGTCGATCTGCCCATCAACGGCCACAACGTCGAGCGGATCGAGTTGCTCGGGGAGATCGCGCTGAAGGCGATGAGCTGAGGCCTGGTCAGTCGAGGGTTAACGCACGCCCGGCGCTTGATTCGTGTCGGCAGAATGCAGATGCTCGATCAGCAGTTCCGCCACGGCTCGCACGCGTGGGACATAGCGCATGCTCTTTGCGCAGACGAGATAGTAGTCGCTGGGTGGTAGCGAAAAGCCGAGGTCGATTTCGACGAGTTGGTCGTCGCGAGCGGAACGGCTAGCGCCTTGTTTTTCGAGGACCATGACGCCGAGGCCGGCTTCGAGCGCACTCTTCAAGACCAGGTAGTTGTCCGAGGCGAAGGCCGGCTGGAAGTCTGGGATCGCTCGTTCGAGCATGGGACGCGGTGCGACCTGTTCGTGAGGTGCGGCCCAGGTGATCCAATCCAGATCTTCGAGGCGGAAGCCGGTTCGCGGCCCCTCCGTCGGGGTGGTCGCCGTCAATCGTTCGACCAGACGTTCTTTGTAGCTGGCGGATGCAAAGACGCCGATTTCGAAGCGTGCGCTGTACAGGGTTGTTAGTTCGGGTTCTCGATTCTCACGGGTGCGGATTGCCAGGTCGGCTCTGCCGCGGGCGAGATCGATGTAGTCGACGCTGGCCAGCACTTCGAGGCGAATCTCCGGCTTTTCTCGGCGAAGCGTGCCCGCCAGGGGCGCGAGTACTTCGACTGCGAGTCCAGGCGGTGCCGCAATCCGGACCCGGCCCGCAGGTTCTTCCTCCGCGCCCTGGGCAAGGCGCCCGAATTCGCCGGCCCAGCGTGCCATCTGTTCGGCGGCCGGCAATAGTCGGGCTCCGGCCTCCGTGAGTTGCGCGCCGAGCTTGTTGCGTATGAAGAGTTGGCATCCGAGCCGCTGCTCGAGGCTGGCGATTCGGCGTGAGACCGTTGGTTGTCCAACGCCCAGCATCCCAGCCGCGGCGCTAAAGCTGTCCTGTTCGGCGACAGCCAGAAAAGTTTCGGCATCTTCCCATGAGGTATGCATATGCGGATAATAACATGCGAAATTCGAATATTTAAATTCCTGAAAGAATGGACGATTCTGCTGTCGCGTGTGGCGACGGGCTCGACTGAACGGGCCACCCTCCGCACCCGAGGAGAAAATCGATGTCCTTTGTACGACCGAAAATTCGCCTGGCCGTCCTGCTGCCCAGTTTGATCGGCCTGTTCGGGCTGGCTTGTGCCGCCAGCCACCATCCGACGCAGCCGGCCAGCCTCGGAGAGCCTAGTAACTCGCAAGAACTCCTGGCCATGATCGAACTGCCCGGGCCAATCGAGTTCGAGACGGTCAAGGCCGCCGATTGGGCGGTGGCCCGGAGTGGGATGATCAACCTGGATCACCCAAAGGCCAAGGCTGCCGGTCTTGTCGATGGGGATGAGAAAATCGGCATCTACTTCCATGTTCTCCGCCACCCCGATTTCGGTCTATTCATCGTCGATAGTGGTGTGGAAAGCGAATTCCGCAATCCTGAGGGAAATGAGCGTGTTAGTTCCCTGGTGGAGATGGCGATGAATACCGATGCGTTGGTGATTCATCAAACGACGGCGCAATGGCTGGCAGAGCAAAGCGAGCCCCTTGCCGGTGTGTTCCTGACGCACCTTCACCTCGATCACGTGATGGGTCTGCCGGATATTCCAGCGGGAACCCCCGTCTACGTGGGTCCCGGTGAGCCGACCGCCACGAGGTTCCTTCATCTTTTTTCCCGCGGCACGATCGATCGGATGATGGCCTCGGCCGGGGACCTGCAGGTCTGGGGTTTCGAGGCGGATCCGGATCGTCGGTTCGAAGCCATCGTCGATGTCTTCGGCGACGGCTCGGTCTTCGCCATCCACGTTCCCGGCCACACGCCGGGCAGCACGGCCTTTCTTGTTCGAACACCTTCGGGGTCGAAGCTACTCGTCGGTGACGCCTCGCATACGCGCTGGGGTTGGGACAATGGCGTCGAGCCGGGCACTTTTTCCCTGGATCGTCCGCGCAGCGTGAAGAGTCTGTCGAGCCTGCGCGAGCTGGCCCAGGAATTCCCGCAACTCGAGGTTCATGTAGGACATCAGTAGCCGGGGCGTGCTAGATCTATGCGCGGCCCAGCGTAGAGCGCCGTACTTCCGATGAATCCCGAAGAGGAGAAGCCAAATGATCGTCGTCCTGGTCGAAGTCGAAACGACAGCCGAAGCCATCGAGGGCCTTCGAGCGTCGCTGGCCGCGATGCAGAAGGCCAGCCGAGCGGAAGAGGGCTGTCACGAGTACGCGTTTAGCCAGGATGTTGGTGATCCGGGTTGCCTGCGCGTCGTCGAGATCTGGGAGTCGATGGACGCTTTGAAATTTCACTTCGGGACTCCGCACATGGCAGCATTCAGGAAGGCGTTGGCCGATTCGCCGCCGGCTTCGATGAATGTCAAGGTCCATGAGCTGGGTGCTCAGCTCGAGCTGCCGAGTTAGTCGAAACGAAGGCAGTCGTCAGGGTTGGAGGGGACGTCGTGACAAGTATTCCGATCAGGATCGATCGAGCGCTCGGAGACGGGGACGCGACCTTTCAGGCCCTGGGTCGAGAGCCGGGGATCCGCTTGCTGGTCGAGGCCTTCTATCGATTGATGGATTCCCTGGAAGAGACGAAGGGAATTCGTCAGCTCCATCCCTCCGATTTGTCCGAGTCGATTGAAAAACTCATCTGCTTTCTATGCGGCTGGACGGGTGGGCCGAAACGTTATGCGGAGGTCTATGGGCCGATGCGTATCCCGCAGGCCCACGCCCATCTCCCGGTGGGTGTGCCCGAGCGCGACGCTTGGCTGCTGTGCATGGAGCGGGCCCTCGAGGAGCAGCCTTATGGCGATGACTTGAAGCAATACCTGTTGAAGGAACTCTATCGTCCGGCCGAGCGAATTCGTGTGGTCGTCGCGGCCCGATGATGGGCGCGAGACCGGGTCCGTTCATGATCGTGCTCGTCTTGATGCTGGGCGGCATTTTCTGTGGAGCGTTCGAAGCGAATGCGGCCGAGACGGAGTCCGAACGAATCGTCTCTGCTGCGCAGCCGGACGCGCCCGCCTTCTCGCCGAACCTGCGTGCGAAGTTGGAGGCTGCGCTTTCGGTGCGCGGTTCGGCGTATCGGGCCAGGACCGAACATCTGACCGAAGCCGGTCGGCCCCGATTCACGAACCGCTTGCTGCTCGAGAAGAGCCCGTACCTTCAGCAGCACGCACACAATCCGGTGAACTGGTTTCCCTGGGGCCCCGAGGCCTTTGTGGAAGCTCGACGTCTCGGCCGGCCAGTGTTGGTCAGTATCGGTTACTCGACCTGCCATTGGTGTCACGTCATGGAGGCCGAATCTTTCGACACGATCGAGACGGCGAAGATCTTGAATGCGCGCTTCATCGCGATCAAGGTCGACCGCGAAGCGCGCCCCGATATCGACTCGATCTACATGAGTGCGATCCACGCCATGGGGCAGCGCGGCGGCTGGCCCCTGAATATGTTCGTGACCGCCGAGGGAAAGCCCTTCTATGGCGGTACGTATTTTCCGCCCATGGCGCGAGGCGGTCGGACTGGATTCAAAGACGTCTTGATTCAAGTGAGCGAGGCCTATGTCGACCGCAACAAAGAGCTGATGGACATGGCCGATGAAATTACGGCTCGTCTCAAGAGCCAGCTCGAAGGTCATGTCGGCCGAGAGAACGCTGAACTCGGCGAGCGTCAGCTCGCTGCGGCGATCGCGTTTGCCAAACGCGTGGCGGATCGGGAGTGGGGCGGGGCCGGGCACGGAACGAAATTCCCTTCGGCCTTGCCGATCGAACTCTTGCTCCGGGAGTCGCGCCGGACCGGAGACCAGGAGGCGCTCTCGCTTGCCCTTCTGACCCTCGACAAGATGGCGGCCGGCGGAATTCACGATCAGCTCGGCGGCGGATTTCACCGCTATGCGACGGATTCACGTTGGCTCGTGCCCCATTTCGAGAAGATGCTCTACGACAATGCCTTGATTGCCACGTCTTATCTCGCGGCCTTTCGAGCTACCCAGGACGCAGCCTATGAGCGCGTGCTTCGAGATATCCTGAATTACGTCCTGGCCGAAATGGTCGATGTCTCCGGCGGTTTCTATTCCGCGACGGACGCGGATAGTTTGGCGTCGAGCGGTGAGTCTGAAGAGGGGGCCTTCTTTACCTGGACGCGAACGGAAGTCGAGTTGCTTCTCGGGGCCGAGGCCGCGCGCGTTCCGATTGCCTGGTATGGCATCGTCGAACATGGCCCGCTCGGCGGTCGCAATGTTTTACATACGTGGCGCGACGAAGACGACGTGGCTACGGAGCTCGGCTTGACGCGAGAAGGCTTCGGAAAAGAACTCTCGGCCGCGAAGAAAACGATGCTTGCGGCTCGCAATCTTCGTCGCGCACCGCTGCGCGACGACAAGATCCTCGTCGCCTGGAATGGCCTGATGATTTCCTCGCTCGCGCAGGCAGGCTTCGTGTTAGGTGAGTCAAGCTATCTCGAGGCGGCGGCGCGTTGCGCCGAATATATTCTTGGATCCATGCGAAATGAAGGGCGATTGTCGCGCGTATCGCTTGCGGGCGAGGTGGGTGGGCCGGCCTTCCTCGAAGATTATGCCTTCTTGATCCGGGGGTTGATCGATCTCTACGAAGCGACCGGGGAGCGCCGATGGATTGGCGAGGCGCTCGCTCTTCAGGCGATTCAAGACGAGGACTTCCTCGATCTCGAGGGGGGCGGGTATTTTCGAACAGCGAAGAGTGGCGAGAGGTTGCTGGCTCGGGAGAAACCGATCGCTGATGGCGCGTTGCCGAGCGGGAATTCCGTGGCGGCTTCGAACCTCTCTCGCTTGGCGGGGTTGACCGGCCGCTCGAGCTTCGCGCAACGCTTGGCGTTGCTCTATTCCGCTTTTGCGAAGGCGTTCGATGGCTCAGGCTCGTCGCCCACCTCGCTGCTGGAAACCGTCTCGGACCATGAGGTCGGGCTGCTCGAAGTCGTCTTGGTCGGACCGGCGGAGGCGCCTCCGAGTCAGGGTGAAGGCAAAGCGGAGGGTGTCGCCGAGCGCGCCGAACGCGCGCATTCGGAGGCGATGCTCGATCCGTTGCGATCGATCTTTGCGCCGAATCGAGTCGTCATTCGGACCCGGGAGGGTGAGGATGTCGAAGGACTCGAGGTGATCCTGCCGATCGTGCAGGGGAAGTCGGCCATTGGTGGCAAGACGACGGCCTATGTCTGCGAGGACAGGGTCTGCCAGTTTCCGACCAATGATCCAGCGGTTTTTGCGCGGTTGCTCAGTGCTTTACCGGATACGGACGCTCCTGACGATCGCTGATCGCGGCCTATTTCCGGGTTGGCGGAGGTGGGGCGAGGGCACGCTGCGGTAGGCTCTGGCTCTTTCAGAATTCACACGGAGATTCGAGTGTCGTCGACGCAGCCCGGCAACGGGCAATGGAGAGAGCGGGCTGTCATGTTGCACGGCCGCGGCGAAATCTTCGTACGAGAATCGGCTGGACCCCAAGATGCGAAGACGCTGGTGCTCTTGCACGGCCTTGGGGCGACCGGGCTGCTGAATTGGCGACCCGTCTTTGAGACGCTCGCCGAGACCTATCGCGTTGTCGTCGTCGACCATCGCGGACACGGCCGTGGCATGCGCATCCGCTCGCATTTCCGACTCGCCGATTGCGCAGACGATGTGGCCATCCTCACCGAACAACTCGAGATCGACCGCTTTATCCCGGTCGGTTATTCGATGGGCGGTCCGATCGCGCAGCTACTTTGGAAGCGACACCGCAATCGCATCGAAGGATTGGTCCTTTGCGCAACGGCCTGCCGCTTTACGACGAATGAACGCCGCCGGCTCAGTCGCGCTGTCTCGCCGCTGGTCAATTTCGCCGGCCGGCTCGCGCCGCGACGAACGATCCGGCGTGTGACGCATCAATGGCTCTCGGACGCCATCACGGATCCGGAGATTCGAAATACCGTGCTGTCCGAAGTCGGTTCGAGCGACGCGGTGTCCGTCGGGCAAGCGGCGGCGGCCGTGGCGCGTTTCGATTCCAGCTCTTGGATCTCCGAGGTCGATGTTCCGACCTCCGTGGTGCTAACCGAGAAGGATGGCCTGGTTCCGGCATCCAACCAACGCGCGATGGCCGATCGGATTCGCGGAGCCGTCGTTCATTCCGTACCCGGCGATCACAGCGTCTGTGTGACGCGTCCGGCCCTTTTCGTGCCGGCCGTCGACGATGCGTGTGCCTCCGTTGCGAGGCGGGTGAGCGAGGCTCGTTAGTCGATGTCTGCTCGCCTCCGGCTTTGGATCACTGGCGCGGGGCTTGCGCGGTTCATTCGATCCAGTCGTATCGAAGCTGTGACATCAATTTATTGTTCAATCCCTGATTGATCAGCCGGGTGTCTTCTCGGTCGAGCTCTGCCCGCCAGCGTTCGTTCAAATAGTATTCGCGATAGTCCTCGAAGCTTTTGGCGCGATCCTGCTTCTTCGTTGCGGTATGCACGTTGACGAAGGGCTCTCGTCTGGGTGAGATATTGTGGTCGTTGCATAGCGTCTCGAGGAAACGCAATGGATCTTCGACAAGATCTTCGTAGCGACAAACAAGACGTGTTGCGTATTCGCCCAAACGCAAATAGCTCGCATTCTTCTGGTTCCACATTTCGATCGGATTTGCGAAGGCGGTTTGCGCTCCTTCTCTTGCGACCGTTTCCCAGGGCTCGGAAAGGAATTGTGAGAAACTTTCGTAGCTTCGCCTTGCGTGGTAGGGCCTTCGGTAGAGCGAAATCAGCCATGCGTAGGGGTTCTTGGTGATTGTCAGAAAGAGGATCCGCGTCGCGTCGACGTGTGCCGCGTCGAGTTCCCCGGGACTTGGTGCAAAGGCATGCTTCCAGCCGAGATTTTTCTTTCTGGTCAGATGAAAGAACCAGTCCCTGGCCCGCTCTGATTCGGGGAAAATTTTCCGGATCGATCTCGGAAGACCTCCTTCGAGACAGTCGATCTCCAGATTTTCTGCCAACAGGCGTTCGAGATAGCCCGAGCCCGTATTCCGTTCAGCGAAGATCTTGATCCACCGAATGGGTGCCGAATCCGGCAGATTTTCTATTCGATCATTGCTCATGGCTCGGCGATGATCGCGCATCTCCTCGACGGGCGGCGCCCTAGGGGAGCGAGGTCTGCCGAGCAGGACTGCCGAATTCGGCAAACCAATGTTTTGCATTGGGCAACTTTTCGATGCGCCGATCTTTCGCCTCTGCCCCTTTTCACGGTGCCCGCCGCGCGTTACAAGACAATCGGCAACGCAAGGCGCCTTCGCGAAACAGGGTCGCGAAATACCGATGGGGCGGGGACGTGGAAGTCGGAATTTTCGGAGTGCCTTTTGCGCTCGCGCTCGGTGCGGCGCTTGCGATCTATATGGCCTGGGCGATTGGCGCCAACGACGTCGCCAACGCGATGGGGACGAGCGTCGGTTCTGGCGCGCTTACCATCACGGGTGCCGTCATCGTTGCCGGGACGCTCGAGTTCGCCGGCGCCTTCCTGGCCGGCGGCCATGTGACCAATACCGTGCGCAAAGGAATGCTCGACGAGGCACTCGTGGCGCAGAATCCGGAGCTGGTTCTCTACGGAATGCTCGCGGCTCTCGCTTCTGCCGGGACGCTTCTGATCGTGGCGACCCGATTCGGATTGCCGGTCTCGACGACGCATTCAATCGTCGGGGCGATCGTCGGATTCGGCGCGGTTGGGCTTGGCGTCGATGCGGTGGCCTGGGGAAAAATCGCGCAGATCGTCGCTTCCTGGCTGACCTCGCCTCTGATCGGCGGCGTTCTGGCCTTCCTGATTTTTGGGTTGATCCGCAATCGGGTGCTCGACCGCGACAACCCGATCGAGGAACTCGCACGCGTCGGCCCCTTCTTCTTCTTCTATGTCTTTTTCATCCTGGGGCTCGTGACCCTGTTCAAGGGACTCAAGCACACCCCGATTGATCTCGATCTTCCCCAGGCTCTCGCCGCCTCGACGGCGCTCGGATTTTTGGGTGCTGCGATCGGTTTCGTTTTGATGCGGCGGGCGGTTCGGCGAGTCGGCGCGGTCGCGGATGGCAATCATTTCAAACACGTCGAACGGATCTTCGTCATCCTCCAGATCCTGACGGCGTGTGCGGTGGCTTTCGCACATGGGTCGAACGATGTAGCGAACTCGATTGGCCCCCTGGCAGCGGTACACAGCATTGTCACGACGGGCGCCGCGGCGAAAACGGCGGCCGTCGAGCCATGGATGCTCGCGTTAGGCGGCTTCGGAATCATCGTCGGCCTCGCCACCTGGGGCTATCGCGTGATGGAGACCGTCGGGACCAAGATTACCGAGCTGACGCCGAGTCGCGGTTTTGCAGCGGAGCTGGCGGCAGCGACGACGATCGTCCTGGCGACCAGGCTGGGCATCCCGGTGTCGACAACGCATATTCTGGTCGGATCGGTGCTCGGGGTCGGGTTGGCCCGGGGGATTGGCGCCCTCGATCTCCGCGTCGTGGGAACGATCGTAGTCTCCTGGGTCGCGACGCTCCCGATCGCGGCGGCGCTGTCCGTGTTTTTCTTCTACTTCTTCAAGGGGTTGCTTGGGCCTTGAGTCGGTGGCCTCGTTGGCCATTGATCATCCATTCGCGTCGAACAGTTCGGGCCATCGTCTATGAGCGCCCAATAAGGAAATGACCATGAGCGTAATTGGCAATCTATTCGGTCGTTCTCCCATTCGCCCCATGCAGACACATATGCAGGCCGCCGCAGAATGTGCGCGCGCGATCCTGCCCGTGCTCGAGGCGATGGCGAACGACGATATGGAGGCGCTCGATCGCGGTCGTGAGGTGGTCGATGAACTCGAACATCGAGCAGACGAACTCAAGCATGAGATTCGGAGCCATCTCCCGAAGCGTTTGTTGATGGCCATCGAGCGGCGGGACATGTTGGAGATCCTCGACTATCAGGACTCGATCGCCGATGTGACCCAGGATGTCGCCGAACTCGCCGCCTTGCGGCACATGAAAACACCCGAAGCGCTGAAGGGCCCTTTGCTTACGCTGACGGAGGCTGCGCTGGCGACCTGCGCGCAAAGCGAGTCGGTCATCAATGAACTCGACGAGTTGGTCGAAACCGGTTTCGGCCGCCACGAAGTCGCCCGGGTCGAAGTCATGATCGAGAAATTGAACGACCTCGAGAGTCTGGCAGACGAGCGCGGCGAAGAAGCGCTGCGAATTCTCTTCTCGATCGAAGACGAGATCGGCGTTGGCGCGTACTACTGGTACGAGATCATCGGCTGGATCGGCGATATCGCGGATTATGCGGAACGCGCGGGGAACCGGATCCGGCTGCTCATCGCGAGCTGAGCCCCCTGCGGGCCCGGGCTTTTCGCCAGGCGAGTAGAATTCTCGCCACGCCGGGGCGTTTGACGTCACTTCCCCTTTGATGAGCGGAAGCGCAAGCGATCTCCGAAATCGTGATTCATCGCCTTTCCGCTCTGGCCGCCTTGATCATGGGTCGCACACGTCGCTTCACTTTCATCTTCACCTTCATCGAGGGTTCTCCAGGAATGCGAATTCGAGACATGTTCTATCGAACGATCACGGTCATCCTGTTGTCCAGCTTTTCTTCGGTGGGTGCATCGGCATTGACCTTTGGAAACGTCGAGGACCTCGGCTCGACCGCCTACGTTGCATCGGACATTCTCTTGGGCGAGTCGATTTCGGTTCCAACGTCGTTTCTGCTGACGGATGTTGGAATCCTCTTCAAGAGTGCCGGTTTCGATGCTCAGGTCGGAATCTATGCGGACGAGGGTGGATTGCCCGGCGCGTTGCTGGCCGATTCAGGGTTGTTCTCGGTTGCGGTGGCCGGCTACGTCGAGACGCCCGTTTCCCCAATGGTTCTGGCGCCGGGCGACTATTGGTTCATGGCCATTTTCGGCCTGGATGCGTCGGTCGGATATTCGGAGAATGGTGGGTTGGTCGTCTTTCATGAATCTCGGTTGGGCGATCCATTAGACGACCCTTTCGTAGTCCAGGAAACCTATCTTGGCCAGGACTTCAACTACTACCTGGTTGGACGACCCGTTCCGGAACCGGCAGCCGGCCTCTTGCTAGGCCTGGGTCTCGCCGTGTTTGCGGCGCAGGGTCCGCGGAGCGCGCGGGCGAACGAGTGAGCTCGGATCCGGGTACTGGCAGCGATCGCGGAGGGGTTAGGCTCTTCATCACAGCTCTGGTGATGTTCACTGGATTGGCTTGTGGGCCCCAGGGTCCCCTCGGCGTCATTCCGGGCGGTCCTTTGTCCGGTGATCTGGTGACGCAACCCGTCACGGATTGGCGCTTCACCGATGATGAAGTCACCGTGGCGATCGAAACCCGCGGCAACTGGATCGATCACTCCGTCACGGTCATGGCAATGGCCGACGGTCCCTACCTCTACGTTCCCTCGCGCGAGGGCTATCGCAAGACCTGGGTGAAGAATATTGCTCGGGATCCGCTCGTTCGTATCGGCGTTGACGATCGCATCTATCGCGGTCGGGCTGTCCGTGTGCTGGATCCGGTCGAGGCCGCGAGGGCCTCGCGAGCCTTGGTTCGAAAATATCTCGGGCTGGAATTTGATGAGGTTCGGGCATTACTCGCACCTCCGAACGAGGGCGACGACCGAATCGAAGTCTGGTATTTCCGAATTGAATCGCTCGGCGAGGAAGAAGCGTGAGCGACCGGATTGGGGGTCGCCTCCTTCGGAGGTCGCTCTTGACGTTACTAGCATTGTTAGTCCTCGGAACTGGGCTCTTTCTCTGGGCTCGCTTTTTCGCTGGTGGCCCCGTCAGCCTCCTTCCGGGTGGCGTGTTACGCGGCGAGGTCGTCAGTGAGCCGATATCGGATTGGAGTACCACCGGATCGACCCAATACCTGGATGTCGAAAGTCGTGCTCGGTGGCTGCCCTACTCGAGCGGCACCTGGTTCATGGTCCTCGACGGTGAGCTTTTCATTCTCTTGCCCCGCCTGTTCGGAACCGGTCTCGAGGATCGGCTTCAAGAGGATTCCTCGGTCAGGATCCGCATTGACGGCCGTGTCTACCCGGGGCGAGTGTCGCTGGTCACCGATGGCCTGAAGCAGGGGTCGCTGTTAGGTCCTCTCCTGCGCCGAACCATGTCTGTGGAAATCGCTGGCGAAGCCCAGCCCGTGCCGGGTGGGGGCGCGCTCGAGTCTGGCGGCATCGCCATCTATCAATTTGAATCCTTGGGGCGATAGCGCCGAAGGGTCTCATCCGGCCCGAGGCGAATGGCCGGTCTTCGCCAGGGATTGATTCGCCTCGCTTGGAGTCCCGCTTTTGGGGAGACTGTTATTCAGGGTCGAGAATGCCGAGCTCGCGTGCCACGCTCTCGGTGTCCGCTGAGGGTCGGAGCCTTTCATTGCGAAGTAGGCCGAGGCAATTCTCGAGCGATTGGCGTGCACTGGCCCGGTCCCCCGCCATCAGGAAAGCCCGCGCCTGTAGGCAATAGGCGCGCTCGAAGAGTGAGTCGTGTTTCAGGGCCTGGCTGACGATGCCGAGCACCGCGTCGGTTTCGCCTTTGGCCAGGAGGAGTTCGCCGGCGCGTTGGGCGGCACGGACGAATTGGCTGCGGAGTCGTGTCCGCTCGGGCGCCGCGTCCGCAATGACATCAGCCTCGCCGCAATAGTCCCCGCGGTAGAGCGCGACCGCCGATTGGAAGTGGTCGAGGGCGAGGGCTGGCACGCCCGCCTGGTCGGCTTCCCAGCCGGCCGCGCACGCCTGGTCGAAGTCGTTGGCGTCGATGCGCAGGAACGCGTCCACGACGAGCCAGAGACGTTCACCTTCCTGTCGCAGGAACCAGAGATGCTCGTTGCCTTTTCTCTCGGGTTGCAAGACCCGCATTAAATGATGGAGATTGACGCGTAAATTATTGCCGACTGATTCTTGATCGTGATCGGGCCAAAGGGCTGTGCCGAGGGTTTCGCGGCGACATCCGGGGTGCGCGATCAAGTAGAGGAGCAGGGCGCGCACGCGCGATCGTCTCCAATCGCGATCGTCTACGAGTTCTCCACCGCGACGAAGCTCGAGGGAGCCAAGGACACGAATTTCGATCGGCGCGTGCGGCGTGATCGGGAGTTTGCTCAAGAACTCGCGGGCGGCTCGGCGGCTTGGCTCGGGGCCTCGCAGCGTGATGCGCCGCAGCCATTCCCGGAGATCGCCACGCGGGCTTTGCGAAGCGTTCTGCAGGTCCGGGGGATCGGCTCCTCCGGCCGAGGCGCTGACCTGCAATTCCGTAAGCAGTGACGGCACGACGAAGGGGCCGATGCGTTCGGAGCGGCTCCAATCGAGGGCTGCCGCCGTGCTCAGATCCCCCTTCTCGCGAAGCGCAACGAGTGCTCGCCCGATGTCTCGGCCTAACGACCAGATTCCTTTGAGAACGAGGGCGTCGATGATATCTCGTGTATTCGGGAGGAGTAGATAGAAGAAGACGATCCCGCGAAGTGTTTGTCGGTTCGGTCTTCCGAGGAGACAACCCGACTCGACGACGGCTTGCAGATGAGCTGCCGCGGCCTCTTCGTTCCCACCAGAAACTTCGAGGGCGGCGCGGCCAATCGCCAGGGAAAGCGGCGCGCGGCCGTCGAAGGATCGATCGAGGTAGCTCTGTGCGCGTGAATCGAATTCGCGCGCGGCTCGGTCACAGCCAAGGCTTGCCGCGAGTTGAGTCAGGAACGCGAGATGGACAGCGAGATTGTGAACAGATTCGTTGGAGTCCGTCGTCAACCAGACGCGGATCGCTTCGAGATCTTCTGGCCCGACTTGTCCGCATTGCCATCGAGCGCCGAAGCCGCTGATTTCGAGGGCGCCGCGCACTTCGGGCGTGGCCAGTCCCCGGGCGCGCTTCGCTTCGGCGACCGCCCGCTCGGGGAACCCGGCATCGAGGCTGGCCATCACGGCGACCATGAAATCGGGGACCCCCTCGACGGCCGCAATGGCCCGCGCACGGTCGATCAGCTCGAGTGCTTCTTCGGGCTTCGTATTCACGAGGGCGCCGCAGGCTTCCGCGACCAGCGCCAGGGGAAGTGCCGCGGCGTGTCCGTCATCGGCCAATTTGCGCCCGTACTCGCCGAGTTCGACCAGCCGCTCGACATCGCCTTTGAAGTAGGCGAGCTGTCCCTGCGAGATGAGTGCGCGAAGTTCGCCGTCTCGGTCACCTTGGTCTTTGAAAAGCTTCGCAGCTCGGGTGAGTTGGGGCAGCGCACGTTCCGGGTCTTCACGAATCATCGTCAGACCGTCAAGCAGGACACCGTCTGCTGAGTTCCTGGATTCGGCGGGTAGTTCGGCGAGGATCGCGCGCAAGGCTTCGCTGCCCAGGGTGCGCGATCCGGTCTGGGCCAGGTCGCGCACCAACACGTTTACGGCTTCGAGATCGTCGGTTTCGAGCAAGAGAGCGAGGGCGGCTTCGAGTTCGCCGCGATCGTGCAAGAGTTGTGCGGTGGCACGAAGAACGCGCGCTTCGTTGGCACCCGGAAGTCGCGACAAGGCGGGCTTCCAGAGACTGTGGACCGAGATTGCGCCGCCCTCTAGTGCTCGCGTCAGTGGTAGCGATCCCGCGAGCTCTCGGGCGCATAGCGTCGATTCACTGAGTCGTGTGATTGCAGCATCGTCGATGGTTTCCAGGCGTGCAACGCGCGCCAGGGTGGCACGGCGTTCGTCATCGAGCTGAGACAGCACTTCATCCAGTAGAAAGTCCACGACCTCATCACCACCGGCTGCCGCGCGCAGTTCGAGCAGCGCCGGCCATCCCATCCCATCATCCGCCAACGCCGGTGAGAGTTGGCGCCTTTCGACGAAATGGCGGATTTCCTCCGCATCGAAAGCGAGTTGCTCTTCGTCGATTTCGAGCACGTCGTGTCGCGCTCGCAGCCGACTCAAGGGAATAGGCGCCTGCTGACGGCCGCAAAGAACCAGATACCCGTTCATCGGCAGCTCGCGGAGCAATTCTTCGATCAGCTCCGCCGAAGTCGAGTGCTCGGGAACCAGATGGACATCATCGAAAATCAAGGCGACCGGTTCGGGGCTCCGCTGCCAGATCCAATCTCGAATCGACTGCGAGGCAATACTTTCTTCGGGCGCACCGACGAGGCGGTTCAGACTCGCGCCAAAGCCCTCGGCGAACCGATGGTTCGGGCGGCACTGGAGATAGAGGTCGATTCCATACCCGTTCAGCCGATTCTGCTCGATCGCCTGTTCGAGGAGCGTCGTCTTGCCGAAGCCAGCTCCCGCACGAATCACCGTACAGCGTCGCGTAAAGCGGTCGCCGAGTTCGCTGAGCAGGCGACGTCGCAGGATCGGTCGGCGGTCGAACTCGCGAGCAGGTTTCACGACAGCCATCGTTTGATCAATCCGAAAGTCCTTTGCCCGCTCGCTCACGCGCTCAATCCTTGGATTCAAATCGGAGCCACCCGGGTCCGACCTGAGCGATCGTGTCGTCGAGCCCCGTTACGGAGCCGTTAATGCTTGCCGTGCATCATGGCGTGGGGAAAACAACAACACAACTATGAGAGAGAGTCGGCCGTCCATGAGCGAAGACAAGAAACGAAGCTGTGACCCGAGGGGAATGATCTGGCGCCGGTGTGTTTGTGCCCAGCGGACGGCGATTGGCGCAACTACGCCCCTGGCCCTGGCCCTGGTCCTGGTCCTGATTCTTGGCGTCGTCGACCCGGCAGTGGCGGCGATCACTGGCTTCAGTCTGGACGGCGGCCAGGCGGCGGCCGATGGCGGGGTGATCCTCGTCCTGACCGATCCGATCGGAACGATTGCCGGCAACGGCTTCGAGGACGACAACATCCGAATCTTCGACGAGGTCCAGGGGCTCACACTGACCTCGACCTTGATCCTGGACGATCATGATCCCGCGATCGGGACCAACCTGATCGGAGCCGGTTCGGTCGTCTCCAGCCACTACCTCTTCTTTGATCCCGACAACGCCGGGCAGAAGGATGCGATCGGAACGGTCACCTTCGACGAGCCAATACTCGGCATCATCCGCGTCAATACACAATTCACGGATTCGAATGGCGTGCTTGGAAATCCGACCGCGACCTACTCGATCACCAATCCCAGGCTCGAGTCGAACGATACCGTCACTTTCAGTGGCAATGTGTTGTCCTTCGACATCACCGCCCGCAACCCTGGTGACGGGGTCCGGATCGTGACCGGGGTGAACCCCGTTCCAGGAATCAACATTTGCGGCGTCGGTCAAACGACGATTGCGGGTGTCGTGACGGGTGGCCAGGCGCTTGCCGCCGGGGGAGAGGTCATTCAGGTCTGTGATCCGGTCGGCGATGTCGGGGACAACAACTATCAATCGCCTGATGTCTTTGCTTTCGAAGAACAGCAAGCCGTGCTCTTGCAGGCGGATCTCATCCTCGACTCGATGACCCTGATCCTGGCCGGTGAGACCGTTTCGAGTTTCTACGTCGTGTTCGATCCGAGTACGCTGACGACGGTTCAGGCGACGATCGACTTCCCGGACACGATCATTGGCGTGATCGTCGACCAACAAGAGCTGAACGACAGCACGTTCCTCGGAAACGCATCCGCCAACTACTTGTCGCCTGGATTGTTAGGCCTTGAATCTGGAGACACCGTTTCCATCCTGGGGAATCAGCTCTCGATCGACATTTCGGCGAATTCTCCCGGTGACTCGGTGCGCGTCATCCTGGGTTCGGCTTCCCCGAGCCTGTCGTTCAATCCATGTATGCCAGCCGAAACGACCTTGAGTGGAACGGTGACGGGCGGTACTTCCTTTCTTGTCGGTGGCGTCTTTACGCAACTCTGCGATCCGATCGGATCCGTCGGGAATGACAACTTCCAATCCAATGACCTCTTCGCCTTCGAGGAGGCACAGAACTTCCCGCTCGAGGCAGACCTTACGACGGATGACGGGCCGATGGGAACGATTGTCGCGGGGACCTATGTGTCGAGCTACTACGTCGCTTTCGATCCCAGCAACAACGCAGACGTGATCGGGTCGATACAATTCCCGGGCGCGATTCTTGGCATCATGACGTCGACGTCGACGCTCAACGCGAGCGATACCCTGGGCAATGCGACGGCCATCTATCTCAATCCAAGTCTCCGCGGCCTTGAAGGAGGCATCGACGTGGTCAGTGTCCTGGGAGATACGCTGAGCGTCGATCTCAGCGCCAGCAGTCCCGGGGACTATCTGCGCGTGGTCATTGCGGGCACGAGTCCACCCCTGGTGCCAGCGTTGGGGCCCTTCGGCCTGGTGCTTGCCTCGATGTTATGTGCCGGGCTCGGAGTGTGGTTCGGGGATAGATCGAGAGTGGGTCGATCGCTTCAGCGTCAGAGGTCATAGGGGGGCGGTATCGTCGATTGCCGCTAATTCTGATCGATTGGGAAATCGGTCAAAAGGGGGTGGCTCGGTGATGCGGCATCGTGGAGCGGGGTTTCTTGGAACACGATCCCTGGCGAGTGTCGGGTTTTTGATCACGACGGGGGCGGCCAATGCGGAGCCCGAGCTGTCTGAAGAGCAACTCGAGAAGCAAACCCAGAATCCCGTTGCGGGTCTCATCTCCCGGCCCTTCCAGAACAATACGAGCTACAGGCTCGGCCCCGTGAGCGAGCGCAGAACGTCATGAATATTCGGCCGGTGATCCCCGTGGATATCACCGAGGACTGGACCCTGATCACGCGAACGGTTATTCCCATCATCTCCCAGCCTTCGTTCGCGCCGGGGCAGGACCGACAGGGCGGGATTGGGCACACCCGTCGCTCCAATCGTCCGGGACATCTCCGGTCGCATGGTTGTCTCCTTTGCACAGCGGCATAACGCCTGCCAAGCTCTGATCACAATCAGATTCGCACAACAGCGTCATGGTTCGCCTGGGATCTAGCTGGGGCCTTGTACGTCCGGGATCAGAGCTTGACATCAAGAACAAGGTGAGTTTCGTCGAAACGCTACAAGGCGCTAGAGGTACGGCGAATGGGCCTGTGTTCGGGAAGTCGTCCAGCACACTTTCTGGCAAACTGGAAATCCACATGATCGATTCGACGACAAGACGCGTTCGAGAAACACATTCGGTTTCGGCGATTCTCGCCCTGCCACTTGCCGCGCTCTTCTCGATTCTCCCCGCAACCTCTCTGGCGG
>CAZMFM010000049.1:0-37916 GCA_964565565.1 uncultured Spirochaetaceae bacterium | reverse complement strand
AGGCCCAATAGAGTCGTGAGCCAGGCATCTGGAGTGAAAATTTGCGGGCCGAGACGGAGGATCATCACGGTCCAGGCGACGAGGAACACCGTGACCGATCCGCGATCGATCAGGGGCTTCCAGTTTTTTGGTTCCGACTCTGGCTGAGACGTTGGCGACGACTTGTGGTGGGGTTCGGATTTGGACTGAGACATTGACATCGAGTTCGAGCCACCCGTCGAAGCATGAACTGGCCAGCCTTTGGCTTCCCGTCCTGCCTCGGAAGTGTCGCACGCCTCGGGCCGGCGGGCTCCCGCCGGTGCCCTCCGGCCCGATTGTCGGCCGAGACTCAGAGACGACTATGTCGTCTCTGCTTTCTGTTCTGCCGTTTTCGGTGGTGTTTCTTGCGGCGAAGGTCGTGTCGGTCACGACCTGAATGCCGTAGGGAACGACGGCTGTGCCTCGAGCGATGGCTGATCTTGCGATGTTCGCAGCCGTTGAAGTGGCGGCGATGTCCGCGTGTTCGTTTTCGCCAACGATCCGAATCGTGATTGCGGCGACGGTCGTGTGGGCGGTATCCGTCCAACTCGTACTCGATCAGATCGCCCTGACGATCGAGCGCGTCCGCCAGATGGGGCTCGCCTGAAAGCGCGGCGAAGGCGGCCAGGACGTCGAGATGATTGTTGATTCGTTCACCACGATGACTGTCTGGACGGTCGTCGGCGGCAGCGTTCGTCGCGAAAAAGAGCATGGCCAGGATTGCGCCCCCGGTCATCCAACGCTGCCAGCCGATTCGTTTTGTCGAATCCATCGCTTCAATCCTCCATCGTTCAATTCGTTCCTATGGAGTGGTGTACCGGGCAACCTCCTTGGAGTTCCGTTCCGACGGGGCATGCGGACGAAGTGCTGCAGGCAAAGACTGTGAGGCGGGACTCAGGCCGTTTAGGAGGCTGGGCGAGGGAAGGCGTCGTTCCGGACTGAGATTGAGCGAGGGAGGCAGGGTGGACGAGAAATGGCTGCACGCGACGGGTTCGTCGCGATCGGGAGGCGGGGCCGGGCTCGTGGAACTCGATCAGGCCGGGCCGATCACCAGGGTTCCGTTGTGCCCTCCGAAGCCGAAGGAATTAGAGAGAGAGGGGCCGGGCGTCCAGGCGCGGGCTTCCTTTTGGACCAGATCGATTTTCGGCAGCTCGGGGTCGGGGGTCTCGAGTCCGTCCGTCGGGGGAATCAGGCGACGTTGCATGCTGAGGACGACGGCCGCCGCCTCCAGGGCACCCGCCGCACCCAGGGAATGGCCTGTTACGCCCTTGATCGAGGTCACGATCGGGCCGGGGGCGCCGAAGACGTGAGCGATACCGATCGCTTCCGCGGCGTCGTTGAGTGGCGTGCTCGTGCCGTGCGCGTTGATATGGACGATGTCACCCACTTCGAGCCCGGCATCTTCGATCGCCCGCGTCATGCAGCGAATCGCGCCGATGCCTTCGGGTGCGGGTGCCGTGATGTGGTGGGCATCGGCCAGGCTCGCGGATCCCAGAATCTCGCCAAGGATCGTGGCGCCCCGGGCACTTGCTCGCTCCCACTCTTCGAGAACGAAGATGCCCGCACCTTCGGAAAGAACGAAACCGTCGCGCCCTTCGTCGAAGGGGCGAGACAACCCGCTCGGCGAGAGCGCCTTCATGTTTCGAAAGCCATTGATCGCGACGCCCGAGATCCCGGCTTCCGCGCCCCCGGCGATGACCGCATCGCAAAGGTCCCAGGCAATCCAACGTGCGGCTTGCCCGAGCGAATGAGTCCCCGTCGCACAGGCCGTCGAGATCGTTTCGCAGGGGCCGCGAAAGCCATGCGCGATTGAAATCGCGCCGGAGGCAGCGTTCGCCATCATCATTGGAATGGTAAAGGGTGAGACGCGCCGTTCGCCCTTCTTCTCGAGGACCAACGTCTGTTCTTCGTGGGTCAAAGTGCCACCGATGCCGGTCCCGACTAGCACGCCAACACGGTCCGAGTCTGCATCGAGCGGACCGGACTGCGCGAGCGCTTCCTGGGTTGCCGCGATCGCAAATTGTTCGAAGCGGTCGGCGCGTCGAATCGATTTGGAATCGGCATAACAGGTCGACGGGTCGAAGTCGGCTGCGCGGGTCTGCCCAGGCGTCTGGGGGCTGACCAGGCCTTGCCAATAGGCTTCCTGGCCGATTCCGACGGGAGAGACGATGCCCAGGCCCGTAATGGCGACACGTCGTTGTCTAGTCATTCTTGCTGGCCGCCGCGGAGGGGGGCGCCTTTGACGTCGAGGTGATTTTCGTGCTCGAACTCTCGGGTTCTTGCCATCGCAGGAGCGCGCTGCCCCAGGTCATGCCAGCGCCGAAGCCGGTGAGCAATACGAGGTCGCCGTCGTGGAGGCGTCGGTTTTCGATTGCGTCGACCAGCGCGAGGGGGATCGAAGCAGAAGAGGTATTGCCGGTTCGATCCAGGACGATCGCCGCCCGGTCTCGGGCGATTCCGAGGCGGTCGCAGGCCGCCTGGATGATTCGGATATTGGCCTGATGGGGGACGATGAGCTGGACGTCGTCCGCGCTCACTTTGGCTCGCTCGAGGGTGCGGTTCGCGGAGTCGACCATGGCGCGGACGGCTCGTTTGAAGACTTCGCGGCCATCCATTTCGATGGTTCCGCCGACTTCCGACTTCAAGATATTGCGCGCATTCCCGTCGAGGCCGAGATCAGAGGCGAGCAATTGGCCCTCATCTGCCACCCTCTCGAGTACCAGCGCACCGCCACCGTCCCCGAACAGGACCGCGGTGTTGCGATCTTCCCAATCCGTGATGCGAGAGAGTGTTTCGGCGCCGATCAGCAGGATTCGCTCGGCGCCCGCATCGAGCAGGGCGTCGGCCGTGACGAGGCCGTAGACGAATCCGGAACAGGCGGCATTCAAGTCGAATGCGCCGCCGCCTAACCCGAGTTCCGCTTGGACGTGCGCGGACGTCGCCGGGACGGTCTGGTCGGGCGTCGTGGTCGCAAGAATCAAGAGGTCGATCGAAGCCGGGTCGACCCCGGCCTTTTCCAGCGCCTGACGGCCCGCCGCGATGGCGAGTTCCGCAGTCGAATCGCCGATCCGACGCTCGCGGATTCCGCTTCGCTCGACGATCCATTCATCACTCGTGTCGAGTGTCTTCTCGAGATCGCTATTGGTAACGACTTTGTCTGGCAGGGCCGTTCCCCAGCCTAAGATACGCGAACCCATGGGCGCTTTGAGACTCCGATCCGAGATTGACGAAACTAACGAGGGGGACGAGGTTGAACGATTCGAAAAAGTTGAGGGCGAAGCCGATCCTCGTAACTTGACCTTCGACTACCAAAGGCCGACCGGCGAGCGGCCCCGCTTGCGGGCATGGCGTTCGCGGTCGCCCCGGCGCCGACGACGCATCCGACCCTGGAGGGAGGCGCGGCGTTTCTCGAGTCCCTCGCTGGAGGCCGCTTTCTTCTTCTTGCGCTCCTTGCGATAAGCGACAAATGCTTCGAAGGCTTCGATTTCATGCTTGAGATCCTCGACGACCAATTCGACCATGATCGCATCATCGAGGTAGCCGAGGCCTGGCACGCGGTCCGGAATTAGATCGTCGGGGTCCGCAAAATAGGCGAGCGCATTCAAGACACGCTTGCGGTCCTCGCCCTCGAGTCGCCAATCCGGGTCCTCGAGCATCTCGATCAACTGTCCGAGTTGCGCGATGCGGTGGCGAACAAATTGTGGGGCATCGGTCTTGGCGACTTCTTCGAGTAGCGTTTCGGCCTCGCGAAGGATGACGTCTTCGTTCTCCGCGCTTCGGCCCTTGCGGACCTTCTTCAGTACTTGCCTGAAATAGCGGAGGTCTTTGTCGCTGAGCTCGAAGGAGATCTTCATCATGCGGGCCAGTTTACCGAAAAACCAACATCTGTGCGCTGGTTTTGGAGAGGAGTGGCCTACTCAGAGTAAGTCGGCGAGGCGCTTGGACCCCGTCATCCGATTCCATTCACTCTTGATTCGCGGCACTCGGCTCCACGGGGCGAGTGGCGGCGCCGAGGCGTTGGAGCACGGTCGAATTCTCAGGTGGTTCCCCGAGTGAACGCGCCAGCACGAGTGCGCGTTCGCGAATCTGACGCGTCGCGTAAGCGGGCCGAATGGCCGCCTCGATCGCGGCCCAGGCAATCTTCGGGTCCTTCGCCAATCTTCCCGCCGAGGCACGCATCAAATAGTGGTTCGCTGTGCGCTGCCGGGTGAGTAAGGTGTCGATGATCTCGATTGCCTCGCGGCCGTCTGACTCGTCGCCGATGGCGATGCGCCAGAGAACGCGAGCGCGGACCGCGCTTCCGAAGAGAAGCGAGCCCGCCCGCACTCGGGCGAGTTGACTATCGAGGCGCGAGAGTCCAATCCAGTCCTTGCTAGCGATCCACTTGTTCGCGCGTAGGACGACTCGTTCGGGCTTGCCGAGTGGGTCGACGTCGAACTCCCCGACACCGATGATCGAGACGAGGCCGGCGAGTGCGGGCCTTTCTTTGGGATTGATTTCCAGGGCGCTTCGGAAGTAACGCTCCGCACGTTGTATCCGACCGAGATCGAAATCGAGCCAACCCTGAGCGGCGAGCGCGGCTGGGCGAGGTAGATGCTTGAGCAGACGAAGTGCGCGGGCGCCGTCGCCGTTCCAGGCCATCCGTCGAATGACAGGGACGGGGGCGACGGAGAGGAGCGATTCGGCATCGAGCACGTCGATCGAATTGAAAATCTGGGCGAGCTGAGCATAGGTTTGGCGGCCGTCCGGGGGCAGCCGAGTCGTGGCCAAGAGGTTGTGATCGTCGGTATTGGGCGGTCGTCCCTTCGCGAGGGCGCGCACGCCTTCCGTATCCAGGGCCCAGCTGGCCATGAAGTCTTCGACGCGGTGAATTCCATAGCGGGCAAAATCTGCGCGGTTGGTCGCCAGCGCCCGAGGTGCCGTCAGTCGAAGATCAATCGGCTCGTCCGACGCCATGAAAACCAGTGCCATCGGCACCGGTCGATAGACGTGCACGAATTCGAATGCATCCGTCATCGAGGCCATCAAGCTGCCAAAGAGTTCGGCGTCCACGAAGCTCGCTCCGATCCATTGAACGAAAATGCCACCGGGGCGGAGCTTCGAACGGGTCAGATCGAAAAATTCTCGCGTGTAGAGATGCGAAGCGCCCGAAGTCCAGGGGTGCGAGGGCTGAGAGACGATGGCGTCGTAGTGCTTGTCCGAGAGGTTCATCGCACCGCGGGCATCACCCAATCGGATCGTGACGCGTGGGTCGTCGAGGGGATTCGTCTCGCGGGGAATCAATCGATTCGCAATCACGACCTCCTCTTCGAGTTCAATGACATCGATTGCGGAGACGGATGACGCAGTCGCCTCCAGCGTGTTGGCGCCTCCGAGCCCGATGATCAGCATTTGGTCCGTGTCCGGGCGTGCGGCGGTTGGCAGCAGGGAGAGCCAGGCGGTTTCCTTGAAGGCGCGATCCGGCACTTCTGGACGGTCCACGCCGGATTCGGGCAAGCCGTTCGTCAGCAGCCTCCAACCGGTTTCGTTCTCGACGACGGTCACCGTCGCCGAACGACCCACTCCCAGATAGAAGAGTTCGCCCGGAGTTCGCTTCCCGCTGATTGCCGAGTGGAGCAGGAGGTTGGTGGGCGTCGGCAATCCGACGAGGCTTGCGAGCAGGAGGGCTATGGCGGCGATGCCCGCGAGCAGGGCATGACGCGTCGCCATGAACCATGCGGTCAGGGCAGCCAGGGAAAGACTCGTCATGACCCCGACGCTGGCGGTGTCTTCGAGACCCAGCTCGGGCAAGAAAATGAAGCCGGTCATGACCGCGCCGAGAATGGATCCGACCGTATTCCAGGCGTAGACGCGACCGCTGACCGCGGCGGCTTCGCTGGCACTGCGAGCGAGTAGGCGAACCGCGAAGGGGAACGTTGCGCCGATGCACAATGTCACCGGTAGGAGAATGACTCCGGCCGCGGCCGCACCGGCGGCCGGCGCCGATGGCGCGGCACCGACGGCGCGTGCGAGGTCTGGAAGCAGATCGGCGGCACGGAAGGCCACCCAGGCGAGGATGCCGATTCCGAGCTGCGAGAGCGCGAAGCCGATCGCAGCTTGTTGGCGTGTCCTGGCGAAGCGCGAGGCGAGGGCGCTGCCCAGGGCGATGCCCAGAAGGAAGCTCGATAACATGGAAGCGAAAGCGGCGGTGCTTCCTCCGAGAACCTGGCCTAGCAGCCGCGTCCAAAGCACTTCATAGAGGAAGGAAACGGCTCCCGAAATCGTCATCGCCGGGAGGATCCAATGGAAATGCCCAGCGTCCTTTGGCTGGATGGCGTCCGCGGGAGCGCCGGCTTTGGCCTTATGGGCGGCGACGCTCCGCGCCAGGGCAGCGGCCGCTACGAAGACCAGCGCGTTGCCTACGACGCCGATGTAGACGGTATGCCGCAAGCCGAATTCCGGTAGCAGGGCGAAGGCGGCGACGAGTGTACCGGCAATCGCACCGAACGTGTTGACGGCGTAGAGAATGCCGATTCGCGGTCCGACCTGCTCGTCCTCCGCGACCGCATAACGTGCGAGCAAGGGCAACGTTGCCCCCATCAAGATGGTGCACGGAGCCAGTACGATGAAGGCACCAATCAGATGGAAGAGCGCCGTCGAAAGCGAGAGGGTCTCGGGCGGGGCCTCGAGTCCACCGGCGATCGCGAGATAGGCGGATTGAACGATCTCGATCAGGAACGGAACGCAGAGCGCGCCCACCGCGATCCCCAACTCGAGGATTCCGTAGGCCAGGATTGGGCGGGTCAGTTTGCGAACGAAGCGAGCGGCAATGGCCGCCCCCGCAGCGAGGCCACCCATATACGCCGCGAGCACGGCAACGACCGCAAGCTCCGAGGTGCCGAAGAGAAAGGCGAACTCCCGGGTCCAGGCGGTCTGATAGAGGAGTGCGGCGAATCCCGAGACGAAGAAGCAGACGAGCAGCAGCGCGAAACGGAGGTCCATGATGAGTGGGTCGACCTGCCTTGACGTGAGCGCGGTGGCTCGATTGGTGAAATTCCGGCGCGATCGGACTTGCCGGAGTCTGTCTGTTTAGCGCGCTGCCGCTGTGACTGCCGTCTCGATCAAGAGAACTGCTTCCTCGTTGCGAGCGCGGGAGGGGGTTCGTCTAGGAAAATGGGAAGACGCGAAGGCGATGTCCGGTGCGGACGAGACCAGGCTGCGATCAATCTCGCAGAAGAACCAGGCTCATCGTGCATGGGCCGTGCGCACCGAGGACCAACGATTGCTCGATGTCCGCGGTCTTCGACGGGCCACATAAGAACCAACCGAAGGATGTCGAATCTGGGGAGATCCGTGCATAGGCCTGATGGAGCGTTGCAACGATTTCACTCGCCTCGACGACGACGATGAGGTGTCTGGCCAACAGCGCCGCGGCACGTTCCCGAGGCGTCGATGGCCGCTGCCATGCGGCGCCGTTTTCGACGACCGCGAATTCCGCTGACAAGATGCAGACCTCGAGTCGATCGAGTTCATGATCGGACTCGGCGCTGCGGCCGACACCGCGCGTGGGGACCTCCGAGCGCGACGAATAGACATGTTCCAACGAGGCGAGGTCGACGGGCCAAGCGATTTGTGTCGGCCAATCCTTTCGTGTCGCGGTCTGAAGGAATCCTCCGGCTTCGCTCAGTCGATCGCGGAGACGCGCGATCGGGTCAACGCCCATCGCCGGGGGCGTCATCGGCCTGGGCGCCTGGGCCTTGTCTGGTTGCGCGGCCTCGAGCCTCGCAAGAATGTCCTCGCGGGCGCTAGTCATCGATTTCCTCCGCGCGCCCCGTGCGTTCGCCGTTCTCGATTCGAAGTCGATAGAGTTCGCGAAAGCTGGCTTTTGGAATCTCGGGCAAGGCGCGTTGTCTGGTCCAGGGCCCGAGCAGTCTGTCTCGCCACGCGCTCGGCAGGCGCCGCGCGATCATTCTCGACAGGCGGCCTAGCGATCGGTACAAGGCCGGTCGTGCGAAGAGCCAGGCCACAAGACCGAGTCCCCATCGCCGAATGCGCGGATGGAGCCCCGCCCGCGCGAGCTGTCCGCGCCACGCGAGCAATTGATGATGGAGGGGAATCCGGACTGGACAGACCTCGCTACATGAACCACAGAGCGTGCAGGCGTGGGGGAGCTCGGCGTGGGTTTTCGGGTCACGACTCGTCTCGAGAACCGAGCCGATCGGTCCTGGAATGGTGGCTGCATAGCTATGGCCGCCGCTTCGTCGGTAGACGGGACAGGTATTGAGGCACGCCCCACAGCGGATGCAGGCCAGCGCCTCGCGAAAGGCTGGGCGACCGAGCAGCGGGCTTCGGCCGTTGTCGACGATCACGATGTGGAGTTCCTGGGGGTCGGGCGAGGGAGGCCGCGGGCCGCGAAAGTGCGAGCTGTAGCTGGTGATGGCTTGACCGGTCGCCGAGCGCGCCAGGAGTCGCAAGAAGGTCGCCAGGTCGCTTTGCTTGGGAATGATCTTCTCGAGACCGACGCTGGCGATATGCAGATTGGGGAGCGCCGTGCCGAGGTCGGCGTTGCCTTCATTCGTGACGACCACGAATCCGCCGGTTTCCGCAATCGCGAAGTTGACCCCGGTTAGTCCCGCTTCGGCACGCAGGAAGCGCGCGCGCAGATCGCGGCGAGCGACGGCCGTGAGCAGGTCGGGATCCTCGAGGTCCGGCGGGCTGCCCATTTCCTTGGCGAAGAGGGCTCCGATTTCAGCCCGGCGCAGGTGAATTGCCGGCATCACGATATGGCTGGGGCTTTCGTTTCGGAGCTGGACGATTCGTTCGCCGAGATCGGTGTCGATGACCTCGATCCCCTGGGCCTCGAGGTGCCGATTGAGTCCGCATTCCTCGGTGAGCATTGATTTGCTTTTGACGACGCGGTGGATGCGTCTTTTTTGCAAGAGCGAGGCGATGATTTCGTTGTGCTCGCTCGCATCGCGCGCCCAATGTACGACCGCACCCGCCGCTTCGGCGTTGCTTTCGAATTCTCGCCAGAGTTCCGGCAGACGTCCGAGCGCGAAGGCTTTGATCTCACTCGCGTGCGAGCGCAGGGCTTCCCAATCCGGCACGGACTCTGCTGCCTGATCCCGTTTCGTTCGAACGAACCAGACGGCCTGGTCATGCCAGCGCGTGCGATCCTCGTCGGCGATGAATTCGCGCGCGCGCTCAACGTGGCCCATCGGTCCTTCCACTTCCCTCTGGTCGGGTTTCGAGCGGCGTTTCCGGATCCCGGGCAGCGCCTTTCGCCCCTGCGGCGAGACTTTCGGCGAGTAGCTCAGCGATATGCATGGTGCGGAATTCGAAGCCAGCCTTGCGCGCGAGCCCATCGAGCTGAAAGAGACAAGAGACGTCGGTCGATGTGATGACTTTCGATCCCGCCAGACGATGATCCGCCAATCGGTCGAGACCCATGCGACAGGACACCGCTTCTTCTTCCACGGAAAAGAGGCCCCCGAAGCCACAACATTCGTCGCGCCGTGCGAGGTCGACGAGATGCAATCCGTCGATCGCGGACAAGAGCAGCCGGGCCGGATCCATTCGCTCGGGCTCTTGGGTCTCGCTCGGCGTGCCGAGTCGCAATTCTCGCAGCGCGTGACAACTCGTATGCAAGCCGACGTGGTGCGGAAAGCGGCCCAGGTGCTCGGTCGCGATGCCGTGCCTGACGAGAAATTCGCAAAATTCGAAGGTTCGACCCGCGACGCCTTCGGCGCGTGATCCCTGCAGGTGAGTGGGAAGATGCCGCCTGAGCGTCGCCGCACAACTGCCGGAGAGGGCGACAATCTGGTCAAAGCCGTCGAAGACGTCGACGTAGTGAGCAAAAAGCGACGTCGCCGCGGCCGTCTCACCGGCGGTCAGGAAGGGCTGGCCACAACAGGTCTGGGCTTCCGGGAAGACGACCTCGAATCCGAAGGTCTCGAGCACGTCGAGGGCCGCCAGGCCGATCTTCGGTTTCAGCTGGTCGATATAGCAGGGCACGAACAGCGCGATTCGCATCAGCGGCGACTTCGCGCCGAGCTGTGTCTCGATGGAACCATTTCCGGGGAGCGCATCAGGCGAGCATATGCCGACTGCAAGGCGCTGAGTAGATCCGATTCATTCCCTTCTGTCTGCTCGAGTGGGTGATTTTACCTCCACATTGCGTCATATCTGTCTTGGAGCGATGAATCCGACTGGCCAGGCCAATAGGAAACGATCCCGATTCCGACTGCAACCTGGCCGCCGAAGTCACTTGAGATCAGGACGCTGGGCGAAGCCTGGCCAATCGAGTTCATCTCAATCGCCTCTGGATCATCAGATGGCCGGGTGCCGATCCTTGACGCGCGCATCGATGAACTCGCAAGAGATCGAGTAAATCTCAATTTAGCGCTTGGAAATTCCATTCAGATTCGAAAGAATACAGGGCGCGCCCCAGACGCTTTAGATCGATCACAGGTTCGCCGGACTCCGGTAGAAGCTGGTCTCGATTCAAAGATCCCCTCCCAGAGATTCCTGAAATAGGATGAACCGGGCGGTGTTTGGTGTCCCATCGCAAGGCGGGCGTCGGCATCGCAGGCCGGTCGTTCGTGTTCTTGGCGGTGGCGGTGCGGTGGTGTTGTCAGTCGCGATGAACGCGTTGTACGTGGTCGTTGCTGACTGGGGGCCAGTCTGGTCGTTAGGTCGTGGATGGCTCTGCATGGGTCGTACATGGATGCAGTGGACGATGTCGACGTTGTTGTTGATGTTGTTGACGTTGTTGACATTCGGCTAGGTAGTCGACGGGTTGGGCCAGTAGGCGAGGGACGCGGGACCTAGGCGGGACGTAGAATGTTGGCGCATCGGTACGGTCTGTAGAGTGGATCGACGGTTGCGAGGAACGAAAGCATAGAGGGTCGATCTGGTCGTTTCCGACCGAGGAGAGATTGAATGATGACTTTTGGGGCGACGGCGAAGAGAATCGTCAATGCCGGAAAACGGGCCGGGAAACGGGTCGAGGTATTGGCCGGACGAACAGCCGCAACGAGCGTCATCGCCGCTGCGGCCGTGTCGATTCTGGCCGTCAGTGCGGTTTCGGCACAGCAGCTCGACAAGCCGATCGAGCAGCAGGTCGAGGCGAACCAGGATGGCGCGGCGTCGCAGAGCCGCGTCGAAGTGATGGCGACGGCGACGGACGAGTTGACCGCAGAATTTCGGTTGACCAACAAGAAGATCGAGTCGCTCAACATCTTCAATCGCCAGCTGACCGCGGTCATCCAGTCCCAGAACGAGGAATTGGCTTCGCTGCAGCGTCAGATCGATGACGTCGAGGAGGTCGGTCGCTCCGTCACGCCACTGATGCTCAAGATGATTGATTCGCTGGCTCAGTTCGTCGAGGTCGACATCCCGTTCCTCCTGGAATCGCGACGGACGCGGGTCGATGGTCTTCGCGTCTTGATGCGCAGGTCGGATGTCGCCGATGCGGAGCGCTACCGGCGAATTCTCGAGGCCTACCAGGTGGAGAACGATTTCGGTCGAACCATCGAGGCCTACGCTGGGACGTTGAACAAGGATGGGGTCGACGTGCCCGTTGATTATTTGCGGGTTGGCCGAATCGGGCTGATCTATCAGACGCGAGACCTCGAAGAGGTCGGCGCTTGGAACGCGGAAGCCGAGGGCTTCGAAGTCCTCGATTCGAGTTATTTCAACTGGGTCTCTGAGGGCCTGCGCGTTGCGAAGAAGCAATCCGCGCCTCAGTTGATTCGCATTCCACTTGCGCAGCCGGAGCAGGGAGGTCAGAGCTGATGTCGCGACTGATTCGATTCGAGCGATTGAAGAACGTATTGGCCGGAACGGCCGCAGCAGGTCTGGTTCTAGGTGGCTTTGTTGCCGCGCCGGCAGTCGCCCAGGAAGCGGCTGCGGAACCGACGCCGCTTGTGATCGAGGGCCCCCGACCGACGACGGCGGACGAGCTTCTCGAGGAAGTGCTCAAGGGTTGGCAAGTCACGAAGCGTGAGGACGCGGAGCGCGAGCGCCGATTCCTCAACGCACGTGAAGACCAACGCCAGATGCTCGCCGACGCCAAGGCCAGGGAGGCGCGAGCCGAGGCCAAGAGTCAGGCACTCGAAAAGGAGTATCAGGAGAAGGAAGTCACGATCGCTGAGCTCGAGGAAGCCCTGGAACAACGCATGGGCAATCTCGGTGAGCTCTTTGGCGTGACACGCCAGATCGCTGGCGACACCCGCGGCAATATCGAAGCCTCGATCACGTCGGCGCAATATGACAACTCCCGGATCAAGTTTCTCGAGGATCTTGGCAAGAACAAGGAGCTTCCCTCGATCGTCGATCTCGAACGACTCTGGAAGGAGTTGGTTCGAGAGATGGTCGAGCAGGGGAAGGTCGTCACATTCCCGGCCAAGGTCTACACGCCCAGCGGGATCGAGACGCGAGACGTGACGCGGGCCGGCGTGTTCAGTGTCATTTCCAACGGGAAGTATCTGCTCTGGGATCCTCTTCAGGGTCAACTCCAGGAGTTGAGTCGCCAGCCTCCGTCGCGTTACGTCGATACTGTTGGTGAGTATCAATCGGCAGCTCCTGGGGAGATGGCTGGACTGGCCGTCGATCCCAGTAGTGGTTCCCTGCTGGCCGTCTTGATCGAAACCCGCGGCTTGAGCGAGCGAATCCCGGAAGGTGGCGCGGTGGGCTATTCGGTGATCACGCTGGGAATCATTGCCGCGCTACTCGGTATCTATAAGATGATCGTTCTCTTCATCGTGGGTCGGAAGGTCGAGGCCCAGAAGAAGAGCAATCGTGCAGATACCGGAAACCCGCTCGGTCGCATCCTGGCTGTCGCTTCGGACAATCCGGACGTCGATCGCGAACAGCTGGAGCTGATGCTGGACGAGGTCGTGCTTCGCGAATCTTCGAAGCTCGAGAGTCTCGTCTGGCTCGTGCGGATCGTTTCGGTCGTGGCGCCTCTGATGGGCCTGCTCGGTACGGTGACCGGTATGATCAAGACCTTCCAGTCGATCACGTTGTTTGGTGCCGGCGATCCGCGGATGATGGCGGGTGGTATTTCGGAAGCGTTGGTGACCACGATGCTCGGGCTCGTTACGGCGATTCCACTCGTGTTGATGCATGCCGCACTGGCCAACAGCACCAAGAAAATCGTCGATACCCTCGACGAACAGAGCGCGGGTCTGATCGCGCAGCAGGACTAGTCGACACTCATGGGTCAAATGATTCTCGAGGTTCAGGCTTTTTTGGAAACGGGTGGTGGCGTCCTGCTTGTCATCGGTGGCGTGACCATCGTGATGTGGACGCTCCTGCTCGAGCGCTTCTACTTCTTCTACAACCTCTTCCCCGCCGCGGCGGACGAGGTCCAGAGGAAGTGGGACGCGCGTCAAGATCACTCGTCCTGGGATGCACACCAGATTCGTCGATTGCTCGTTTCCGAACTTCGCATGAAGCTCGAAGAAGGATTGCCCTACATCCGGGTTCTCGTCGCCCTCTGCCCACTGCTCGGATTGCTCGGGACCGTGACGGGGATGATCGAGGTCTTCGACGTGATGGCGGTCGCCGGCAGTGGTAATGCGAAGGCCATGGCGGGCGGTGTCTCAAAGGCCACGATTCCGACGATGGCCGGAATGGTGGCGGCGCTCTCCGGTTTGATTCTGTCGGCTCGCCTGGAGCAATTCGCCTCAGATGAGGGGGAGCGGTTGGCTGATCGGCTCGAGATCGAACAAGCACCACGCGTGGCGCCAGGGGGTGAAGGATGAGACGACGTAGATCAGGTCGGCTCGACGACGAAGCCGAAGTCGATCTGACACCAATGCTCGACGTGGTCTTCATCATGTTGATCTTCTTCATCGTGACCGCTTCCTTCGTCAAGGAGGTCGGCCTCGATCTCAGCCGGCCTGAGGGCGGCTCGACGAAGACTATGATCGACAACGAAAATATCTTCATCCAGATCTCGAATGACGGTGTCATATTCGTCGATCGCCGGGCCACGGATATCCGGGCAGTGCGCGCGAACATCGAACGCTTGCACGCGGAACGGCCGACCGGCGCGGTGATCATCGCGCCGTCTGCAGGGTCGTTCAACGGCTTGCTCGTCCAGGTCATGGATCAAGCGAGACTCGCCGGCGTCGACAATATTTCGCTTGCGGCAGAGGTGAATTAGTCATGGGCGTATTGCGCTTCGTCGTCGCATTTGGATTGGCCTCGGGAGTCACCTTCGGGCTCTTCTATCTGATGCAGGCGATGATCATCGTCGAAGGTGAGCTCAACGATGACGGCAAGATCAAGGTCGTCGACTTCGTTCGCGTGAAGCGTACGGAGGAGGTCAAGAAAAAGGACCGCGAGCCGCCAAAGAAGAGCCAGATCGACGATGAGCCGCCGCCGCCCGATTTCAGCATGGACCAGACGTCCAGCCTGGACTCTGGTGGAATCGGCATCGCAGCCGCCGTAGATACCTCGATGGGGCTCGACACCGGCGGTGGATTCTCGATGGCCTCGGCGGACGGTGATGCCGTGCCGATGGTGCGCGTACCGCCGCAATATCCGGAGCGGGCGGCGCAGCGCGGAATCGAGGGACGCGTGCTGATCGAGTTCACGATCAGCAAGTCCGGCTCGGTCAAGGACCCGAAAGTGATCGCCTTCGAGCCGAGCAAGATTTTCAATCGGGCGGCGCTCAAAGCGGTCTCCCAGTGGAAATACAATCCAAAGATCGAGGACGGGAAGCCGGTTGAGCAGAAGGGGATTCGGATCTCCATTCCCTTCCGACTCGGCGACCAGCAAAACGGGTGATGGGAGAAAATGTCGTGACGAAATCTTCTGTCAGCAGTCGTTCGAGTTCCCTGGGACTCGCGAGATGCTTGAGTCTTCTCACCCGGGCTGGTGTAGTCGGTGTACTGCTGGTGCTATTCGCAGTCCCAGCGCTCGCCCAGAACAAATACTCCTTCAGCAAGCGCAATCAGAAAAAGATGGTCAAGGTCATCAATCTGATTCAGGAGGATGGCGACGTCGCCGCGGCGCAAGAGATCCTGGAAGGGATCAATCTCAAGCGAGCGAAGCCCTATGGCCGAGCGCGGATCAATCAGATGCTCGGGTCGATGGCGGCAGAGGATCAGGATCTCGAGAAGGCCCTCGGCTATCTCGAAGCGAGCGTGGCTGAGGAAGCGCTGCAGCCGGAGGATCATCTCCGATCGCTCTTCATGGTCGGGCAGCTTCAGACGATGCTTGAACGCTACGACGACGCGATCGTGACACTGGAGCGCTGGATTTCACAGGTCGAGGTGCCTGCGGCGAGCGCTTACTACACGCTCGCAGCGACGTACTACCGCGCTGAGCGACCAGACGACGCAATGATCGCGATCAAGAAGTGCATCGCCCTCGCGAAGGATCCCCGCGAGCCCTGGTATCGAATGCTTCTCTCTCTTCACCTCGAAAGAGAAGAGTACGATGAAGCGTTGGCCATTCTTGACGACGTCATCCTCAAATATCCGAAGAAGGTCTATTGGTCCCAGATGGCGGCCATCTATGCCCAGAAAGACGATATCACCAAGAGTCTGGCCGTTCAGCTTCTGGCGAAGAATGAAGGCTATGTCACGGACAGCAGAGATCTGACCCGCGTCGCCCAAATGTTCATGGTCGAAGGTCTGCCTCAGCGCGGGGCCGCCGTGATGAAACAGGGGCTCGAAGACGGTTCGATCGAGAAAACCGAACAGGCCTACCAGACGCTCTCGGACACATTGCTGCAGTCTCGCGAATGGTCCCTTGCACTCGAGCCGCTCGGTATGGCTGCGGAATTGCACAAGGACGGATCACTCTACGTTCGTCACGCGCAGGTCAATCTGCAGCTTGGGCGCTGGAACGATGCGCGATCGTCTTTGAATCTGGCCTTCGAGAAGGGTGGTCTGCCGGACGAAGGTCAGGCTCATATTCTCTACGGCATCGCTGCCGCCAACGACAAGAAGTGGTCTTTGGCGATCGCCGCTTTCGGGCGTGCAGGAAAATTCGAAGGAACGCGTGTCGTGGCCGGAAAATGGATCGACTACGTGAAGCGTGAGAAGGCGCGACTCGGCGACGAATAGACGCGATCCGCCGTCGGCGCGCCCCCGAAGCCGGCCAACACTTTCATCGGATTGATTTCGCCCGACCCTTTTGGGCGGTATCGTCCCTGCTGTTCTCGGGTCCGCCTCCCAGCGGACACCCCCACGAGCCGAGCCTCGCGCGACTTCGTTTGCGCGATATCTGAGGAAATACCCGCCATGTCCGCCCAAGAACCATCCGATCTGTCTCCCCGGATCGAGAATACACTCCGCTTTCTGGCCGTCGACGCCGTCGAACGCGCGGGAATCGGTCATGTCGGGGCGGCGATGGCCCTGTCCGCCGCGGCGTTGGAGCTCTGGGACAATCACCTCCGTTTTGATCCGAAGGATCCTGGCTGGCCGCTTCGAGACCGATTCGTGCTGTCGAACGGGCACGCCTCGATGCTCCAATATGGTCTGCTTCACCTCTTCGGGTTCGATCTGACGCTTGAGGATCTCGCAAAGTTCAGGACTCTCGGCTCGCGCACACCCGGACATCCGGAATACGGAGAGACGGCGGGCGTTGAACTCACGACCGGCCCCCTCGGCCAGGGCTTTGCGCACGGCGTGGGCATGGCGCTGGCTGGGCGCATGACGGCGTCACAATTCGGCGCGGGTGGCGCAGGCGACGAGGCTTCAGCCGACCGTGACCGCCCTGGCCAACACTTCATCTACGGGTTCGTCGGCGACGGCGATCTCATGGAGGGCATCTCGGCCGAGGCCGCCTCCTTCGCCGGGCATCATGGACTCGGAAACCTCATCTATATCTACGATGACAACCAGATCACGATCGACGGCGGGACCGATATCACCTTTGGTGAGAACGTTCCCGCGAGATTCGAGGCCTATGGCTGGCAGGTGATCGATTCCATCGATGGGCAAGATCGATCGGGCCTTGCTGAGGCGCTCGAATCTGCGCGCGGCGAAACAGCGCGGCCGACCCTGATCATCCTGAAGACGCTGATCGGACGTGGTGCACCGAATTTTGAAGGCAAGAGCAAGGCCCATGGCGGGCCGCTCGGCGCCGACGAAACCCGACTCGCCAAGGAAGGTGTTGGTTGGCCGACCGAACCCGATCTCTTCGTGCCCGACGATGTGCGCGCCTATTGTTCGCAGCGGTCGGAGGCCAAGCACGCCGAGCGAGTGGCGAGCGACGTGCGGCTCGAGGCCTGGCGCAAGCAGAACGGGGCGTGCGCCGAGCGTTGGGATCAGGCCCGCGAGCGACGCCTTCCCGCTGATCTGATCCCGAAACTGCTCGAAGGCATGGATGTCGCCTCGGCTGCGACAAGGAAGCATTCTGCCGTCATGCTCGAGCGATTGGCCGAGCTCGTTCCCTATATGGCGGGAGGCTCCGCAGATCTTGCCGGCTCTGCTGCACCGCCGATCGTCGCGGGCGCGGGCATAGTCGGCCCGGCGGCCGGGGAGGGTGTCGACCCCTTCGCGGGACGCAATATTCATTTCGGTGTGCGTGAGCATGCGATGGGCGCGATCGCGAACGGCATTGGTCTCGACGGGACCTTCCTTTCGTATTGCGGAACGTTCATGATCTTTAGCGACTATATGCGGCCGGCCATCCGGCTCGCTGCCTTGATGAAGACGCGAACGCTCTTCGTTTTTACGCACGACTCGATCTTCGTGGGAGAAGACGGACCGACCCATCAGCCGATCGAACAACTCGACAGTTTGCGAATCGTGCCTGGACTAACGGTCTTCCGTCCGGCCGACGGTGTTGAAACCGCGATGGCCTATGCCTATGCGCTGCAGGAGGCGACGGGCCCGATCCTGCTTTCGTTGACGCGCCAGGGTGTCCCCGTCCTCGAGCGTCCCGCCGGCTTCGACCCGATGGATGTCTGGAAGGGCGCTCACGTGGTGTCCGAGCCGAGTGAAAAGGCTGACGTCGTGCTCCTGGCGACGGGATCAGAGGTTGGCGTCGCCGTGGACGCGGCGACGGAATTGGCGGCGGACGGGATTCGGGCGCGGGTCGTCTCGATGCCCTGTGTGGGGCTCTTCCTTGAGCAGTCGGAAGAGGCGCAGGACGCAATCGTTCCAGACGATGGCACGCCCATTGTGGCAATCGAGGCCGGCCGGGGCGAAACGCTCAGGCGTTTCGTTGGCCGACGCGGACTCGTCATTGGCATGGATCGCTTTGGGGCGTCCGCACCCTATCCCCGGCTGGCCGAGCATTTCGGGTTCACGGCAAGCCAGGTTGCGGCTCGGGTGAAGGCCCACGTCTGATCGATTTGCTTGAGTCCGGCCGGCGCGCCCGAGGCCGTTGGCCCGCGCTCGCTACTCCTCGATCGTGACGGATTCCATCGCATCGCCCTTGGCGATCGAGTCGACGACGTCCTGTCCCTCGAGGACGGCTCCGAATACGCCGTGCTTCCCATCCAGCCAGGGTGTGGCGACATGGGTGATGAAGAATTGCGAGCCGTTCGTGTTGGGCCCGGAGTTCGCCATCGAGAGTCGGCCGGGTGCGTCATGGGCGATGGCGAGCGCGCCTTTTTCGTCGTCGAAGGTATAGCCGGGGCCGCCGGTTCCGGTGCCTTGCGGGCAGCCACCCTGAACCATGAAGTCGGCGATGACGCGGTGGAAGACGAGATTGTCGTAGAAGCCTTCCTTCGCGAGTTTGATGAAGTTTCCGGTCGTCTCCGGGGCCTTGTCCGTAAAGAGTTCGACTTTGATCTTGCCCTTGCTGGTCGAGATTGTGGCGGTGGTCATCTTGTTCTCCGTGCGGGTGCGGGCAATATTGAGTGCCGCGCAGCGATTCGTGGGCGCGCATTGTAACGCGTCAGCTGCCATCCGACGGCGATAAACCGAAGCTCGATGAAACTGAATTCTGGGGGCGACCGTGGATATCAAGAGATACTTCCTGGGAGAATTGAAGCGCGTCTACCAGGCTCGGATCGCGGGGGCAGCCCGCGCAGAGTCGGAGGCTTCCGGTGAAGCAGACCCGGATGCCCAGGATCCCCGTCGCCGCGAAGAGGCCAAGGAGGCTGCGTTGCAGGGCCGATTGGCCAGCGGACACCGACGTCGGCGCAAGCAGGCGGTCGCGGAAATGGAGCGACTGCTCGAGTTCGCCGAGCGCGGGATGCGACGCTTCCGCTCGACGGATCGCGTGGACGTCGGGGCGCTGGTGGACGTGCGAGTCGAGGACGAGGAGGGGGAGGATGAGCGCACACTCTTCTTTCTTCCGGTCGGGTCGGGGACCGAGCTTCACGGACCAGGGGGCGACGGCTTCGTGACCGTAGTCACGCCAGGTTCACCGGTTGGGAAGGCTCTGTTTCGGGCGCGGGTGGACGACAGTTTCGAAATCATCGTCGACGGCCGGGACCGAGAGTGGACTGTGGTTGATTTGGCGTAGTTTTGGGCTGAAATTTTGATTGACGTGGGAAAATATCCCGCGTATTCTTGTCGAGTGGGAAAATATCCCACACAATGTCTGGCAATCGACAATCGGCAAGAGTGTGAAGGCCCTGCCAGGGTCTCTCCAAATGAGGTTCAGCATGAAAATTCAATCCCCAATTTTTTCGACCCTTCTCATTTCCGCGGCAGCCCTGCTGCTGGGCTCCGGCATGGCCGCGGCCCAGGAGGTGGAGGCGATCGATATCGGCCGCGAGGAGGTTCAGCTTCGTGTGGACATCAGCGATGCCATCGCGCGCGACACCGACGTCGCCAACACCGCCCTGGTCTTCAATAACTCGGGTCGTGTTGGAACGGTCGTCTATTGCACGGCGTACGCGGGGAACGGTGATGTACTCGGTCGCGGCAAGACCCGCGTGCCGGCCCGAGGTGTCCGGTACCTCAGGGCTTCAGATCTCTCGGACGGTGTTGATTTCGTAGGCAGTGCGGTCTGCAAAGCCCGCGGTCGCGTGACCGCCACAGCGGTCTTTCTCGCTCCCGGTGCGATTACCGATATCCATGTGAAGCAGCAGAAGCGCGGTCGGTCGACCCGGATGCGATTCCCGCTGATTGCGTCGTATTAGTCGCGACATTGATCAGCGCGCCGGGCTCGTCGCGCACTCGCCAACGCGCTTCAGCCCGGGAGCCGCGGATGCGGTTCGATGAGAAGGCGTCGGATGGAATTCCATCCGACGCCTTTTTCGTCGTATCCGGAGCTTGAATTCGGTTTTTCTTTGGATCCTTTCGCGTCAGAGCATGCCAACGAAAGAGCGAGCGATGAGTATGAGAGATCGAAGGCCTCGAAGGGAATACGAGTCCGAATCGGTTCTCGCGTTCAGGCGCATAACAATCAAAATTGAAGGTGGGTAGGTCACGCGTGGGCCGCTTTGTGTGTTCGCCCCGCTCGTTCATCGATCAGGGTGAAACGAGAAGTCCGCAGGGTGTCGGTGAACGCATGAATCGGTGGGCTCGACTCAGAGGTCGTTTGAGGGATATCGACGTGACGAAGACGTTCGCGAACAACTCGAGCTCTTCCCGGCTCGTCGATCACGTGTTGCCCCATATGCCTGTCCGTCAGTGCGTACTCACGCTTCCTTGGCTCCGTCGATCGAGGAGCGCTTTCCCGGGTCATCAGGGAGCCAGCGAGATCAGATCAACTTCCAGATGGCGTCTCTGGAGGTCGCTCGGTGAATCTTGCAAAGAGTCAAACGTGCCGATCACCGTCGAGGTCAGTCACGACGATGGCTCGCGAGAAATCGCCCGCCGCGAACTGAGTGGCAGTCTGGAAGCCGACACCACCGGTGCCTAGCAGCACGCTTACGCCGTCGCTGCCGAGATTGGCGGAAATGAGGTCGAGAATGGTGTCGCCGTCGAAGTCGCCTAAGGCCACGGCCCTGGGGTACCCGCCCACGGCGAAGCTCGCCCCGGGAAACTGTATCGCCGCGTCAACCTCGCCGGCCATCACGATCACGACGAGGCAACGGATCACCCGAAGCAGTGTGTACCTAATGCGCCGTCAATCAAATTTCGCATCATGGCGCTCTCCAAGATGGCCGTGGGAGCCAGTCCTTCCCTCAAGGAAAATCGGATCGTTCGCTGGAATTGCTCATGGAGTGTCCTGGCGAGCGTTTAATCATCGACTATGAACACGATCTAGGCGAGAATCGATCTTTAACTGGCCGAAGGGAACTGCATGCTCAAACTTAAACAACTTTTCGAGAACAACCGGAACTGGTCCGCAGCCGAAAAGGCTATTGACCCCGATTTTTTCGACAACCTCGCGTCCCAGCAAGCACCAGAATATCTATGGATCGGCTGCGCAGACAGCCGCGTTCCGGCGAATCAGATCCTCGGCCTAGCGCCCGGTGAAATTTTCGTGCACCGCAATATTGCAAACGTCGTCGTACACAGCGATTTCAATTGCCTCTCTGTCCTCGAGTATGCAGTCCACGTACTCAAGGTCGAGCATGTCATTGTCTGCGGCCATTACGGTTGTGGTGGGGTCAAAGCGGCGATGGAGGATCACAAACTCGGCCTGATCGACAATTGGCTGCGGCATATTCGAGACGTTCGGAAGAAACATGAGGAAACGCTCGAGGCCATCGACGATGATGTCGAGCGTCTCGAGAAGCTTTGCGAGCTGAACGTCGTCGAGCAGGTTCTGAACGTCTGCCATACGACGATCGTGCAGGAGGCATGGGCTGCGCAACGTGACCTGACTGTCCACGGTTGGATCTACAGCTTGAAGAACGGCCTATTGAAGGATGCCAACACGTGCATTTCGGGACCCGACGACCTCTCGTCCGTCTATCGATTGGGTTTCAGGCCCCATCGAGACACGACTTCGTAGCGTCTTCCGGCGTGTCGACGACATGACTCGACATTTTCGCCTGCTCGGTTCGCGGTCATGGTTGACTGGATGCCCTGGCTGGCTCAGCGCGACGGAGAATCATGACCGCGCTCTATCACAACGCCGCCTCCACATGCTCGCAGGAGGTTCGGATCGCGCTGGCCGGGGAGGGGGCTCGAATACGAGTCACGGGACGTCGGTCTAGCTGACGGTGCGCAGCACGATACCGAGAGCGTCAGAGCGAATCCCAGCCATGTCGTGCCCACATTTCTTCACGAGAGCGGTCGCGGTCGACTTGACCCGAAGCGGGAAAGCTTGAAATCGCCCCGAAACGGGAAAGGTGTAGTTGTTAGAAGTCAGCTCATTCGGTCGTCCTGAAGGGCAACTCTGCGTAAGAAGAGACATCGGGTGATTGAATGACCCACTACATTCATCCGCACCCCGTCCAAATTTGATGTATCTATATCTCGGCGAGTGTCAGCCGGACTGAAAATTGGAGAGACAAGCCGCAATTCGGCTCTGTGTCTCCGCTATTAAAGAGATCCGAATTGATGTCCGCTGACCCGAGCAACAAGAGCCCACACACGTCAGCGCCCGGGCCGACGACAGCACCGCTGCTGCACTTGGTTGCGTTGCTCCGCCCCGAGCGTACCGACGTCTTTGCGGTCATCGTCTTCTCCGCCACAATCGGCTTGCTGATGCTTGCGACACCGGTCGCCGTCCAGACGATCGTGAACTCAGTGGCGCTCGGGGGCTTGGTCCAGCCGCTGGTCGTCATCGTCGCGCTGCTGATGCTCGCGCTGAGCCTCGCCGCCGTACTCTTCGGTCTACAGATCTGGACCATTGAGCTACTCCAGCGCCGACTGTTTGTGCGATTGGTGGCGAGTATCTCGGGACGTCTTCCTCACGTCTCTCTCGCTGAGTACGACACAGGTCACGGGCCTGAGATCGTCAACAGATTCTTCGATGTCATCACGATTCAGAAAGCCGCGCCCAAGCTGCTGATCGATGCGATCGGTATGTTTCTAGGCGTTTTCATCGGGCTCATGGTCCTTGCATTCTATCACCCGATTCTGCTGGCGTTCGGGGTCCTGCTGTTTGTCACCATCATGTTCATCGTGCTCGGGCCGCACCGCCGCGCGGAGCACTCGGCGATCGATGAGAGTTCGGCGAAATACGCCGTCGCGAGCTGGCTCGAGGAGATCGCCCGCAGTCCGCGCACATTTCGCATCGGCGGCTCCCGCCGATGGAACGTGGAAATGACGGATGCTCTGACACGGCGTTGGGTCCAGACCCGCAGTGATCATTTTCGCATTCTATTCAGTCAAATTTTGGGCGCGCTCCTGTTGCAGGTCGTCGCCAGTACCGCACTGCTGGGAATCGGCGGATTGCTGGTGATGAATGGCAGTCTGACGCTTGGGCAGCTCGTTGCGGCAGAGTTGATCGTAACTGGCGTCGTCTCGTCCATCGCCAATGTCGGCAAGTACCTCGAGACTTGGTATGACCTGATCGCGGCCGTTCACAAAGTTGGCCAGCTCCTCGATGTCGACGTTGAGCAATCGGGCGGGCAGACTACGATGGCAGCGTCGACTGGCGGGGCTTCGCTCGAATTCGTGAACGTCTCTTTGAAGGGCACTCGCGGCCATACGCTGTTCTCGGGCGTCGAGCTGAGCATTCAGCCCGGAGAACGAATCGGGATCACGGGTCCAAGAAGTGTTGGAAAGTCCTCTTTGGTGGAACTGCTCTGGCGCCTGGGCGAACCGACAACGGGCTCCATCCGGCTCGATGATCACGACCTCCGCGATCTCGACCTCGACGGGTTGCGAACGCAAGTCGCGATCATCTCTGCGATTGAGATCGTGCACGGGACCGTGCGCGAGAATGTGAGTCTTCAGCGCGACGGCGTCACCGAGGACGACGTTCGATCAGCAATCGAATCTGTCGGTTTGGAAGATGCAGTTTCCGAACTTCCCAATCGTCTCGAAACGACTTTGCATCCACATGGGCGAATATTGTCATCGGGTGAGGTTCGACGTTTGATGCTAGCGCGGGCCATCGCAGGGAGTCCCTCGCTGCTCGCGGTGGACAATATTTTTGACGGCTCGCCGCCCGAGGTGCACGAGGTCGTTTTTGATATGCTATTCGACGAAGCACGTCCGTGGACGCTTCTCGTCGTGTCCGACCTTCCCGAGGTACTCGAGCGCTGCGACCGTGTCCTCCACTTGAGTCGGAGTCATTCCGCCACGTCGACCTCCTCTTCCTCCTCCTCTTCCTCTTCGATAGACATGGCTGAGGAGTAGTCTTTCAGCCATGGTAGCCACCCGAGCACGAGAGATCGAACCACTTGAATTGTCGGCCCATCTACTTGTTGGCCAAACACTGGCGATTCGCAAGCTGGCCTTAGCGTTCGCCGTAATTTTTGCGGCACTTCCGCTACTCCTCACCTTCGTTCCATGGCAGCAAAACGTACCCGGATCTGGTCGTGTTTTGGCGCTGAATCCGCTCGATCGGATTCAGACGATTCCTGCGCCTGTCAGCGGTCGCCTCGTGGCGCTGCACGTGCAGGAGGGGTGGCGTGTGAAGAAGGGCGACCTGCTCGCAGAAATGGAGGACCTCGATTCCGGATATTCCGCCCGGCTCGAGCAGCAGTTCGGATTTACGCGTGAGGAACTCGAGGCGGCCCATCGCGTCCTCGAGTCACTCGACAATCAGCTGATCCAGCTCCACGAGGAACGCGAGTTCGCGGTTCAGGGTGCTAGTTCGGAGCTCCAGGTCGTGATCGAGAAAATTCGCGCCGAGCGCGCGACACTGATCGGGTTGCAGGCGGACGTCGAGCAGAAGGAGAATGACTATTTGCGAAAGGGGCGCCTGCTCGAAGCAGGCGCGAAGTCCGAGCTCAGCTTCCAGCAGGCCGAGGGTGCCTTCGAAATCGCCAAATCCAAAGTGAAGGCAGCCGAGGCCGAGATCGACAGGGCGCTCAATCAGGAATTGGTTGGAATCGCAAACGTTCGAAGAGTCGGCGCCTCGAAGCAGGCCAAGATCGACAAAACACACGCCGAGCGGCAGGAGGCCGCACAGAAACTCCAGCAGGTGCGTAAACGCGTCACAGAGGCGGAGACGACGATGCGACGCCAAGCCACACAGAGAATTCTCGCACCTCGAGACGGGACGATCCTACGTATCCACGGTGCAACCTTGTCGAACCTGATCTCCCGCGGCCAAACGTTGATCGAACTCGTACCTGAGACCCAGGGACTCGCCGTCGAATTCTGGGTTCGCGGTATAGACGCCCCGCTAGTCGGAATTGGACGCAGCGCCCGCCTTCAATTCGAGGGCTGGCCTGCGGTGCAGTATGCAGGCTGGCCGTCCGTCGCAATCGGTACCTTCGGTGGCATTGTTCATGCGACCGACGCGCAGGCGCGCGCGGACGGCCGAGTCCGGGTGCTGGTGAAGCCGGACCCGAATGACGAGGATTGGCCGGAGCAGCCATTCCTGCGCCAGGGGGTACTCGTCAGTGGCTGGGTCCAGCTCGAGACGGTTAGCATTGGCTATGAGATCTGGCGTCTTCTCAACGCATTCCCGCCGTCACTCCAATTCGCGCCTGAATCCGCACAAGCATACGATGAAGCTCCGGGGGCCGGTCGCGACAGCAAGGGGAACGGTAAGCTGTGACGAGTCCGCTGCGGAGCGCGACACTCTGCTTGCTAGTAGCCACTTCGCTCGCAGCGTGCGCACACAATCAATCACGTCCGACGCCGAGCATCGCCCGGCCAGATACAGCAACGCTTGATCGCCTGCGTGTGAACGAATCCGTTCGCGAGACTGCACCGGTCTCGTTGATCGCGCTTCCAGCGGGCACATCCGTCGCAGCCGTTTATCCAGATCGGACGGAGGTTCGCGGGGAATCGGCGCAGGAAGCAGCGCTGACCTTCGAAGAGCTCATACGATCTGTCGAGAAACAATTTCCGTTGATCCTTGCGGCCCTCGAGACGATCGAAAGCGCGGAGGGTGAACTCATGTCAGCGAAAGGTGGATTCGACCTGCAGCTGAAAGCCCAGGGCGAATTTGGCCTGCAAGGATTTTACGAGAATGAGATTGGCCGCGTCGCGCTCGAGCAGCCAACGACCGTTCTTGGCGCAACGCTTTTCGGCGGGTACAAGATCGGAACCGGTGATTTTCCGACTTGGGACGGCGACCTCAGGACGAATAGAGATGGCGAGTTCAACGCTGGATTGCGTCTGCCGCTACTGGCCGGTCGTTCGATCGACGCGAGGCGCCTTGCGCTCTGGCAAGCGCGCATCACACAGGCTCAGGCGCAGCCGTTCGTATTGAAGAGTCGGCTCTCCGCGACGCGAAAGGCAGCGAGAGCCTATTGGAATTGGGCGGCAGCGGGCCAGAGACTCGACATCGCGAACCGGCTCGTTTCGCTCGCGGTCGATCGCCACGAGGCCGTAGGTCTGGGTGTCAAAGAGGGCGAACTGCCGCGCATCGCACTCGTGGAGAACAGACGCCTCGTTGTCGAGCGCGAGTCGATCGTCGCCCGCTCCGATCGAAGGCTGCAGCAGGCGGCCATCGCACTCTCACTCTTCTGGCGCGATGCGAACGGGGTACCACTGATTCCGCCGCCCGAGCGACTCCCTGCGGAACTTCCGACCCCGAGCGACCCCGACCTCTTCATTCTCCCGAGCGACATCGATCTCGCGCTCAAACATCGGCCTGAGATACGTGAGATCGAACTCCAACTGGAAAACTTCAAACTCAGACTTGAGAAAGCCGACAACGACCTGTTACCTCAGCTCGACCTCGCGGTCACGGGCTCGAAGGATATAGGCGGCGATGTTTCAAACCCTGACGACAAAGGCCCTTTTGAAGTCACCGTTTTTGTTCAGTTCGATGTACCGCTCCAGCGGCGCGCTGCGCGCGGTCGGGTTCGGTCTCTCTCCGCCAGGTCCGCTCAGATCAAGCGCGCCCTGCAATTCGCTCGGAACTCGGTCGTGGCGGACGTGCAAGACGCGAGTTCGGCGCTTCGACAGACATGGCTCCGGTTGGCACAGGTACGGGAGAACGTGCAACTCGCCGGCGAGATCGAAGAGGTCGAGCGTGTGCAGCTACTCGAGGGCGAAAGCGATCTCCTGCGAGTGAATCTACGCGAGCAGCAAACGGCCGCAGCGGCGGCCATGCTGGTCGATGTCGTTGCAGAGCATTTTCAATCTCTCGCAAACTATCGCGCGAGTCTGGGCGTGCCGTATGACGAAGTGCTGCGGACAGAACCTTGACACTCTGTACTGAGCGCTCATTCGTCGTAGCGCCGGCGTCGGGTTTTGGCTGGGTCCCGGTGCGAAAACGATGGCGATGTGAATCGATCAGCATCTCTGTGAAGCTGAGACGTCGTTCATGCTCTTCGCTCCCTGAGAACCGATGTGGCCAACGCCCGTAACGGGCGAATGCGCCCCATCCGAGCGACGACTACGCCGAGCTGAGACGCAATCCCCAGTGTAGACATTGCCCGGATAGGAGGCTTCGGGCGACTCGGGGCTCGGATCGGATATGCAGGACTTTGTCGCGTTCGTGGCGAATCGGGTGCGTTGCTATCGGCGTCGATTGATTTCACGACGTGTTGGGCGGTCGATGGTTGGACGAATCCTTGGGCGGTCGATGCGGGGAGGGAGGGCTGGCGCGGAAGGCCGTTGGGGCCTTCGGTCAAGCTCCTCGTGGTGCGGCCTGTCGGTATTCGTCCCTGGTGGGTGCTCGCTTTGCGGTGTAGTCGGACGCTCATTCCCATGGACGTCGTCGCCCGGCGTCGTGTTGGGGGGAGTCGGCACGGGGCGATCGAGCGCCCCGTCGCGAGGCGGTCGCGTATGGATTGCCGAGCGCTCGATATGGAAGACGCCTTCGCTCGAAATTGTCCCTTCCGCCGTAACACGAAGGCCGGGTCGGAGGGTCTCGGGCAGGGCCTCGGGATGGCCGGCCGAAACTGCGACCTCCAGACCTGCTAGTCGCGGTTGCTCGGGACTGCCACTGACGTAGCCTTCGATCGAGAGTGTGTGAAGTGGCCCGCTCTCGTTCAGCCATCGGGCCAACATACTCGAGCCGCCTCTGCTCAGGCCTTCTTGTCCGAGTTCGATCCGGGAAGCGATCAGACGACCCTTTTCGTCGCGAAGCCCATGGATCACGCGCCACTGTCCGGGTCGGGGGGCGTCATCGTCGACGCCGGGCCCACGGCTCACCTTTCTCGCCAGCGCGATCGTTTGCCCCGCGATCACGAACTCTCGACCATCGCTCGAGACGGCCATGATCTCTCCCGCCACGCCTGGATCGATGCGAATCTCTTCGGCGACCAATCCGTCTTGCGACTGACTGGCGCGGATCCAGAGCACCATTCCCACTGCGAGCGCCCCCTCGTCGGCTGTTCCGTTCGATGACTGCGCGAGGACCTGATTCGACGCCTGGATCGCGAGACCGTTGACACAGAGGCGATCGAGGCCGGTGACGGTTCCGAAGATTCCGGTACCCCCGATGCCACTCTCCGAGTCGTCGCCTGTCGATCGCTCCGATTCGGGCCGTGCATCGCGGATGCCTGTTCCCCCGATGCCGCTCTCGTCGTCGGATTCGGCAAGCGCCCGGTCTGGTGCAGCGCCTATGCAGGATTCGGCCGAAGAGGCGCTTTGCGGAATCACGCCCACAAGAATCGCGAATGCGATCGTCAGCAGAACAAGACGAGATCGTGCTTCAAGCCGCATCGGACCCTCCTTGTCCTTCGATGGGACCGTCTTCTCGTTGGCCGACGCTTTTCGACTGATCGGCTTCGGTGATGGATCGGGCGCCGTCGGAACCAGTCTCGGCCACAGCGGCCACAGCGGCCGGATCGGTCTGGGCCTCTGGGTTCTGCGGTTGGTGATAGAAATAGACACCAAACCTCATTCGGTGGATGTGCTCTGGTCGACTCGCGTCGGCCTTTTGCAGCGTGCGAGCCTCGCGATTGATGCGCTGCAGCGCGTTCATGCCCACTTCCGTTGCGAGCCTTTCGAGTATTTCGACCGACTCTGCGCGAAGGTTGCCGTAGTAGACGCTTCTTTCGAGCAGCGGCTTTCCCTCCCCGATCAAGTTATGCGCGGTCGCCGCGAGGTGGTCGTGAAGATTGCGGCCGAGGTAGTAGGCCTTTTCGTCGAAGCCCAGCTTGGGAACGAATGCGTTGGCAACAAGTTGGACGTGATCTTCTGAATCAATGATGGCGACGCCGAGCCGTTGCCATTCGTCGAGGATCGCTCGGGGTCGGATGTCCTTGCTGACCGATTCGACGAGGGATTCGAAGCTTGGGTCGGTTCGGTCCCGCGCGAGTCGAGGCAGGGCGATCGGTTTGCCATCGCTCGTTTGGTATTGCGGATCCGTCGTCCAACGCAACACGAGCTGCGCGCCGAGCGAGACAGTCGCCGGTACGCGGTCGTCTTCCGGGGGCTCGTCCTGCAGACGTTTTACGTCCTTGCGATGGATGCCAGTAAGCAGGGTCAGACGGCTGACGGTCTGGGGTCGACCGGGAATCGCAAAGGAGCGCGTCGCTTCCTCGACGTAGACCGATTTCAACAGATTGGCGAAGGCGGGAAACGTGATCTGGTATTCGAGCAGCAGCCGGACTAGGGGGCGGAGTAGACGGCGCAGCGCGCGCATCAGCGCCGGAGGCGGCTCACCGCTCAGCGGAAGGTTTGCTTTGGTCATCGATTCTCCGGCCGGTGGGAAAAATTACCACACCTCTCAACTATTTGAAATAGCTGGACAAAATCATGCTTCTTGCAATTTCTCAGGGCTCTGGAGCACGCAGATATCGTCGTTTTTCCCCAGTGAGACTCAGGATTGCCCGGCCTGCGACCGAATTTCAATGACGCGCTGCGTGAGGGAGCAAGGCGCAAAGGGGTGTGGGAATGATTGAACTTGTCGGTCTGCTCGGGTTGGTTGTCTTCGTGGTCGCGAGCCTGGTTGTGGGCGGACGCGTCCTCTTGCTCGCTTCGAGGAGTCGCCAGCTTCCGGAGACTGCCATTTCGTTGTCGCTGATCTTGTCGGGCGGGATCGGCACGGCACTCCTGGTTCTTCCGCTCCTGCTACCAGACCTCAGCGACGATGCGATCTATGCCTTTTTGCAGACAGGGAGCGCATCGAATCACGTCGGATTTGCTTTGCTCTTCCTCTTCGTCTGGCGCGTTTTTCGTCCGGGTGAAGTCTGGGCGCTTTGTCTCTTCCTGGTTTCGACCACGATGCTTCTGGTCGGAGCAATGGGCGCAGCGATCACGCTCGTGCCTGGCGGCGGTGTTCCCGGCCGTACGATTGCGCCTGATCTCTGGTTTTGGATGAGCCTGAACGCGCGTTTCATCGTTTACGGTTGGGCGACCTTCGAGTCGTTCCACTATTACGGGATGCTGAAGCGCCGCCTTGCCCTCGGTCTAGCCGACCCGGTCATCGCGGATCGATTCTTCTATTGGGGAGTCTGTACGGCGGCCGTGTTCTGCATCTGGGTCAACCTTGCTATTCGGGCGGTGATGTTCGATTCAGATTGGGTTCGATCGATTGCAGATGTCGTCTCGGCTCTGCTTGGATTCGTCGTTGCGGGCTCGCTCTCCTACGCATTCTTCCCGAGAACGAAGCAGGCACCCTTTCAGGATTCGCCGAGCGCAGAGGAAGCGCGTTCGTGAAGAAGTCGTCTGAATTCGATCTGGTTTGCGAAAAACTCGAGGAATGGACTTCGTTCAATCGTCTCGAGGCTCGCGGCACCTTGCGCATCGCGCTCAAGGAATCGGGTTTGGATGTGAAGACTACTCGGGCTGATCAACTTGGGGTCGTGATCGAAAGGGTGCTTCCACAGCATCTTCGCGACCGGGGCGTCGAGGATCCTGAGAAGATCTGCCAGCTCTTGATTGATGCGATTCCGCGTGGCAGGGCTGCTGATTCGGCCGAGCCGGCGGATTCGCCGGAAGCCATCTTCGAACGTCTGGGGTCTCGTTAGGCCGCGCATTGACTTTCGCGCTCATCGTGGTGTGTCCGTCGCTCGTTCGTCCTCGCTCGTCATGGCTCATCACGGTTTTCTGGTACCCCTATCGATAATCATGTGAAGCCGGCATCTTTTCCGTTGTCAGATCGAGCGGGACGATCTCTTGGGCTCGCACATGAATCACCCCATCGACGCGCTGCAAGGGGCCCGCGATTTCGAGCAAAGAGGCCTGGTTCAAGGGGATTCGAAAACGCCTGGTGATGTCCGGCGTCAGGATGGCGTTCGACAATCCGGTCTCATCCTCGAGGGTCACGAAGCAAAACCCCTTTGCGGAACCCGGTCGTTGGCGAACGATCGCATGCCCGGCCGTTCGGACCTGCGTGCCGTCCGGTGTGTCTTGGAGTTGGGCGGCGGGCAGGACGCCGCGACGATCAAGGCTTTCGCGTAGATGAGCCATGATGTGGACACCCGTCGTCAGGCCCGAGAGTCGATAGTCGGCCAGTGTTTCTTCGATCTCCGTCATCGGGGGCAAAGGGGACTCCGAAGCTGGTGCCGGAGAGGACTCAGGAAGGAGAGTGGGCGTCGGCCGGGCGATCTCGCGCCCCGCAAAGAGGGAATGGCGATCACGTTCGAGCGCGGCGACCTGCCAGAGTGCGTTGCGTCGGGAGTCCTTCGCGTTAGGCAGGCGCGCCAATGCGCCGAGTTCTGCCAACGCATCGAGTTCATCGCGATCGAGTCCCACTCGCCTGACGAAGTCGCCCAGATCTTCGAAGGCCTCTCGTTCTCGTGCCCAAACGATCCGCTCAGCCGTCTTCCGGTTCAACCCACCGACAGAATCGAGTCCGATACGCACCGCGGGCGGGCATCGCCTTCCACTTCCATTCCCGGGAGAGCCAGAAACCAAACCGGAATCGGAGCCAACCTCGAGATCTGCCCGAGTTTGCGAGAAGGCGACGTCGATGGGGCGAATCTCGACACCATGGCGTTGTGCATCCTTGATCAGGGTCGCTGGGCTGTAGAAACCCATGGGCTGTGCCCGGAGTAGTCCAACCAGGAAGGCGGCTGGGTGATGCTGTTTCAAATAGGCCGAGGCGTAGGCGATCAAGGCGAAGGAAGCGGAATGAGATTCCGGGAACCCGTAGAGTGCAAAGGAAGTGATGTGGAGGACGATCTGATCTTCCGCTTCTTTCGAAAAACCCTGGGCGCGCATTCCGGTTCGCAGGCGTTTTTCGATTTTGATCATTCGCTCGGCCGAACGTTTGAAGCCCATCGCCCGGCGGAGTTCTTCGGCTTCACCACCGGTGAATCCGGCCGCCGTCATGGCGATTCGCAGGAGTTGTTCCTGGAAGATCGGCACGCCAAGCGTTCGCTCGAGGATCGGACGCAGCGTTTCATGGGGGTAGACGACGGGCTCGCGGCCGGCCCGACGATTGATGTAGGGATGGACCATCTTGCCGACGATCGGACCGGGCCTGATGATCGCGATTTCGACCACGAGATCGTAGAAGTTCTTGGGTTTCAGCCGTGGAAGCGTCGCCATCTGTGCACGGCTTTCGATCTGGAAGACGCCGACGGTATCGGCTCGACACATCATGGCGTAGGTCTGGGGATCATCGACTGGAAGCTTTGCCAGGTCGACGGATTTGTCTTCATGGCGCTTGATGAGGGGAATCGTTTCTTCGAGGGCACAGAGCATGCCGAGGCCCAGGAGATCGATCTTGATGATGCCGAGGTCCGCACAGTCGTCTTTGTCCCATTGGACGATGCGCCGATTGGCCATCGTTGCGGGTTCGATCGGGACGACTTCGTCGAGGCGGCCTGCGGCAATCACGATTCCACCGCTGTGTTGGCCGAGATGTCGCGGGAGTCCTTGAATGGCACCGATCAGATCGACCCAATGTCGGACATGGGGAGAATTGGGGTCGAGTCTGGCTTCACGCAGGCGTTCTTCGAGGGCCAGCGCGCCCTCGCTCTGTGGAGACTTCGCTCCCCGCTCGGAAGCGCTCGATCGAGTTGGCGCCGGGAAATCGAGCCGTGCAACGAGCTTCGATAGGCGCCCGATCGCTTCGGGGTCCATGCCGAGGACCTTGCCCGTTTCGCGTACAGCCATCTTGATTCGATAGGTAATGACGTTCGCCGTCATCGCCGAACCCGATTGCCCGTATTTCGAGAAGACGTATTGGATGACTTTTTCGCGCTGATCGCCCGAGGGCAGATCGATGTCGATATCCGGCCATTCGCCTCGTTCTTCGGAGAGGAAGCGTTCGAAGAGCAGTTCCATCCGGATGGGATCGACGGCAGTGATGCCCAACGCATAACAAACGGCACTGTTGGCCGCGGAGCCTCGGCCCTGGGATAGGATTTTCTGGTTTCGGGCGAAGCGCGCGATGTCTTCGACGATCAGGAAATAACCGGCAAGGTCGAGCTTCTCGATGATTCGGAGTTCATGGGCGAGTTGTTTCGGAACACGCGGATCGGGGTGCCGTCCATAACGTTCCCGGGCCCCGATTCGAACGAATTCTCGCAGGCGGCTCATTTGGGTCTCGCCCGGGCGAAGCGGGAACTCGGGGAAGCGGTAGTCGAGGTCTTCAAGGGTGAATTCACAACGTTCTGCGATGGTACGAGTGGCCAGGATCCATTCGGGCCGGTCGGCGAAGCGGCGCACGATCTCTTCCCGGGAGTGGAGATGTCCTTCACCATTCGCAGGCAGGTGGCGGCCCGCCATTTCGAGGGTCTTGCGTTCGCGCAGACAGATCAACGCGTCGAGTAGTCGTCGGTCTTTGGGCGTGGCACAGCGCACGTCCCCGGTTGCGACGACTTGTACGCCGTGCGACTCGGCCATGGCTGCTGCGCGACGAGCGACGCGTTCGGCGCGACGGTCGAGCAACCGTGAAACATCGACCGAGAGTCGCTTGCCGAAAATCTGCTTGGCGGAGTCGAGCAATTCAGGGTGGAGCCTTTCGTCACCGCGCAGGAGAACGCTCCAATGTCCAGCATGACTTTCGAGTTCTTCCCAGCTCACTCGAATGCGGCCACGCGCCCGGGGATCGCGCGCTTCGAGGCTCTTGTCGCGCCGCGAATGAGCCAGTGTCAGCAGGCGACACAAACGTCGCCAGCCCTCGGAGGACTCGACTAACAAGAGCAGGCGGTCGGGGGAAGAAGAGGGTGGTGAGGAGGATGGAGAGAAGGGCGGGGAGGAGAAATCGGCCGCGTCACGCGCCGTCGCAACGGCCACTTCGGCGCCCATCAAGGCGCGAATCCCAGCGGCTCGGGCAGCACGATGAAAGCGGGGTGCACCACTGACGCCATCGCGGTCAGCCATTGCGAGCGCCGGGTATCCCAGGGCCGCCGCGGCTTCGGTAAGATCCTCGGGGTTGCTGCAGGCCTCGAGAAAGGAAAATGAGCTGCGCGAGCGTAGTTCTACGTAATCTTGGGGGGTGGCCATGTCCTATTTTCGTCTTATTTTCGCTCTTTATCAATCCTATACTGGCCTCATTCTTTGCGCCCGAGTCTTTGATGAACCCACCTGAAATCAGTCCCAGGACAGCCCTGATCGTCGACGACGAAGAACAACTGCTCCGGTTGATGGCCCGGCTCCTCGAGGGCGTCGGAGTCCGGGTCTGGGCGGCCAAGGACGGTGTCGAGGCTCGAGAACTTTTTCGCGAACATGCCGCTGAAATCGACCTCGCCCTGATCGACGTGATTCATCCACCGGATGCGGGTGCCGCGGACCTCTTGCCGGAATTGTTGGCAGAGCAACCCGATCTCGAGGTGATCCTGACCAGTGGGGACGCGCTTCCCGAAGCCCTGGAAGAAGCTTTGGCTTCGATCGGTGGGCGCTTCTTGCGCAAGCCTTTTGCGCCCAAGGCGCTCCTGCGGTTGATCCAGCGTGATGACAAAACCGCCAGCACCGCCAAAACCGAGCAGGTCGGAAAGCCCCCGCCCCGGTCTCCACATCCGCCCACGCCCGGGGTCGGGTAGATGGCTTCGATCGTCGTCGTGGGGGGTGGTCTGGCCGGACTCGTCTGTGGTGCGAGATTGCAGAAGGCCGGCCATGAGGTCGAGATCATCGAAGCCGCAGCCGCGGTCGGAGGTCGGCTTCGGCCGATCGAAACCGATCATGGACCGATCGCCCGTGCCGTCGGAGAGATCGGTTGGGGCGATGCCAATTTGCGTTCGCTCGTGGCTGGCCTGGGTCTCGAATCGCCTCCGCCGACAAAGATCAAGCGAGCCCACGCGCTCGTGTTGGGCGGTCGGCTGCATCGCCCGCCGCCGCTTAGGTCCCTGGAATTCCTTTTCCCGCGCCTTTCGCCGCGCATGGACCGTCCGATCGACGCGGTCTTTCGCAGACCACCGCGCTGGCGGGATCGACGGGTCCTGGTGCGTGCACTCTGGGATTCGTTGCGTCGGTCGAGCCCCAAGATTCCCGGCTCCGTCCGCGCCCTCGACGACGTTTCCTGGTCCCGCGCTTCGATTCGTGCCTTCGGAACACGATGGAATACGACCCGTCTGGCCCCGGCCCTGTTGGCCAGGACCGGTGTCGATCTATCGGAAGAATCGGCCTCGATCGTGGTCCCGATGTTATGCCGACTCCTGGCCGGCACAGGTCGGTCCGTGCCATTGGCGGGAGGCCTGGCCGGACTCGTCGATGCGCTGGTCGAGCCCCTTCGCCTGCGGCTGGGATGTCGCGTCGTGAATCTCGAAGCTACGACGGAGGGTGTTCGGATTCGTTACGAGTCGGGCGGTCGTGAAGGCGTCGTGTTGGCGGACGGCGTCGTCCTGGCCTTGCCGCCGGGGGAGATCCTGAGCGTCTGCCCCAAGCTCACGCCTGCCGAGCGTGGTCATTTCGAGTCGATGAAGGCACGGCGGTCGATCGTCATGCATCGGCAGATCACGGATGATGCGTGGCTACTCCGTGGGTTGTCCGGGGTGACCTTCGTTCCCGGTGAGCTCCCCGATATGCGCGATCTTCGCATCCTGGGTCCGAGCTTCGAGCCCTATACCTCGAATCCCTTTTGGGTGCGAATTTCCCTCGAACACGAATCCGTCGATCGTCATTGGGACGATTCGGATCGGACGCTGATCCATAAATTCGATTCGACGTTCCGCGGATCGCCCCTCGGCGCTTTGCCGGACGGTCCATCTCGCATCGAACGTCTCAATGAGATCATCTCGGTTCAGGGGCGTGGGGCGCTTGCGCGTCGAGAGCGCTTCGAAGAGCGGGCGGAGCGGACGCCTCGGCTCAGCTTCGCGACTGAAGCCTTGACGACGCCGGATCTCGAGGGGCGGGTGACTGCCGGGATGCGCGCCGCTGCGGATGCGAAAGAGAATCTTGGGCGGATCTCCACCGCCGTGCGCTCTCGGCCCTGATCCTCGATGAAGAGTCCGAACTCTCATACCCGCTGTGTGTTGCATGCGGACATGGATGCGTTCTACGCCTCGGTCGAGCAACGGGACCGCCCCGAGCTCCGCGGGCTTCCCGTGGTCGTCGGTGGGTCGGGGACGCGCGGGGTGGTCGCGGCCGCGAGCTACGAAGCGCGAACCTTTGGCATCCGCTCCGCCATGTCGAGCGTCGAAGCCAAGCGTCGTTGTCCGGACGTCATTTTCGTTTCCGGGGACATGAAACGTTATGCCAGGGAATCGCGGCGAATTTTCGAAGTCTTTCGCCGCTTCTCGCCACTGGTCGAGGGACTTTCGCTTGACGAAGCATTCCTTGATCTGACCGGTAGCAAACGGCTGCTGGGGAGTCCGCGCGATGTCGGAGAGCGACTGCGCAGAGAGGTTCGCGCGGAAACTGGGCTGCCGATTTCCGTGGGCATCGGTCCGATCAAAATGGTGGCGAAGATCGCCAGTGGTGCCGCCAAGCCCGACGGTCTGGTCGAGGTCCTGCCGGAGGGCGTGCGCGGTTTTCTCGACCCCCTGCCGATTCGAAAAATCTGGGGCATCGGTCCGGTCGCCGGGGAGCGGCTTGAGGGACTTGGCTATCGAACGATCGGTGACCTGGCGCGTGCGACGCCGGAAGATTTGCGCCGGCACCTGGGAGATTGGGGAGAGGGGATTGGCCGACTCGCGCGGGGTATCGATCTTCGTGAGGTCGAGCCGCACCGCGAGGCCGTCTCGATTTCCGAAGAGAACACTTTCTCGCAGGACGTGGAAGACCGAGGCGTTCTCGAAGCGACGATCCTCACCCATGCAGAGGCGGTCGCGCGTCGGCTGCGTCGGCAAGGACTCATGGCGCGGACGATCGTTCTGAAATGGCGGATTGGTCGCCGCGTGCGCGATGGACCGAGAGGCTATCCGGCTCGTACGCGGCAGATCACGCTCGCCGAACCCACGGATGACGGCGAAATCGTTGCACGCTCTGCGCGATCACTACTGACCGATGCCCTGGTCGAGCCGGTCAGGCTCTTGGGTGTCGGGGTGGCCGGGCTCGTCGACGGGGCCGGGTCGTCAACACAACTCACGCTCTTTGAGGAGGAAACGAGTGGCAGCGCTGCGGTCGCGAAGCCCCGGCGTCGCCAGCTGAATCGCGCGCTCGATCAGTTGGCCGATCGTTTCGGAGACGATGTCGTCAAACGTGCCAGCCAGGGCGAGGCGCGCCACGCGACCCTGTCAGGGCAGTGGAAGAAGGGTAGCCGAGATACGCACGGGCCCGATCCTGAGTCGCGGTGAGATCGAGCAGGGTCCGGAGTTCTCCGCAACCTGCTAGTCGGGTGGTGAGAGGAAGTCCGAGGCGATTCGGTCGAGGGTCGATCTCTGGCCGGAGAAAGGTTCGTCGTCGCGTGGCCAATGGAGGACCATGTCGCTGAATCCCGCCTCCGCATAACGTCCGGCGATGTCTTCGAATTCATGAATCCCGCGAAGAGGGTTGTGTGAGAATCCGACCAGGACGAGTCGGCGAAGGCTTGTTGGGTCGCGTTTCAGGGCTTGGCAAATTTCGTCGAGGCGGGCGATCTCGGATTCGCCCGTGCCCCGATCGTCTGTGGTGACCCAGGTGTCGGCGAATTCAGCAGCGAGTCGCATGCCGCGCGGTCCCGCTGCGGCGACTGCGAAGGGGATGCGTGGTTGTTGTAGGGGGGCGGGGATCATTCGCGCGCCTTGCGCCGAGTAG
>CAZMFM010000048.1:0-38805 GCA_964565565.1 uncultured Spirochaetaceae bacterium | reverse complement strand
CGAAAGTGCCCGAGGCGTAGACCCCACCAAAAGTCATCACACCCACCATCCCGTCGATCATGAACATCCGAGAAGCCAGGTAAAGGGCAATATTCGAGTAGTGGGAGAGCCGTCGAATCGTCGCAACGACATCCCGCAGGCCCTGGCGGGCCGCCTCGCGGGTGGAAAGACTTCCTCGCGCGCCATCAGGTGTAAAGAGCAGGAGCGGAATAGTGAACACGAGCATCCACACGCCTGCCATGGGCCCTACGATCCGATCGTGTTCGTGCGCGGATTGATCGATTCCAAACAGGGGGGTCTGAGGAAGAAACGACCAATCCAGGGTACCCGGCATCGAGAATGCGAAGAGTACGACTAACATCAGCGCGAGTCCGCCAAAATTGCCAACGGCAAAGGCGATGCCCGAGACGAATCCGACTTTCGAGACCGGGGCAATACTCGGCAACATCGCATTGTGGAAAACCTCGGAGATCGTAAAGGCAATATTGATTCCCACGAAGAGCGCCAGCGTCGCGTAGATTCCCGACGCGCCCTGCCCCGGCATAACCCTCCAGAGCAGAAACGCCCCCAGAACCATGAACAGGACGGTCCAGGCGATCCACGGCTTCCGACGGCCGGTCTTGTCGGCGATCGCGCCGAGGAATGGAGCAAGCAGAGCGAGGATGAAGCCAGCGGCCGCATTCGCAAATCCAAGCAGGCTTTGGCCTTCGATCGGATCGCCCACGACCGTATTACTGAAATAGGGATAGAAAATGTAGATGACAACGAGGATGAAATACGGATCACGCGCGCCCTGCCCGAAAGCCCAGCTGACGTAGCCCCGCGGACCAGCGGCCGGCGTCCCGGCTAGCGAATTCTCGACCTGAAAACCCAATCATCCTCCAGAGACCGCGGACCGGCCGACAGCGAAGCCTACGACTTCAATCGAAACGGTCCAGCAGAATCCATTTCAGTCGGTCGACGACCTCGGGCGCACTCAGAATATCTCGGTGATCATAGTCGTAAGGCCATCGACTCAAGGCACGGTCGATGGCTTCGTGTCTGGTCTGGCTCGAAACACTCACCATCCCATCGTTTGCCACCGGGCCCGCAGTTCTCATGTGGAACCCGAAGATCATGTGGAACTCCGTTTCGTCAATCAATTCGTGTGGCGCGATCTTGTCCGCGTCTTCCCAGAAGACCCACCTCAGATACTCGCTCTTCGGAGACATATCAGCGAACGAGGGTGGGAGGTCGATTCGCGCTTCCGTCGCGTTGCCCGCGCTCTCATTGCCATTCCACGGCGTCGAAATCGTTACGAGCAGGCGAATGTCCTTGCGATGGGTCTCTTCTTGATATTTCAGAATTGCACCGCGAGCGACGAGCCCACCCATGCTATGCGCGACGATAGCGACTTCATCAAAATCCAATTCGACTTGAATCCGGGACAATAGAACTTTCAGATGGGTCGAGATTCCGTCGAGCGAGTATCCGGAGGGATAGAAGTAGAACCAGGGCTGAAATCGCTCTCGATCGAGTTCGTCAATCAAGGTCGTGAACTCTTGTGGGTAGCCGGCAATTCCGTGCACATAGAGCACTGGAATTCGATCGGGATCGTATTCTTCCAAAAAGTAGATTCCGGCCAGCCCGTCGTTCAGAAAATCGCGAAACTTCCAGAGCCCTCGATTTCCCGCCTCTGGACCAAAGTCCGGATGTTCGAGGTCGCTGCGTAGCGCTCCCTTTTTCGACCACGCCCACAAACTGTATTCGTTCTGTTCCTCGAGGCTGCGCGAGATGATCTCGAAGACATTGATTGGTTCCGTCAATTCGGGTGCGACATCATCCGCAGTCAAGTGAATGTCCACGGTCACGACTTCACCTTCGCCCAGGTCGAATTCGACCCCATCCGTCAGCCTCTTCACCAACTCGCCCGGATCCAACAAGCCATTCCGGTTTCGATCCTCGTAGGCACCCACGGCATAGCGACCGGCGCTGACCGGAAACGCGTAGCTCCCGGCGCGCACGCGAACGTAGCTGTCGACGCCGATAAACTTCCCGTTTCCATCCTTGTCCCGCGTTCCGATCACCACGACGAGCGTCCCAGTCGCACCGCCAACGACATCGATCGTGCCTTCGACACGCCCCAGCTCGCGAGTCAACGCGAGTTGCTCCTTCACGCCAAGAACATTTTCGACCATCGTACAACCAGAAGTGAGGAAGAGGACCGACAGCATCGACAGGACAGCGCGCCCGAGCCCATGGAGATTCGACCCGTATCGTCCACTGGCCCCACGAGGACATCGGCGCGTGGTCGCTTCATCGCTTGATATCACCAGCCTCACCTCTCCCCCATCTGTGGCCTGAGATCGGTCCCACATGAGCACACACAACGATCGCCATGGGGCGGCAGACCATGATCGCCAAGGACTCGACTAATGGCGTGCTTCGTCACTCGCCACGACTGCCCCGGCCATCTGTGACCAATCGTCGCCCAATTCGCGATGCAGAATTGCCGGGGGGCGAATGTCCTCTGCACGGAAGGCGTCCATCACGCGAAGCGTCACATCGGTTTCGAACTCTTTTTCGTAGACCGTGTCGAGCACATAGGCCTTGAGCCGTAGCCGTAGCGCGATGTGGCCATCGGCCGCGATCTGGGAGACCAGAACTTCGACTGGGTTGGTGAGGTAGATGAAGTTACTCATGACGGCAGCCTCAAGGACGATCTCCCGAGCACGATGGACATCCTGATCGATTCCGATCAGGAAATCGATGATCACCTGCATATTGAGCACGCCGTAGTTCCCGCACGACGTGACTTCATTGAGAAGCATGTTGTTGGGAATTGTCACCAGACTGTCGTCGAGTGTCCGCAGTTTCACGGAGCGCAGTCCGATCGAGAGGATATCGCCGTATTGTCCGGCGAAGGTCACGCGGTCACCGACCTGAAAGGGCCGATCGAACATGATCATCACACCCGCAACGAGGGACGCAACGAGATCCTTCATGGCAAACCCGATGGCTACAGCCGCGGTCCCTCCCAGGAGGGCCATCACCTCTCGACTGATCTCCAGGCTCAAGAGAATGACGGAAGTAATCGTCGCGAAGAAGACACCGAATCGAAAGAAGGCCGAGAATCGCTGGAGCGTGAGGCGGTAGTCGCCGAATGCCTTACCGAGCTGGTCCACCAATTCCGCGGTGAAGCGAAGCAACAGCCATGCCGCGGCAACGACAAACACGGACGCAGCAAGCCCGGTCCAACGGATCATCTGGGTTATGGTCGTCACGTCGTCCAGCTTCGTCGCCCCTACAGGCTCCTGACCGAAGGCCGAATGGGCAACCAGCAGTACAAGCACCCCAGACAACGTGCAGAGAATCGATTTCGGATTCATCTCACTTCTCCTTCACTCAACTAGCGATCAGGTTGCGGCGGACCAGAACGCGCTTGACGGCCCGATACCAATCCCAGCTGATTTGATAGTTGCCGTCGACTTCCTCGACCCAGCCTTCCTGAATGCAATAGGCAATCACGTTCGCCATGGTGGTCCGCGAAACCCGAATGCTTTCGACCAGATCGTCGAGTGTCGCCAGTTCACATTCGACCAGGCACCGAAGGGCCAGAAGGGTCGTCACGTTCGCACTCGCAACCTTGTTCGTCGGAGCCGGCTGCGGCAAGCGAACGATCAGCTTTCCGTTCGGCAGCTCGCGCAGGGAATTGCAAAACAAACGCATCGCAACTTCGGGATTCCCACCTGACAATTCCCACAGAACCCGACGAAAGCCGAAACGATTGCGTTCTTCGAGGGTCGAGCGCGCACCGTCGTCGAGTTGGCTGGGAAAGTCGAGACGACGATAGTCCGGCTCGATCTCAGCGGCGGCGCAGCGCGCATCGAAAAGTTGCTCGAGCTGATCATCCGACCAGGCTGGAAGCTCTAGGGCTTCCTGCAAGATCGCGCGATCGCCGTAGGCACGGCTGATATACGGCGAGGCCGATCGGGTCATCGCGACGATCCAGATGAAATTTCCGCCAGTTGCTTCGTAGATCTCGGACGCCTCGATGGCACCGTCCAGACCGCCCATTCTCGGTCGAGGAATTCGATGAAAGTTATCAACGGCAATCACGCGAACGCCGCGCTCTTCCAATCGCGGCTTCAGTGCCGTCGTCAGATCCTGTGCATGATCCAGATCGAATTCGTCGGCCAGGGCTTCGCGAAAGCGCTCGATGCCACCGATCGGACAATCGACGATGGCCATCTGATCACCGAGGTCGCTCTTCATCTGGCGAAGAAAGCTGCTCATCCCTCCTCCGCGCTCTGCTACGACCGAAACGGCCGCGCCACGATCCGTCTCCACCAAAGCTTCGAGGCGCTCGAGCGCGTCCTTGAACGGACCATCGATATACGAACCGCTCGGGGACAAAAGCCGTTCTACGAACGCAAGAGAAATCGGCTGTTCCGTAACGCTCTCTCGCTGTCCATCCCGCTCGACTTCTCGTCGCAAGAGGATGGCGACGACCTTTCGTCCTCCCTCGAAGCGGGACAGGACCCGAACGAGTAGCTGGCGAATGGCCGAACCAAGGAGGAAGGCGCCCCCGGCGGCCGCATTCACGTAACTCGCCAATCCCTTCTCGCGCCGAGCGAGTCGCGCGGCAAAGGTCGAATGACGAGATTCTTTGCCCAGACGATCGAGAATTTCGTTGCGCCACCAATGCAGCAGCAAGATCAAGATGGGGACGAGCAAGAACGTGAACGCCCGCGAGATCCATGCGTGAATCGCGCCCTCACCGACATAACGTGAACCGAGATCAAGGCTCAATCCCGCAAAGAGGGTCCAGGCCGCGACAAGGCGAAGCGATCGCAGACGAAGAACGGAGTCGCGACTAACCAGCCCGTCATGACTGCGCGAACCCGCTGCGTCCAGAAGCAACAACCCAAAGCGCGTGATCAGTAGCCAAAGAATGACGACCCAAACCAGGGTCGTGACTTCCTCGAGATCCCCGGCCTCGTAGAGCGTCGAGGCAAACACGAGCAAGGCAAGCCATTCGAGGGGGCTGCGCAAACGATCTACATACCAAAGCAGGCGCGCGATATGAAGTTGGGTGGTCGTGCGCGGACGGAGTCCGAGAACCTGTGACCGGAATCGGCCAATCCCCTTCTTCGCCCACCGACGCCAGATGCGAAAGAGCGCGACGCCAAAGAACAATTGGATCAGCCGCCATACGTCGTCGAGCGGGGAATCCCGGAAACTGTCGACGATTCGACGAAGGCCACGAGGAATCGTGAGCGCCTGAAAGTAGAATTCGAGCCTGGCGTTCTCGAACTCGCGCTCGAACTCGCGCATCCCGTCCGAGCCTCCACCAATCATGCTCGCTCGAAGCTCGGGCGTCACCCACTCGAGGAGTTCCATGCGAGCGCGATACATCTCCGCGAGCACCGCACGCTGATCGAGGGCTTCCGGCGACCGGCGGCGTAGGGCCTCATAGACCTCGTCCTGGTAGGCCCATAGCGCGGGCGCGAGCGCCATGTACAGCTCGTCGGCCGCGCCGGCCCGGCTGCGCCCGGCTCGGATCTCCGCCGCAAGCATCTCGACCCGCTGCGGCCAATCGAGCAGTGCCTCTTCGACGGACAGGGACGCGCCGTCAACTTCGATCGGTGCGGCCGATTGGGTCGGTTCTGCGCCATCGCCGGGTTCGCCGGGTCCGGTCGACTCCGGGACCACCGGCGAATGTTCGCCTGGCTCGCCCGGATCGACCGTCGAGACGCCCGGTGTCAAAATAGGCGCGACCTCGTCGGCGACTTCTAATGCCTCAACGACGGCTTTGTCCTTCTCCGGTCTCGCGTCGGCGGGCTCGGCAATGGCCAGGTCGACAGTCAGCAGCAGAGACAGACCCGCGATGGCAATGACGATGGCGATGGCGATGGCGATGGCGCGCTGCAGCCCTGCGAGAACGGTCGACTTCTTCGTGTTCACCGCACCTCCCGCCTCGCTTCGCCAGCCCGGTACCCGACACCCGAACAGCTGAGGGCGGTGTCTGCCAGATCCAACTACGGCCCTCGACTACTTCTCCTGCGCGTCGCCCTCTTGCATGATGTACTGCTCGACGATCACGACGAGTTCGTTTCGAAGGGACTCATATTCCTTCGCCAAATCCGTGAGCCACTTCTTTCGCCGTTGGTTGGGCTCGATCTCAGCGGCCGCCATCGCGATTGCCCCCACCATTCGAGTCGCCTGCGCTTGCAGGAAGACGAAGCGAATCCCAAAGGAACCGCCGAAGTCGAGCATCTCGTCCATGCCCGCATCCGTCGCGTTGGAGGTAATCGCTTCTCCGATTGGATCCATGTACTTCGGCCCCATCGACACATCGGGCGAGAGAGACCGCAGCGTTTCCAGTTCATCCAGACGATCACTCGAAATGTCCGAGAGTCGATCCATGATCTCGTCGACCTCCGGCACGGGCCGGTGAAACGTGATCGTCTTCAGGAAGCCCAGCGCGCCGAGCTTCGACTCTTCCGAGAGCGTGTTCGCGAGCAGGACATAGGCGGTCAACAAACCCTGATCGGGGGAAGCCGGCTCCTTCACGGAACGATCGCCGCGAAAGCCGCCATCAACGAGCGCGCAGCCTGGGAGTCCCCCGGCCAACAGTATGAGAAGCGTGAAGAACAGAGCACGCAGCCTCGAATGATCTCGGCCTGATCGCAAGACTGTCGAACTCAAAGGTCGTCTCCTTCTTCAGCGTCCCGCATCGATTCGAGATCTTCTGCCTCTTCTACCCCTTCTACCTCTTCTGCCTCGTCCACCTCTTCGCCCTCTTCCACTCCCGCAGTCGCCGCAACCCCTTCTTCGCCGGCTTCGTCTTCTGAAGGACTCCAGCCGCCGCCAAGCGCCTTGTAGAGGAGAACGAATGAGATGAGTGCGTCCCTCCGGATCGCTGATTCGGCGAGTTCGGCGGAAAAGAGGGTTCGCTCACTGTCGAGCACTTCGAGATAGTCCACGACACCGCCGTCATAGCGCGCACGCGAGAGCCTAACAGTGTTGGCGGCGGCCCTGACCTGCCGCTCTCGCGCAAGGTACTCTTTCCGGTACGTCACGATCGCCACCAGAGAATTTTCGACCTCGCGAAAGGCATTCTGCAACGTTCCAATGAAGTTGTGTTGTGCCTGTTCGGCGCGCGCACGCTGTGCCTTCATCTGGGCCTTGAGTTGGCCACTATTGAAGAGCGGTTGAAAAATTCCCGCCAACACATTCCATTCGCCCGCATCGAATGAATTCAAATCGGCCAAGCCTTCCGCAACGGCACTGATCTCGGCCGTCAGCGAAATTGCTGGAAAACGCATGGCCTGAGCAACACCGACTCGCGCGGTCTCGGCAATCAGCACCTGCTCCGCCGCGACAATGTCGGGGCGGCGCTGCAACAGCTCTGATGGCAGTCCAGCAGGGACCGACAGGGGCCATGAATCGATCGTAATTGGTTCGCCTCTCGGAATCTGGCCGGGAAATTCGCCCAGGAGCACACGAAGAGCGTGCTCGGTCTGGGCTACGAGGCGTTCGAACTGTGCAATGGACGCTTCGGCGATCGAGACCTGGACCTCGGCCTGATTGACGTCGAGTTCCGCCACGGTGCCCATCTCGAACCGAGCGCGTACGATTCCCAGTCGGTCGACGCGACCTTCCAGGGTGTACCGTGAAATCTCGAGTCTCGAATCGAAATCTCTCAATATCAGATAGGCGCTCGCAACATCAGAGATCAAGTTGATGGTCACGTTCCGATAAGCGGCCTCGGTCGAGAGTAGATCTGCGCGCGCTCCCTCGGTTGCGCGAGCGTATCGGCGCCACAGATCGACCTCGAAACTGATGTTCGCGCCAACCGAAAAATTGTTGTCGGTCTTGGCGCCCGAGAAAATTTCCTTGCTTTGACGCCCGCGACCCGCACCACCGAACACGTCGAGGAAGGGGAACTGATCCGCCCGTGTGAATGTCACCAGATATCTCGACTCCTGCATGCGCGCGAGCGCAACGGCGAGGTCCTGGTTTTGCTCGAGCGCTGTTTCGATCAGACTGACGAGTGCCGGATCGCCGTAGACTTCCCACCAGGGAAGATTTGCGACCGATCGGCCGGATCCCGCCGTCCTGACCCAATCATCGGGCAAATCGAGTTCGGGTCGCTCGTAGTCGGGCGTGAGCGCGCAACCGCCGATCAGAAAAGTGGCTCCAATCAGCCAGAGAACAATTGTTCTCGTCACGCGTGATCTCCAGAACCGGGTCCGCTTCCGCCTGAGTCGACGAATGGTTCCACTTCGTCTTTCGCCAGATAGCGTTCAACGAAAATGTAGAGCGCCGGTACGACGAGAATCCCGACGACTGTCGCAACCAGCATCCCGGAGAAGACGGTCATGCCCATGACTTTTCGCGCTTCAGCGCCGGCCCCGCTCGCTACGAGCAACGGCAGCACGCCGAGAATGAAGGAGAAAGCCGTCATGAGGATCGGCCGGAAACGTTGCCTCGCGGCTTCCATCGCCGCCTCGAAGATGCCCTTGCCGGCATCGTGCTCCATCTTTGCAAATTCAACGATCAAGATCGCGTTCTTGGCTGACATGCCGATCAGCATGACAAGGCCAATCTGCGCGAAGACATTATTTTCGTAGCTTTCGCTGAAGATTCGCGAGATCCCGAGTCCCGCCATCGCTCCAAAAACGGCGATAGGCACACCGAATAACACGGAAAGCGGCAATGACCAGCTCTCGTATTGCGCCGCGAGGATGAGAAAGACGAAGAGAAGCGCCATGCCGAAGACAACGCCCGCGCTCCCCTCTGCCGCCTTTTCCTGATAGCTCATCGAATTCCAGGCAAAGGTCATATCGGCCGGCAAGACTTCAGCGGCCACCTCCTCGAGGGCGGAAAGCGCCTGGCTCGAGCTGTAGCCGGGTGCAGCCTGTCCCTGGATCTCGGCCGAGCGAAAGAGATTGAACCGATTGGTGTATTCGGCGCCCTGGCTCCGACTGACAGAGACGAGTGTCGAGAGCGGAACCATGCCGCCCTCGGAATTTCTCGCATAAAAGAAACGAAGGGCATCTTCGCTCGTACGGTAGGAAGGCTCGGCTTGGATGTAGACCTTGTAGAGACGACCGAAGCGATTGAAATCGTTTACATAGGCTCCGCCCAGGAAGGCTCCGATGGCCGTATTCACTTCGGTCAGGGGCACGCCGAGCTTCAAGACCTTGGCATCGTCGATGTCCAGAAAGACCTGGGGCACACTGGCGCGAAAGAGACTTCCGGCTCGACCGATCTCTGGACGCGCGACGGCGGCCGCCGTGAAACGCTGCAACTGCTCGGCGAGATAGACGGCATCATTGCCGCCCCGGTCCTGAAGCATAATCGAGAAACCCGAACCTGTGCCAAGGCCAGGAATCGCCGGTGGTCCGAAGGCGAAGGCCGCACCCTGCTGGATTTCGACAGCGAAAGCGGCGTTCAGACGCCTGACGATATTCCTTGCATGGTCCTTCGAATCCGGCCGCTCATCCCAGTCCTTCAATTGTATGAAGATGAAACCGGAGTTGGGCTGCACCGTTGCTGACACGAGACTGAAGCCTGAAATCGTCACCACGTTTTCGACGGCCTCGAAGTCGGCAATGACTCTTTCGACCTTCAGCATGACCTCTTCCGTACGTTGCAGCGAAGCGGCATCGGGCATGACCAGGGCGCCTAATACATAACCTTGATCCTCCTCTGGAACGAAGCCTCCGGGCACGACCTGAAAGAGAAGAACCAACGCCACGATGACCGCCGCGAGCAAGACGCCCGATCGCACCAACTTGACGGAAAAGAAATTCGCAACGCCCATATAGCGCTCGGTCGCCACATCGAAAACGCGGTTGAATCGAAGGAAGAACGGCTCAAAGATGCCCTTCTTCGCTTCTCCCGGCGGCCGAAGCAGCATCGCCGCGAGCGCGGGACTCAGCGTGAGTGCGTTCACCGAGGAGATCGCCACGGAGATCGCGATCGTGATCGCGAATTGCTGGTAGAGCCGGCCCGTGATTCCCGCCATCGCGGCGACGGGTACGAAGACGGCGATCAAAGCGAGAGACGTCGCAACGATCGGCCCAGCGACCTCCTTCATCGCTGCGATCGTGGCGTCCTTGGGCGAAAGACCGCCCTCCATCTTGGTCGCGACCGCCTCGACAACGACAATTGCATCATCGACGACGATCCCAATGGCCAGCACCAGACCCAACAAAGAGAGCGTATTGATCGTAAAGCCCAGAAATGGGAAGACAGCGAACGCGCCGATCAAGGAGACCGGTACCGCGATCGTGGGAATCAGTGTGGCGCGAAAATTTTGGAGAAAGATGAAGACGACGAGCACGACGAGGGCGATAGCTTCGAAGAGCGTGATGATGATTTCCCGAATACCGGCGACGATGGGCTTCGTCGTATCGAGGGAGATCGAATACGTGATGTCATCGGGAAAACGCTTGGAGACGCGTTCCATCGTCTCCATGATCGTCTGTGCGACCTCCAGCCCGTTCGCGTCCGGAAGCTGATAGATCGAAATCACCGCAGTTCGACGACCATTCGTTCGAGTGGTCATCATATAGTTCTGGGAGCCCAGCTCGATCCGCGCGACATCGCGAAGCAGGACCTGCGAGCCGTCCGAATTCGAACGCACGACGACCGCACCAAATTCCTCGGCCGTCCGAAAACGCCCCGCCGCTTGGACCGTGTACGTGAACTCCGTGTTGTCGGGAGCCGGCGGTCCACCGAGCTGGCCGGCGGGCACAAGGACGTTCTGCTGCTGAATGGCGTTCTTCAGGTCGGAAATGGTCAGATTCAGTTTCGCGAGTTGATCCGGGCGAACCCAGACGCGCATCGCGTAGTCGGTCGAAGTCCCACCAAAAACCTCCGCCACCCCGACGCCCTGGATGCGAGCGATCTCGTCGATGATGTTGATCGTCGTATAGTTGGTGAGGAATTGATCGTCGTAGGTCCCGCCCGGCGAGTCCATCGAGATCAGCAACAAGGGAAAGGCGAGTTTCTTCTTGACCGTTACACCCTGGCGCTTGACCTCTTCGGGAAGTGTCGCTTGTGCCTCCGACACGCGATTCTGTGTCAGGACGTTCGCCATATCGAGGTCCGTACCGACCTCGAAGGAGACGGAGAGAGACATCTTGCCATCGCTCGAATTCGTCGACAGCATGTAGATCATGTTTTCGACGCCGTTGACTTTTTGTTCGATCGGAGTCGCCACGGATTCTTCGACATTGGACGCGCTGGCGCCGGTGTAATTCGCCGTGACGTTCACCACTGGCGGCGTGATGTCAGGATATTGCGCGATCGGAAGCCCCTGGAGCGAAACCAATCCCAGGATCACGATCACGATGGCGATGACCATCGCCACGATGGGCCGCCTGACGAAGAACTCGGACACGCTTCAGTTCCCCTTCTTGGCTTCCGTCTTGCCTTGTGAATTGGCGGCGGGTTGTGTCGTCGCTTCTCTTCCCGCCTCCGGCTGAATGATGATCCCTTTCTCGTCGAGCGCGACGCGCTTCGGTTTGATCGTCATGCCCGGCTGGAGTTTCATGATCTCGACGGCGACTCGCTCACCCGGCTCAAGCCCCGAATCGACGATGCGGAAGCTATCGATGACGGGTCCGAGTTCGACGGAGCGTTTCTCGACTCGGTCGTCCTCTCCGACGACGAAAACGCTGAACTTCCCTTGTAGCTCGCTGGCGCTTCGGCTGGGCACCAGGAGCGCCCCTTTCCGAATCTCCGCGATCGCAGTCACGCGAGCGAATTGACCGGCCACCACGACGAAGTCCGGATTGGGAAAGTCAGCTTGGAAGGTAAAGGTCCCTGTCTTGGGATCGACAGCCGCATCCGCAGCCACAACGCGGCCGGGAAACGGGTGGACCGTGCCATCCGCGAGGGTCAGGCTCAATCCATCCCCCGCACCCAATTTCTGCCCAGAGCCCGTCTGGAGTTCGCGCAACTTCCTGGCGATGGCGAGGTAGGTCCGCTCGTCGATCGAGAACCGCACACGGATCGGGTCCGTTTGAGACACGAAGTTGAGTACGACCGGATTGGGCGAGATACCCACAAACTCGCCGACACGCGCCTCCGAGATTCCAATTCGGCCCGAGATCGGCGCTTTGATTTGCGTGTAGCCGAGTCGAATCGTGGCTTGGTCGACACGCGCCTCGGCGGATTGGAGCGATCCCAGCGCGGCCTCATATTGCGCAACCGCGCCGTCCAAATCAGCTTCACTCACCGCATGCATTTCGGCGAGCGGACGAATGCGAGCCAGATCGGACTTTGCCTTCGCCAGCCGCGTTCTCATCTCAGCGACGGAACCCTGTGCTTCGACGACTTCCGATTCGAAGGGCTCAGGGTCTATCGTGTAGAGGAGCTGGCCCGCTTCGACCGAACGACCCTCTGCGAAAAACATGCCCGTGACGACGCCTTCGACGCGGGCGCGGATTGGAATGTCTGAAGAACCGGACGTCTCGCCGACCATCACCATTTCGATTGGCTGATCGCGCTGCACAACTTCGACGACCGCAATCTCGGGTGGCAGCGGGACCACGGGCTCAGAAGAACCACAGGAAATCAGCTGAGCGACGCTCAGCAAGAACACGAGGAGGATCGGTCCAGTCAGGGGCATCAGCCGACCACGGCGGGCGTTCATGGTAGTTCTCCTCCAACCCGAATCCGGCTGGTCGGTGCGGAAGCGTAGCTGAACAACCGCCAATTATTGGCTCCTTCGAGGCGAAATCGCGACGTCCTTCACTTTGTCGAACAAGGCTAGGCGTCGATTTTGTAGCGAGCGGCCGCGATCTCAATTCCTGCTCGAGCCAACTGAACCTGTGCCTCCCGGTTCAAGTCCCAGTAGGTCGGCCAATAGTCTTTGGTGAGAACCCAGGGCCGAACGACGAAGAGAACGCCTGCCCCGGTCACTTCCTGCACCTTGATCGCCAACGCCGGCTCTTCGAGCACGGCCGGATGAGCGCGACAAATCGCCTCGAAGAGCGCCTCGGCTTTTTCGATGTCCACATCCACGGCGAGTGGAAAGGACAAGTCCACACGACGCCGGTCGAGGGCGGTCGCATTGCGGATGACGTTTCCCCAGATTCGACTGTTGGGGACGATCATGGTCTGGTTGTCGAAGGTCAGGATTGTCGTCGACACGAGGTTCATATGATCGACCGTGCCCAACACGCCGGCCGCTTCGATCACATCCCCCACATCGAAGGGGTTGTAGATGAGGATCATCGCCCCCGCCGCAAAATTGCCAAGCGTCTCCTGAAGCGCAAACCCAATGATGAAGCCCACGATTCCGAGCCCGGCGAGAAGCGCCGTGACATTGACACCGATCTGTGACAGGGCGATCAGAACGCCAATCCCCATGACGACACGTGATGTGGCCGCGACGACGATTCGCTGTGCCAATTGGCTCATCTGCTCGCCCGAAGAACTAACCAGCCCCGAGACCAAGCGGTGGGCCAGGCGACCGAGCAGCCAGAAAATCACCAGAACGCCAATGAAACGCGCAAACCGGCCGATCAGCATAGGCCCACGCTGCTCGAGCCAAAGCCTGGACCTGTCGAGCGCGGCGTCCGCCAACTCAGCCACGACCTCCGAGTCCAACAAGTCAGAGGTAAGCTCACCCGTAGCCAGAATCAGAACACGGCGATGGGCCGCGGCAGGCAACCCCAGTTCGTCGAGCGCATCGCAAACCGTCCAGAGGCTCGCCGCGATGCGATCGAAGTCCTCCTGAATCTTGCGAGCAGAGACTCCACCCTCGCTTTCGCCGCTCTCTTCGCGCTCTTGAGCCTTATCCAATTTCTCGCTCGCGAGTTCGAGCATCGCAGCCAGGCTACCGGCTCGATTTTCGAGCGCGACCGCAGCGTGATCTCGGGCGCGAGCCGAGCCCATCTTGAGCTGATCCAAGTGTTCAATATGGGAAACGTAGAACCGAACGGTCTCGTCGATGGTTTCTTCGTTGCCGCGTAGGAGCGCCTCGATCCCGACGAGCGACTCGCTCGACGCGTCGTTCAAGGCTCCTCGCAGCAAGGCGTTCTGGCTCACTAGCTCGTCGATGAAACCCGGAAGCCGACGCTCGACGGACCACAGCAAGGATCTGGTCTGCTGGAGGAACTTCGAAGCGTCGAGCCCCTGCTCTCGTTGACGGAGTACGTTGGAGACCAGAGCGTCGACATTTTGCATCCAGTCGACAAGGTGGCGACGGGCCTGAAGGGCCGCGACGGCCTTGGAATCCGCCTCTTTCGCGGCCTCGCTCTTGGCCTTGAGTTCCTTGAACTCCGTCAGAAGTTGTTGATTGGAGGCAAGAAGCTCGCGCGCTTCGAGAACGAGCGCGGGTTCTTCGGCCTGGCCTACCCGGGCCGGCGCAGCCACCACGAGAAGAACGAGTAGAAAGATCCAGGTCGCAGTGATCGGTCGATTCATGTCGGACTAGCTGGTTCCTACGCCCCGGGACCCTACTCTCTCGAGCGGAGCCCCGGGTCATCGATCATGGATCATGGATCAGAAGTTGAACCGGAGGTTCACGCCGCCGAAGCCCGAGTTGTCGTAGTCGGACGATCCGATCTTGTTCCCCGTCTCGGTCTCCAACCGGAACTCACCATCGAGCGTCAGGCCACCGTAGCCCTCGATCGCGATCGTCTCATTGATTTGATAGGACGCGGTCACCTTGGCCACTGTCGAAGTCTCCTCGCCGACGCCATCCTGGGCGTTCCCCGCGGCCCCGACCCGGTTATCGCCATTCAAGCGGAAGAGTTCGCGACGAACGCCAATGCCGGCCCCCATCTTGAAGTTCTTCGTGAAGCCGTAGTCGAGTCGCAACTCGCCGCCGCGAGACGTCTCCGCCTTCAGGCCTAACGAGAGGCCATCCGTGATTCTCCAGTCCACGAGTACGAAGGGCTGGATGCGTGCGTCCTTTTCGATCTCGGTCATCGCAAGCACACCGAAGACCAAGTAGAGCCCCTCGCGCTGGTAGCCGAAGCCGGCAACTCCGCCGCCTCGAATGGAATCGCCAACCTGGGCACCCCCCTCGCCGCTGAACTCGACCACGGGACCGCCAACCACGGACCAGCGATCGTTGAGGAGATAGCTGAAGAGCGGCATGAGTCGAGCGACATGGACCGTCTCCCACGGATTCACTGTGCCGCCCCCACCGTTGGGCACACCGCTGAAGTCATACCCGATGGCGCGGTACTCGCCGACAACCATCACTTGCATCTTGTCGCCGATCTTTCGTCCCGACCGAACGCCTCCCGAGACCATCCAATAATTGAAGTCGCCGCCGGAATCGAGATCGGTGTCCCCCTGATATTCGAAGCCGGTCACGGCCCGCGTTTTCCAGGATTCGTCCGGACTCTTCATGGTTTCGCTGCCGGTCCAGCTATTGCTACCGCTGCCGGCTGAAGCTTCGGACTGAGCGAACGCCATACCCGGCAGACAGATCAGAGCGAGCATGATGCCCGCGAAAATTGCCCGCGAGAAAGACCGCGAACCCCCTGTTGAATGAGACATTTGGTTGTGACTCCTTGAATCGCCAGTGACGGCAATCGAAAGTGATCGGGTAACGATGAACCCTGGGCGACGTGCGAAACACGAACGATACCTGGGCGACGGCCGGATTCTACTCGGGTTTATAGAAGAAATGGACCGAGCAGCTCAAAGCTGCCAGATTCTTGGACGGTGCGAGTCTGCTCAGACGAACCCAGTAAACGGGAAAAAAACGGCACACTCATCAATCACGAAGAGTGCGACGAACCTCTGAGCGGAGCTACTCGTCCTCGGGCGGCTCCACCTCGCCCGGCTCATCCTTGGCACTGTGCGGGCTCGAGCTGACTTCCATTGGCTCGGCCTTCCTGGCACTCGAGTCGTCGGCCTCGCCCGATTTCCCTTGCGCACCCGTCGCTTGCGCCGGATAGAAATGGACATCGCGTTGCGGGAAGGGAATCGATACGCCTTCGCGATCGAATCGCATTTTCACTTCCCGCATGAAGTCCCAGTGAACATCCCAATAGTCATCGCTCGCCACCCACGGACGCACGACGAGGTTGACCGACGAGTCGCCGAGGGAATGGACCTTCACGACCGGCTCCGGATCAGCGAGAACCTTCGGATGTTCCTTGATGATCGACCACAAGACTTCTTCGGCGTGGGGAATGTCGTCGCCGTAGCCAATCCCGAATTCAAGATCGATGCGGCGAATGGCCTGAGCGGAGACATTGGTAATGACGTCCCCCCAGATCTTGCTATTCGGCACAATCAGCGTCTTGTTGTCGATCGTCAGCACGGTCGTCGACACCAGGCTCATATGACTCACCTGGCCGAAGACGCCCCCGGCACAATCGATCAAGTCGCCCACGTCAAAGGGCCGATAGATCAGGATCATGACCCCCGAAGCAAAATTTCCGAGTGTGTCCTGGAGTGCGAAGCCGAGGACGAAGCCCGCGATGCCAAGCCCGGCCAGCATCGGCGCGACTTCGATGCCGAGTTGGGAGAGCGCAATCAAGAGCCCCATGACCAGGACCGCGGTCGTCGAAAGCGATACCAGCATGCGCTTCAGCAGTTGCGAGAAGTGCAAATGGGGCGCCTCGACCGCGCGCGAAACAACCTTTCGCACAAACTTGGAGAAGCCCCAAAAGGCCGATGCGATTGCGAGGAAGAGCAGTGCCTGGAACACGTAGCGGGCACCGTTGTCTGCCACGCCCTCCTGCACATCCGACGTCCAACGCGCGACGAGTTCTCCGGCGACTTCAGTATCGATGGAATCAACGGTGAGTTCACCCGTCGACGCGACGAGCAACTGCCGCTGACTCGCCGTGTCGAGATCGAGGCGCTCCATTAATTCGACGACACGTTGTAGATTCTCCAAAGCCAATTGCCTTCGGCCCTTTGCCGCCGATTCAGCAGCTTCGAGCACCGCGGGATCGCCGCCCAACATCTCACGATTCGCAGCGTCCTCCAGCCGCTCTTGGGCGAGGCGAACCAGACTGACCGCAAGCCGCCCACGACCTTCGACCCGCTCTTCGAGCCAGCGACGCCGGGAAGGATCAGGCGCGGCAGACTCGCCGAGGGCGTCCGACAAAAGGATCACGTCGATTCCCGCATCGAGTATGCGCAATAAGGTTTCCTCGAGGCGAATGATCGTGAGCATCAAGGCCGCGGCAGCCTCCGGTTCGCTCACATCGACCCGCTCCGTCTTCAGCGCATCGCGCTCCGCAGTCAATCGCGCGTAATTCGCCATGAGCAAGTCCTGAAGCCCTGGCAAGAGCAGCATCAGCGCCCTGCGCTGCTCCGCTGGCGAAGCGCTCTCGTCGACGGCTTCCAACTTCTCGATCAGGGACCACATCTCCTTGAGCGTCGTTGTCCCTTCGAGCGTCCACTCCATGGCCTGGCTGCGAAGAGCGAGTTGATCTTCGCCGACCGCTCTCCGTGCATCGATCTCGAGATCAGCGATTTCCTGCAATCGCGACAACCGCTTCTTGCGCAATGCCTCGAAGCTGGCCCGAAGCTTCTCGGCTTCACTTTCCACCTGCTCTTCGACTTGGTCTGCGGACTGCGACCCCACAACCGACGGCGGACCGCCCTCTTCGGTATCAGATGCCGCAAACGCGCCGCCTGCCAAAGGGGGCGCGAGTACCATCAGGGCAATCAACGAGAATAATGCACTCGAGACAATGCGACGCAATCGGTTCATGCCATTTGCTCTTTCATTCCCGGGTCCTGGGCACCCGAATCCCAGATGAGATCGTGCGGTTCGAATCGGGCTATCTCCGCTCGAGCTCACGCAGAGTGACCGGGTGCCTCTTCGGGGTCGATGTTCCGGTGCAGCCAGACCTGGAACAGTTCGTACACGAGCACCAGAACGATGGCGCCGGTGAAGAGGCCGATGAATCCGCTGGCCGCGAATCCCCCGAGCGCGCCAACGAAAATAACAATCATCGGTGCCTCGACGCCACGCCCCATCAAAATCGGTTTCAAGATATTGTCGAGCAACATCACGGGCACGATGTAGATAAGGAAGATGACGGCTTCGGTCGTCGAGGCTTCCATGAATTCGTAGACCACGATGGGGATGACGATGATCCCCATCGGAAGTTGCACGATACCTAACAAAAGGCAAAACAGGGCCCAGACACCGGCATAGGGTACGCCCGCGACGAGCAGTCCAATGCCAACCAGCGTGGCTTGAATGATCGCAACCCCGAGGACACCCGCGGCGACGCTGCGGACGGTTTGTTCACTCAGGCGAACCAGTCGTTCTCCAAACTCCGGCGCCAGGCGCACGAAGAGCTCGCGTGCGGCGGCGGCACTCGCCTCGCGGCGAGCCAGGAAAAAGCCCGCGACGAGAATCGACCCCGCAAATTGAAGGAGCCCGACGATGGCGGCGCCGGCCGCGCGCAGGAGCTGTCCGCCCAACGCGACCACACGATCCGAGGACCGCGTGAGCAACTCGCCAATATTGGTCGAGGCCTGAAGCCACGTGCTGTAGACGGTTCCACCCACGACGGGCCAATCACGGACCGACGCCGGCGGTGGCGGGATTTCCACATTGCCATCCTTTAGATCGCCGGCGAGTTCGTACGCCGTCGAACCCAGCGCGTCGCCTAGCATCGAACTCGGAACGACCACAAAAACAAGGCAAGCCAGGGTCAGGACGATTGCGGCCCGAACAGACGAGCCACCGAGGGGGCGCATGAGCCAGGTGTGCACGGGTGCCAGCGCCACCGCAAGGATGATCCCCCAGACGATCAAGTCGAGGAAGGGAGCGACGATGCGCAGCCCCGCGTAGAGCAGCAGGGCGACGATCCCGAGACGTAAGGCGTTCTCGATCACCGAATTCGGAGGACTCGTCTGGCTCTCATTGGCTTCCATCGCTGATCCCGCCTTAAAGTGAATGACTCACCTGACCTTAGTGGATCTGACGCATCGAGCCATCGACCCATCAACGCTCGCTCCGGTGCTTCCATGGCGAGTAGGCCCAAAAGAGGCGGACGTTCCCTATGCCCGGACCAATGCCGTAGGCCGGTCTGGCCATTGAGTCCCTTTCCTCGCGAGCTAGGCTGCCGAGAACTCAACCGAAGCACCCTTAGGAGAACATTGCGATGAGAGCCATGATCATAGCCCTGCTGCTTTCGAGCCTCACTCTGTCCAACACTGCCTGCATCGGCCGTATGGCCGTCTCGGGTAAAGTCGGCGCGTTCAATCTCTCGGTGACTGAAAGCAAGTGGGGACGCGAACTCGTGTTCCTTGCCCTCTACATCATCCCCGTCTACGAGTTTGCCGGAGTGGCCGATCTGATCGTTGTGAATTCGATCGAGTTCTGGACGGGAACGAATCCGGTAAACGGAGAGACTCGGTTGGCACGCATCGGAGACCAGAACTACGGCGTCACGGCGGACGGCTCGGAAGAGATCTCGACGCTGCGCGAGGATGGTTCGATCGACATCGAAGTTCGAACAGCCGATGGCGACGCCTATTTCTTGAACGTCGTGCGTGATGAAAACGGCCTCGTGGGACGTGATGCGAACGGGCGCCGGATCGCCATGATCGACTCCACGACCGGTGAAATTCGATCGCTCGAGTCCACCGAAGACCTTTGAGGGCGACATTGATCGGGACGCCAAGACCTGTTCCTGGCGTCCCGGGCTTTCGAAGGCTGGCAAGACAATACGCGGCAATCACGATCGTCGGCTGTCTGTGCGCGCTCCCCTCGCTCGCCCGAGCCGAGTCGGACACGCCGGCGGCGGCCCAACCGGTGTGGGCGGGAGCATGGCTCCCGCCTGAGCCCAATCGCGCCGGCTGGGACTGGATCCACCTGAAGTCGAACGAATGGGTCAAGGGCGAAATTCTCTTGATGCGAGATTCCGACCTGGAATTCGATAGCGATGAATTCGGCATCGTGACCCTGGACTGGAACGACGTCCTCGAAGTCCTCACCGAACACGTCTACACGTTGGTTCTTCAGGACATGGAGACGAGTCATGCGGGAACGCTCGCCATACGAGACGACAAGATCTCCGTGAACGTGGGCGACGCCATCGTGACCTTCAACCGCTCGCGGCTCATGGCGATCACTCCGAGCGATTCCAGAGAACTCAACCTGTGGTCGATGCGCGCTTCGCTCGGGATTGGACTTCGCTCGGGAAACACGGACCAAGCCGAATATACCGGGCGAATGCGTCTCAGCCGGGAAGGCAAGTTCACGCGACTCAATGTCGAGTACAACGGCGTCTATGGATCGCTCAACAACCAGAAAAACACCAACAATCATCGCATCCGCTCGAAATTCAACTATTTCCTGACGCGAGATCTCTTCCTCACACCGGTCGCCTTCGAAGCCTTCACCGACGAATTTCAGAACACCTCCTATCGGCTGACGCCAACCATCGGAGTCGGCTACTACCTTTTCCGGAAACCGGCGCTGGAATGGGATGTCTGGCTCGGCGGCGGCTATCAGCACACGCGCCTCGATTCGGCGATTCCCGGGGATAGCAATACCTCGGACAACGGAGCGATCGCGCTCTCCACTTCGATCGATGCCGACCTGAATTCCCGAGTCGACCTGATTCTCGAGTATCAATTGCAGGTCATCGCTCCCGATATCGCCCTGACAAATCACCATACAGAAGTAACGCTCGAGATCGATCTCACGTCACTGGTCGATCTCGACGTCAGTTTCATCTGGGATCGCATTGAAGACCCGGCAACCGAAGCGGACGGCAGCACACCTAAAACAGATGACTTTCGCCTCTCGGTCGGCCTGGCCCTCGAGTTCTGATCCAGAATCGCTCGTCGAATCAGATAAGGGAAAAACGCAATGATGAACACCATCCTTCGCTGGCTCAAGCGCCTCGGTCTCGGCGGTGGCGTCCTCCTCGCCCTCGCCTACATCCTCTTCTGCGCGTACAGCCTTCCCAGCCAAATCAAAGTGCACGTGACGGGAACCGAGGTCACGCGTATGAACTTGCGGCCCGACGAGGGGCAGGCTCGACCCTACGACGTGCGGTACGTGATGGCTGAAGACCTCGATGGCGGACCGCATATGTTCAAGAACCAGGACACCGGATGGGGTTGGCCGCCGTTCTTCAAATTCGATTCCGGGGACATCGCCGCGCAGGCGAACAACTACTCCGTCGACCACCGAGATCAAGTCGTCTTGATCAAATACTACGGCTTCCGAATCCGACTATTGAGCGCGTTCCCGAACATCATCTCGATGCGCACGGTGCCGGCGGACTTTCAGCCGATCCCATGGTTTACGATCCTCTTCGTCTTCGCCCATATCGTGCTTGTTGGCGTGATCGTCGTATTCGTTCGTGATTTCAAGGAAGGTCGCGAAGACCAGACCTGACAAGACCCGGTCAGGATCCTAGTTGCCGAACGAAAGGCTCAGCGGCGGAACAATCCCCTTCTCGATGGCGTCTTTGAGATGGCCGATCAAGATACGATGCACCTCGCTGATGACCTCGGCATTCGATTGTGACGAATGTCCACTCCGGACCACGAACTCCGAATCGACTCCGTCGAGATGGGCGCTCTCGTAGCTGACGACGCCGTCGCCGCCCTCCTCCTTGGGACCCTTACGCACGCCGATGATCGAATGGGCGTGAACACCGGGCGCGATGGGCAGGCGCGCCAATTCTTGAATGAATTCGTTGCCAGGACTCATTCCCCCGACCGAGCCCACGCTTTTCTCGAGACGACGCTGAACCTCCACGTCTGGATCGTCTCGAAAGACATCGCGGGTGGCATCCACGATATTGGCTGGGGCTCGAATGAATCGACTCATCATCCGGGTCAAGCCCCAATCTGCGAGTCGACTCCCACGATGGGGTGTCGAGAGAAAGATCACCCGCTTCACAAAGGGCGAAGGGGCAACGATCAAACTCCCCTCAAGGAGTTCGCGATTCTTTGGTTTGAGTTCAATTTGATCGGGTGGCCGTCCGATCGCGAGATCCCAGAATCGCTGCCCGGAGTCCACAACTAACAACTTCGTCAATAGCCCGCCTTGACTATGCCCCATCACGACGAGGTCTTGCAGAACCGGATCCCTTCTTTCTGGATCGAGGGCAAGCACTACGTCCGCGATGGATTTGCGTAGCAGCCAACCGGAGTAGGCAATGTGATTGCCGGTGTTATAGGTAAAGAGCCAGAACTGAAAATGTTTTCGCAATACGGAGTCGCTCCGCAGGTCGTTCAACAAATCCGCCCAACGCCCGGCACTCGATGCCGTCCCATGAACGAGCACGACGGGTATGCGCCCCGGCTGGTAGGGCGTCAGCGAAACGATTCCCAATTGACCGACGGCGAGATCCCCCTCGAAAAACCCCTTGAGCTCACGCTGCCAGGGCGGGGACTCCGCCAACTGGAGCGCAAGCGCCGCGCTCGGCTCCGACTCGAGGGGAACTTCCTCACCACCCACGCGTGTCGAGTCCGTATCCGAGTAGGCAATCACTGTGAGGTCTGCACTGAAGAGCCCATTGTCGACGTACTCATCGGAATACTCGAAACGAAGCAGCGCCGTGACCGGTACGCGCACTTCTGAAAAAAGGAGATCGGTGGCGCCTCCGTCGGAAGTTTCGGCGACCCGTGCAGCCAGTGGCGCTCCGAGGCCTGATAGGCGGTAGCGATTATTCAGGCCCGTAACGGCTAGATCGGCCACCGACGCGAACCGTACCAGCGTTCGATCTCCCCACTGAAGGCTCTCTTCGTCCAGGTCTACCTGCAACGTGCCAAAGGGGAGTTCGTACTCTCCATCGCGCAATACGACCTCGCCCGTCTCGGGGTCGGTCAGCGCCAGGGTCAGGCCTCGGTTGTAGATGTCCGCGCACAGCCGAATGCCGCGTTCCAAGGTCGTCCGCTGCGGAGCATCTTCGCTGGGAAACAGATAGACCCAGGCATAGAGCGCAGCCGCGAGGTAGTAGCGGCGATCACCGGTCTCGGTCGCATACTGAAACGTGAGCTCTGCCACGTCATCCAGGAAACTCGCTCGCAATTCAGCCGTAAAAATACTGACAGGTCGTGTCAAGCGAGCATGAAAATCGGCAAGAACGGCGGCTGGATCTTCCTTCCACGCGTCTTCCATGTTCGTGCGGCGCAGAAGTATCTGTGCACTCTCGCTCAATCCGCCGGTCGACAAAACGCTGCGACTGAGCTCGTATTGGGCTTCTCGCGCCGAGATCTTCTCGACACCAACCGGAGCCGCGCAGGCGGAAGCGAGCGCAACCACAACGAGCATGAAGATCTGGTTGCTGCGCGGGTGTCGCGATTTCAACATGACTTGCTTAGGCAATCAAACTTCCTTCATAGCGAGACGGAAGTTATAGTAGAAGCATTCATCGCTTTGCGAAGGGGCAAGATGTGAAACTGGCATTGAGCGTCCCGCTGCTCGGGATCCTGACGATTTGGTCCGCAGCCTGCCTGTGGTTCGACGGACCTGAGTCGCGGCTGATCGCAGGCGTTCTGGCGTCCGCCTTCATCGTCTACACACTCGTCGTCACCAGCCTGGTCCGACCCCTCTGGCGAATGTGGTCAGCGTTTGGCGTACTTTTTCTCATCGTTCAATTCTGGTGGCTTGGTATCGAAGCGCGAAACGATCGCGAATGGCTTCCCAGCGTCGCAAGGCCCCCGGCAGCGTCCCTCGACGGTGACATCCTCACGCTCGAGAACGTTCGCAATTTTCACTACCGCAGCGAATTCGACTTCGATGAAATCTGGGAGACGCGCGAATACGACCTCTCGAATATTCGAGGACTCGACCTCTTCCTATCGTATTGGGGCTCGCCGATGATCGCGCATACGATCGCGAGCTGGGAATTCGAAGACGGACAGCACCTTGCCATCTCGATCGAGACGAGAAAAGAAGTAGGTGAATCCTTCTCGGCAATACTCGGATTTTTTCGACAATATGAGCTCTACTACGTCGCGGCCGACGAGCGGGATGTGATTGGCGTCCGTGCGAGTCATACTGGAGAAGATCTCTATCTCTACCACCTCGGAACGCCCATTCCCGTAGCGCGTGCCATTCTCGAGGACTATTTGAAATCGATGAATGAACTAGTGGACGAACCGACCTGGTACAACGCATTCACGACGAATTGCACAACCACGATCCGCCAGCACACAAAGCACGTCGCAGCCAACAATCCCCTCAGCTGGAAGATCCTCATCAACGGCTATATCGACGAACTCGGATACGACCGGGGCACGATCGATACCAGCCTGCCTTTCGAGGAGTTGCGACGCCGAAGCGAGATTACCGAGAAGGCCAAGGCCGCAGGCATCGATCCGGAATTCTCGGCCCTGATCCGCGAAGGATTGCCAGGAACCCACGACACCCGGTGAACGAATCGGAACCAAATGATTGCGCGGACACGAATCCCGCGTACGGAGATAGCCCCTTGACCCTCAACCCATCCACTCTCGCGGCATCGCTGCTAACGCTTCTGCTCGCCTCAGCCTGCACGCAAACCGACATGCCGCCGGTCAAGATCGAATTGCCGATCATGTCGTCCGTCGACTACGTCGACGATGTCTCTCCAATCCTCGAACGACGCTGTGTGGTTTGTCACTCCTGCTACAACGCCGCCTGCCAACTCAAGCTGAGCTCGATCGAAGGCATCGAACGAGGCGGAACCAAGATCCCCGTCTACGACGGGGCGCGCATCAAGACCCAGCCACCTACGCGACTCTTCACCGACGCCCACACCACGCCGGAATGGCGAAATCTGGGTTTTCATTCCGTGACCGATAGCGATGCCGCTGGGCCCAACAACGCTTCGCTCATGCTTCATTTGCTCGACGCCAAACGCCGACAACCCGCAGTCACCGGCACCTATCACGCCGAGGCGAGCGATCTCACCTGCCCGGCCGACAGCGCCGAGATGGGAAGTTTCCTGGCCGATCATCCCGAGCGCGGAATGCCGTTCGGTTTTCCCCAGATCTCGAGATCTGAATTCACAACCCTGGCCTCATGGCTCGTACAGGGAAACCCTGGCCCCAACGATGAAGCCAAACGACTCTTGTACGATCCAAGCCCGATCGCCGAGTCCGAGATCGCAAAGTGGGAGTCCTTCCTGAATCAGGAAGACGCCAAACATGCCATGACGGCTCGCTACCTCTACGAGCATTTCTTTCTGGCCCACCTGCGCTTCAAGGCGTCGCCGGCCCTCGAGTTCTTCGAGTTGGTTCGCTCGACGACGCCGCCGGGAACTCCGATCTCGGAGATCGCGACCGTGCGGCCCTACGACAGTACGAAGCGGCCGATCTTTTTCTATCGCTTCCGAAAGATCCACTCGACGATCGTCTACAAGACGCACATGGTTGTAGAAATCGACAATGAAAAGCTGGCCCGTCTAAAGAGCACGTTCATCGACATCCCGTGGCTCGAAGAGCCCCATTGGATCGAGCCCGACAATGTCGAAGGAGCCAATCCATTTCTCGTCTACAAACAGATTCCCCCCGCCGCCCGATACCAGTTCCTCTTGGACAATGCCGAATACATTCTCCGCACATTCATCCGCGGACCTGTCTGCAAAGGCCAGGTCGCGCTCAACGTGATCCACGATCATTTCTGGGTGATGTTCCTCGACCCCGCCGCCGACCAAACGGTCCAGCACCCCGGCTTCCTGGTAGATCAGGCCATGAACCTGCGGCTGCCCAACGAACAGGGCAGCAACGAACGGCTCGTGAAGGCCTTCAGCAACGAATACCGGGACCGCTACTCGCGCTTCTACCGAGCAAAGACCCAGCTCTATCAATGGATCGAGCCTGGCGGATTCGGAATGGATTCGATCTGGAAGGGAAACCGGGCCGAGGATGCGCCGCTACTGACGATCTATCGTCATTTCGACAGCGCCTCCGTTCACAAGGGCGCGTTAGGCGACTTGCCCCGGACACTCTGGGTCATCGACTATTCGCAACTCGAACGGATCTACTATTCCCTCGTCGCAGGCTTCGACGTATTCGGCAATTTGAGCCACCAGGCCAATGTTCGGCGCTACATGGACTACCTCCGAATCGAGGGCGAACTGAATTTTCTGGGCTTCATGCCTGAGGAGGAAAGGGTCGGCATGATCCGATCGTGGTACCTCGGTGACCGATCCTTCGAAAATGTCGATGCCGCGACGATCGCCCACTTGCGCGAGAGCGACGTTCAATATCGGACGAACGATCCGAAGCGCGAATTCGTCGAGCGAGTCGTCGACGAAGTCCTTCTTCCGTCGACGCAGATCACATTCGACAAGATCAACTACCGCAGCTCCGATCGCGAGGTGGCCATGCCTCAGACTTTCGAGACCCACGAGGACGTCCTCAACGGATTCCGTGCGCTGACAGCTCCGGGAACCGGCTTTATCGAGCATGTCTCTGGCGGCGCGACCAACCTGCTCTACGTACACCTTCGGAACTATCAGGGCTCCGACCGATTCTTCACGATCGTGATCAATCGATGGCATGACAACGTCAACTCGATGTTCAGGGAGAAAGCTGCCCTCGATCCGTCGAAGGACACCATGGATTTCTTGCAAGGAAGTATTGGGGCCTATCCCAATTATTTTCTCGAAGTGGACGGTCCCGAGCTGCCGGAGTTCTTTGACATGCTCAAGAATTTCGACGGCTCCGAGGCCTACGTCGCCAAATTTCACCGATTCGGCGTTAATCGAGCAGATGATGATTTTTGGGCCAGCTACGATCGCTTCCAGGCTCAGCTGAACCAATCGGACCCTATCCACGCTGGGCTTTACGATCTCAACCGCTACCACCCGTTTACGCTCGATTCGGGCAACCAATCTCGATAGCCGATCCCATTCTGGATCACCTTCTAGCCCTTGGTTCTTTCCCGATCGTCGAGCGCTTCGTACGATCGCCGTGCAATGATTGCGCTAGCCTTCGATTGCCGTGGCCCCCGACTGGGGTCCAGAACCCATTGGCAAGGAGTCCCCATGAACCGGTTTCAATTCCTTCGACCGTCCAGTCGAGCCATTTCGCTTGTCCTCGTGATGGCGATGATGGTGGGATGCGCTCAGGTCAACACGAATGGAATCCGACGCCACAAGGGACGTCGCCTACCCTCGCCTCGCGCGCTGGTGATTTATGATTTCGAACAGACGGGAGCGAGCATTGGCCTCAATGGGACCGCGGGAACCGGGGACACCGAGGACGGTCTCTCCACCGAAGAGCTCGCCAACCGCGACGAGGTCGGACGCGTTCTGGCTGACGTGCTTGCAAAAGAACTCGAGGAACGCGGGATTCTAACAAGCCGAAAGCGGGGCCCGATCGGCGTGCCCCCGGAGACGATGGCGATCGGCGGCCAGATCATCACCGTCGATGACGGCAGCCGAGCCAAGCGTATCTTCATCGGTTTCGGAGTCGGTAAGAGCCGAATGACGAGTGCTGCACAACTCTATGCTTTGAAGGACACCGGGCCGGAGATCGTCTGGGAATACCAGAACACGACGGCCAGCGGACCAAAGCCCGGCATCCTGACCACGCTTCCGATCGGAGCCGCGATCCAGGGCGTCACGCTCATGCTGCTCGTCGTAAACGGCGGGATGTCCACGATGGGCGAGCTGTCATCGAGTTCAACTTCCAACGCGAAACGCATGGCTGAGGAACTCGCCGAGGCCGTCGAGGAAACCCTCGAAACCATCACGACTCGTCGCTGATCCACACTCAATTCAAACCCATCAACGTTCCAATGGAGAATTCAAATGCGTAGCTTCGTATCTCTGTTCACAGCCCTGGCCCTGGTCGCTCTAACCGGCTGTTCCTTCTCGAATAGCTCCACGTCGATCTCGGATAGTTCCGGATCGATCTCGGATTCGATCAGTAGCCCTTCGAAGAGTATTTCGAACTCGTCGGACGGCGACGACTCGGGTGACAGCAAGGAGCCGGCGCCCGCCCCTGAAACGACCCAAGACACGGCAAGCTATCAAAGGGACGTCTCGCAGCTGGCGGTCACGTACATCAAGAGTGGCGGCGAACTCAGTGCATTCACCTCCGGTATTACCAAGCTCGCGGCGGTGCGCGGCATCACGGATTGGGAAGCCGACACAGCGACCGCACAAGCCATCGGAACCGGCGCGGGAACAGCCGGTCTGGATGAGGCGGCGTTCAATGATTTCGGAAGCCAGCTCTTCGGAGACGACCTCACCAAGCTGAATGAGCTACGCATCGGATACCAACGAACGGCCCCGGCCCCGGCTGTCGCCGCCCCGGCGGCAGAAGCGACGTCCGACGCGGACGCGGCTTCGCAACCGGAGGCACAACCGGGCACCTGAGAACTCGCCCTGCCGGCGGCAACTCGAGGGTACGACCGCGACCTAGCACGACGGAGCGCGACTCGTGAGCGACGGAGGTTCGATCGATCTTTAACAGACGCCCTTCGTCGATTCGCGATTCGCGCCCGCCGGTCTCCATGATTGGTTGCATGGTTGGGCTTTGCCTGCTGCTCTCGAACCTGGTTGGCTCCCCCGCCGCCGTCGCCGGTACAATCGGCGACACAAGCTTCGACTATCTTTACATCGAATCAAACGAAGGCGGCTCGAGCGGCGGACATACGGCGATCCGATTCGGCCGCGATGTCTACCATTTCCAGAACGAGAATGGCCTACTCGTGCTTCAACGAGACCGCGCCAGCGATTTTCTCTACACCTACGCTTTGCTCGGCAATCGGACCATTCATTCAACCCGAGTCGCGATTTCCAGCCAGACGCTTGCGACGCTCGTTGCTCGCTTCAAACAGCGTCATCGCGCGCAAGAAGCACAGATTGATGTCGCGACGCAATTGCGCATCGACCGGGATCTACTCCAGGATCTCCGCGATCGCGACGATTCTCTTTCGAAAGAATTGTCGAGTCAAAGCCTGGCCATTCCCGGGCTCGGCTATTTCGCGACGCGGATTTCACTCGAACCGGAAGCAGAACCGAGCGAGACGGAAGCCTCCCGCCCGGAAGTGCAGCAAGCGCTGCAATCGCTCCGGGAAGCCATCGATCGGGTACACGGCACCGATTACCGATCGAAGCGCCGCTTGCTGCTGCTCGACACGATTCGCGCACTGCTCGCCGAAAACCCAGTCGACTGGGCCGTTCGAGTGCCGATCTCGGCCTATCAACACCCCCCGTTCGCTCGCTCCGTATCGCATCGGCTACTCGATCTCGCCTCCGGCCTCGCGGCGCTCGACGTCCTCGATCAAGCACGCCCCCTAGCAGAAGCCGCTCGCCAGGCGCCGACCGACGAAACCTTCGCGCTCTCCGATGAAGAAATCCGAGCGCTGGCGACCTATCGCAAAGAACTGGCTGAGCGACTCATCCAACTCGTCGACTCCAGGCGAACGGATTGGGGCCAGACGCTTCTGGTCGGCATGGCGAGACTCTCCGCTCTGTCTCAATCGATCGAGAGTCGGCATCTCGTCTTTCTCGACAGCTTCCCCGATGACACGAAGCGGTTGAACAAAGTGGAACGCCATCGGCTCGAAGAATTTGGTTCGAAGGTACTCACCGAGGCGCGAGAGAAGCTCGATGCGGCCCGCGGCTACTTTCGAGGAAACCCGAAGGCCGGCGAGCTCGCCTGGGAACGGGTCGAAGAGCGCAGCAATCGCTATTTTGAGATACGTAGAGCGATGCAAGACGGCGCGCCGATGCGCAGCAAACGAGGCCACCTCATCCCCGCTCGCAAGGCCAGCTATGCGACACCCTTTCCTATTTCCCGATCCCTCGAAGCACGAGCCGACGATCTCGCGCGAGCCCGCCGACGGGAGCGCGACTACGGGCGGGCGCTCCGCCGACTACACCGCTACGGACTCTTTGCCCACAATTGCGCGACCGCGCTGTTCGAGACGATCAACGACAGCTTCGAAGATTCCGAAAACGATTCCCGAATCCTATTGGGGGGTCATATCCATAGCCGGAATTCGCTCGCCTTCATTCCCTTTGTGTCGGCCCACCAGGTGAATAGTCGGTATTCGGTTCTCGCAAGGCAGACCATCCCCTCGTATCGCCAACTCCGAATTCAAGCCATGAAGGATGTCGAATCTCCGCTTCGTGTGGCACTTCGCGAATCCAACACCTTTACGTCAACGACCTACGAACGCAGTTCAGCCGATTCCTTCTTCATCTTTTTTACGGATGACGCACCCTATATTCGCCCGATCCTCGGCATCGTGAACCTGACGGCCGCGTTGGGCCAGAGCCTCTTGGGCCTCTTCGCGGCACCGATCGATCGCGGAGATATCCTGATGCGCGGCCTGCGCGGAACCTTCGTCAGCCTGCCCGAATTGGCGTTCGCCAATATCCGAAAGGGATCGAACGACTGGATTCCGACGGAGTACCGGATCCTCGATGCAATTCCGGACGAGCCTTGACCGAGTCGGTCAGGGCATCATCCGTTCTTGAAGAGCCGTCGCGATCGACACACCAAGTGCTTTGACCAGACTCTGTTCGGCCGCGACCAGAGCCGGGTAACCCTCAGCCGATTGGGGCAGTGACTTCGAAAAGCGATACTCGCCCGACTCATCCGAGGCCGATCTCGGCCGAATCACATACGTCGCATCCAGAACGGCTTCGCCCGACATCGTTCCGTGAAAACGCGCGACGTAGACGTCGATCGTATAGTCCCAATTTCCATGATTGATCAGACCGCCGCCCACCTGATCACCCAACTCCCTCGCAATCTCTGCACTCAGGAACCAGCGCAGGCCGGCGTCGAGAGGCTCGGCCCATTGATGTTGATGAGCGGCCCGCACCTCGCCGGGTGCGGCTTCGACGACAATGCCTCGGCTCGAGAGCAGATAGGGCGCGACGATCAGACGGCCGAGGCCCGCTTTAATCGGACCGTCCAATGCGCCACTCGCCGCGGGCGTTTCTCCGCGCATCAAGTAGTAGGCGGGCTCGGACATTGGCGTGCTGCAACCAGCGAGCAGTGCAAGCAATGTCACGGCGAGCGTGACGCAAGGGCCGATCGAGAGTGGAGTTCGTTCTATTCTCATTGGGAACCTGTCGGTGGCCGGAGATCTTCCCGGTATTTGCGGTTGAAGATGAGCGCGTTCGGTTGTTCGTCCAGGGTATCGAGTACCTGACGCAGACTCGCCAGGGTTCGTTCGAGTTCCGTAATCGTAGGCATCAAGCGAGACTGCAATTCAGAATCGCCCGACATCGACTGGAGCGTCGATTCGAGTTCCTTGAGCGCTTTGTCGAGGGCCAGCGGTAGTTCTTGCACACCATCGCTGCCGACGAGGCGATCGAGGCTGGCCAGCGTATTCTTCGCTTCTGTGACGGTGGCTTCGAGCGGGAGCTCGTTCAACTTATCGAGGAACATCGTCAGCTTTTGCGCGATTCCCTCAATACCCGAGGCGATCGTTGGAATCGTAGTCCGACCCGCGTAGTTCCCGAGTTCGGCGTCCTCGCTGCCCGGGAAGTAGTCCATCGCGACGTAGAGGCTCCCGGTCAGCAGATTGCCGGTCGACAGCGTTGCTCGGAGGCCATTTTTTACGGCGTTGGCCACAGCCTGCTTCATGGTCTCGGCCCCGTCCGAATTGTCGGGCAGCTCGAAGCGGCCCGGTTCGATCCGGATCAACACTGGAATGGGCTGACCGTCTCCGCTCAGCCCCATCGTCATCTCGCTCAACATCACGCGCCGGACTTCGCCCAGGCGCAGGCCGCGATATTCGACGGGGGCACCGGGCGAGAGGCCGCGCACCGACTGCGAGAATCTCACGACATAGTCGAGTGCATAACGGTACGGCCGTTGATTGACGCTCGAGTAGTTGTCGTAGAGCTTGTAGATTTCGCCCGACACAGCAGGCGTGCCCGGCGGAATGCCCTCGGGTAACCCGACCTCGACACCCCCGACCAACAGGGTCTCGAGGGACACCGAATCCGCTTTGATTCCATCCGCACCCGCCTCGACCGAGATCCCACTCACATCCCAGAAGCGATGCGCCGTCGTCAAGAGTTCGTCGTAAGGCGCCTTGATGAAGACGTCATAAGTCATCAATTGCTTCTCGGCGTTGAAGGTCTCGGTCTCGACTCGGCCGATCGTATAGCCCCGGAAGAGAACGGGATCCCCGGCGCTGACAGCGCCCGCCTTTTCGGCCGTCAGCACAATCTTCACCCCCGGCGTGCCGGTCGGCGTGACCGGCGGCTCTTCCAGGCCTAGAAAATCCCGCCTTCCGAGGGCGCCGCTTCCGGGCGCGAGCTGGATATAGCCGCCCGAAAGCAAAGTGCCGAGTCCGGAGACGCCACCGGCTCCGATGCGTGGCCTGACGACCCAGAACTGCGTGTCTTCTCGCAACAGGTCCTTGGCGGTTTTATCCACAGAGCAAGTCACGATGACGCTTTTTCGGTCTTCACCTAACACGACGGTTTCTACCATCCCGATGTCGACGTCGCGCAGCTTGATCTTCGTCTTGCCCTCTACGATGCCCTCGGCCGTCGAGAGCATGATCGTGATCTCCGGCCCCTGGCTCTGCACGGTGTAGATCACCATTCCGATACCGATCACGAGCGCTACGACCGGTACGAACCAGATCGGATTGATCCCACGCTTTCGATCGACGGTTGCGTGCGCTTCAGCCATCGGCCGTCTCCGTTTCGAACTCGGAATCGATTCCCTCTTGCATGTCTTCTTCTTCCATTTGGTCCCAAATGAGCCGCGGATCGAAAGACTCGGCCGCGAGGATGGTTACGACGACGACGCCACCGAAGGCGATGGCCGCCGATCCGGCGTTGATACTCAACAATCCGCCGAGCTGAATCAATGCCACCAGGATGGCCACCACGAAAACGTCGGTCATCGACCATTTGCCGACGAATTCGACGACGCGGTACATGCGCGTCCGTTGTTCGTGGGAGGTCTTCTGCTTGCGCGCCACGCTCCAGCACAACCAGCAGATCGCGATCAGCTTGCCGGTTGGCACCATCACGCTGGCGATGAAAATCACGGCGGCGATCGGATAGGAGCCGTGATGGATCAACAGGACGACTCCGCCCAGGATCGTACTCGGCTCGGACGTACCGAGCATGGTGGTCGTCATGATCGGCAGGATGTTGGCCGGGATATAGAGAAGCGTCGCCGTCATCACGAGCGCGATGGTTCGCTGAATGCTGTCGGGGACGCGGACATGAATCTTCGAGCCACAGCGCGGGCATTTGTGAGCGGTCGCGGGCGCCAACTTGTAACAGGTATGACAGCTCGCCAGGCCGACGGAAGCAGCCGTTCCCGCCGGATAGGACGCCTCGGCACTCACGCGGTCAGCTCCTCGATTCGATCCCAGAGCTGAACCCGATCCAGGTTGGTCAGGGTCGCGATGAAGCAGATCGCGAAAATCACATAAGCCCAGAAAGAAAGCCCGAGAATGACGGTCGCCATCGCCCCGATCTTCACCAGGCTGACCAACACGCCGATCACGAAGACTTCGACCATACTCCACGGATTCAAGAAGAAGAGGAAACGACCGGTTGGCACCAACCACCGGGCAGGCTTGCCGCGCCGAATCCCCAGCAACAAGGCCACCAGGGCGCCAATCATCATGGCCGGAACTACGATGATCGGACCCATGACCAGAATGGCGACGGCCAGAAAGCCGTCTCGGTACAATTCGTAGGCGCTCCGCGGGAGCGTCATCACCTGCTCCAGCCCGCTCGCTTCGAGCGATAGGAATGGAAAGCTCATCGACATCGCCAGTAAAACGGCGGCAGCCAGCGCAAAGGCCAGGGATCGAGTCATCCCGTCCTCGGTATTCTCGGTCAACAAATGACCACACCGGGGACAGGAAGCCCGCTCGCCATGGGAGAGCGGGTCGATCGTGACGAGCAGATCGCATTCGGCGCAGCCGATCCGGATTGAATGGTTCTTGCTCATCACGCCCGCATATTAGTCGGCCGCCCTGCCCACCGCATCTCTCGCAGACGCCTCTTCGACCTCGCTTCCGCCCCCATCACGACTTCGCTCCCGCGCCAATCAACCCCTAGGGAATAGAGCGCGGTTGGCCGGCAAAACCTCGACATCCATCCCGCCGCTGGTAGGTTCTGCGAAATGGGCAACGCCACGCGACTCCGACCCTTGGTATTCATTTTGACACTGTCCTGGCTCGCGCTCCTTTCGACGAGTGTCGCGATGGGCGAAGACCAGACCAGCAACGACAATCGGGGCAACGGCCAAGAGAAGACCTGGGATCAAAGCGATGTAACAAAGCTGGCGATCGAGCTCGAACAGACCCTCCAAGAAGCCTATGAGGGAAGCTTGAACGCGCCGCGACAAAGGACCGCGATCCAACAACGCGAACGCGACGCAGCCCAGGGCGTGATTCGGCGGGCCCGCGATCTCGGCCAGGAATACGCTCAGCGAATGCGCGACGGTTGGGACCGCGAATCCTCGGATCCCTATTTCCGGGCCGTCGCCGAAGGCGTCGCGCAGATCTGGCAGACCGCCGGCGACGCAAAGCCGGCCGCCCGGTCGAGGCCGACAATCGAGCGTCTCCAGGGCCTTCTCGAGATGCTGCGATCGGCTTACGACGGGCCTTGACCCGCCAGTCGACCAGCCAGACTCGTGGGCCGCGTTTTCTTCGATCTTCCTCTATAGTCGGCTCGCCCGAGACACATCCTAGACTCTCTCGGGCCTTTTCTTTGGATCGGAGTAAACGTGATCTCAATCTGGAATCAGCGCGCTCGTCAATTTGATCGCCTCACCGTCGCAGCGCTACTGCCATTCGCGCTGACATTCGCGCTGACATTCGCACTGGGCTGTCAGTCGTTGCAAGACACAATGCCGCACGGGTCGGCGTCCCACCAGGCGAACCACGAGTCCCTGCATCGCATCCTGAAGAGCGGGGAACTTCGTGTCGGAATCACGGGGACTCAGCCCCCCCTTAACATGAAGAATCACAATGGCGAGTTGATCGGACTGGATGTCGAACTGGCCAGCGCGTTGGCCAGTGCCATGGATCTCGAACTCATCCTCGTCGAAACACCCTTTGCCAATTTGCTCAACCGTCTCGAGGCCGGCGAGGTCGATCTGGTGATTTCCAGCCTGACGATTACCCCGGCACGCAACGCGCGGGTCGCCTTCGCGGGGCCGTACCTGATTTCGGGTTCGAGCCTGCTGATCAAGGAAGAGCTCGTCGATCAGCTCCACGATCTTCCCAGCCTGAACAACCCAGAGCGAGCTTGGGCCGCACTCGAGGGATCGACGGGCGACGAATTGATTCACGAGGCGTTTCCGCTGGCCAGGTTCGTCGCCATTGAAGACCAGGAAGTCGCCGTGGCCGCGTTGGGTCGCGGAGAATTCGATGGTCTGGTCGCCGACCTGCCCTTCGTCAGGTATCAGGTCGCACGCAATCCGGACCTCGACCTGGCCACTCTGCCGTCCCCGTTCACGACGGAACCCCTCGGCATCGCGCTACCTCCGCATTCGCCGCTCTTTGCCAATCTCGTACAGAACTACCTCAACACGCTCGACGCGACAGGCCAGCTGATCCAGATGAAAGCGCGCTGGCTGAACGCTGGAGATTGGCTCTTGGAGGTCCCCTAGAGTCGATGCGAATTCAATCCCTCCGCCCCGCCCTGGCCTGCCTTCTTCTATTGGTGATCGGCTTTGGCTTCGGTTGTGCGAGCTCCGGAAAATCGGCCAAGAAACGGCCGAAGCGCACGATCCTGCTCAGCGCCGCCGATGATGTTCGCGTCGGCAAGGAGGCCGCGGAATCGGTGGCCGCCGAGATCGGCGTGCTCGATGATGCCGACCTGGTTGGCTACGTAGACCGAATCGGCCAGAAGCTATTGCGCGGTCTGCCACGGCGCGATTTCGCCTACGAGTTCCAGATCGTCGATCAGATGGAACCGAATGCATTCGCCCTGCCCGGCGGCCATATCTTCATTTCCCGCGGACTGCTGGCGTTGGCCAACAACGAAGACGAACTGGCCTGCGTGATCGGTCACGAAATCGTGCACGCGGCACGCCGCCACTCAGCGCGAAAACAAGAGATCCTTCGCTATCAGAAGGGCTTCGCCCCTCGATTCTCGAACCGAAGAACGATCGCATCCTACGATCGCGACATGGAACGCGAGGCGGACGATCTCGGCCAGAAGCTGGCCGCCGCTGCGGGTTACGACCCGATCGGAATGTCGACCTTCATGCGAAGACTCGATCAGCGGGAACGGCTCCTCATGGGTGCGCCCCGAGCACCCACTTTCTTCGATACCCATCCCGGCTCACGCGAACGCGCAACGACGACCGCCATGCGCTCGAGCGAACTCCGCTGGACGCGTGATCCGAATCTCGGGGATACCCGCGCCCTGCTCCTCGACCACACCGACGGAATGATCATCGGCGACCGCCCGGAGACTGGCATCTTCGTCGACGAACTCTTTATGCATCCCGGGCTCAACTTCGAGATTCGATTTCCGAAAGGCTGGCACACCCAGAACGGCAGTCGCGCCGTTGGCGCCACGGCACCCCGCGGCGAGGCGGTGGTCTATCTGACCGGCGACATGAAAGCCGGAGATCTCGTCGAGCTGGCGGAGGAATTCTCCGAGCAAGCCGCAGCAGACTACGGCGTCAGGATCACCGAAAAGAAGAAGGTTCGCCTCGGCAAGCTCAACGCCATCCGGTACGGATACGAGGGAGGTGGCTTCGGGCGATCGATCGTTGCGCGCGTGACCTTCTTTCCCTTTTCAGAAGCGACCTGGCGCGTCGTCGGCGCAGCACCATCGGGCGCCGCGAATCGCTACTTGGGTCAGATCCTGAGAACCACCCGCAGCTTCCAACCGCTCACTGCCGAATCTCGCTCAAAGATTCGGACCAAGCGTCTCCGTGTGGTCCTGGCGCGCGGAGGCGAGGACCTCATCGCGCTCGGCAAGCGTACGAATAACGCATGGAGCCCAACCGAAACGGCGCTGGCCAACGGACTACTCGGCAACAACACTTTCGAGGGTGGCGAATTGATCAAGACCCTTCGAAGCGAAGGCCTCAAATGAGTATCGAGACGATCCGGCCGACGCGGTCAATCAAGCCGAATTCGTAGCCGGGGACGACGACGCGGGGCGCAGCTTGTAGATCGCGCGCAAGCGCACGCTGGCCACCGGCGCCTCGTCAGCGAGATCAAAGATCGACATGTCCACGTCGACGAATTCATGGCCCTTCTTTTCAAAAAGGTCAACGATCGTCGACTCGACGACCAACTCTGAATTTGCGGCGATCGGCCGGTAGTTTTGCGACGCCGTCTGGAGATGCAGCCACGGACTCATTTTCACATTGCCCGCCAGCGCCCAATTCGTGAGCCCCAACACGAATGCGGGATTCGCAAATCCCAGCTCCGAAAAAGTCGGCGCCATGCGACCGGGATCAGCAAGGTAGGTCGTGATTTCGGCCTGCTCGTTCCAACGAGCGCGAATCGCCGATAGCCCCTCGCTCCGAAGTTGCTCCATGACCGGACGACTAGCGCCAGGTCGATCGTGACCGCGCCCGACAATCACATCATTGCGAATCCTCGGCGGAGGCGGCACGGCACTCGGCTCAGGAAGATCGACCTGCGCCGTCGCACATCGAACACCCGTCGGATCGAAGAGTTCGGCTTCGTAGGCCGAACCACCGGCCCCGGACACTTCCACCCGAAAAGTCTCACGATCGTAGACGGGGGAGTGTACGACAACGCGCGCTCGCCCTCGCTCCAGCCACGCCTCTCCCCAGGCCGCAACCCCTGGATGAATCAAATAGGCAGAGACGGTCACACCTGGAACGAGCGCACCACGAAAGCCGTACGCCTCGGCGACTTCATCCGAGTGGATGCGATTCTCCGATTCCGGGACCTGGTTGAAAGCCTCGTCGCTCCACGATTCGGGATTCCTCATCCGGCGAGGGTAAACGGCGCAGACGAATCTGCCAGCGGGGAAGCACGGGGACGACGATGTCCAAGAGTGGATTCGACTGCTCGCCCCGGAAGCACGGATTCGCCTTCTACTTTCAAATCGGGACGGGTTGGTCGTGCGCGGATCTGCGGCAAGAGCTCGACCAAACAACTCATTTCATTGATGAAAGTGCCGCGGATTCGATGATCGCTTCGCCCGTCACGCGCGACCGCCTCGGGTGTAGGCGGTCGATCGACGGCCCTTTCGTTCAAGCGGCCGAGCCTTTGAGTCGATCCAATGAGGCGTGTCCAGCTACCTACTCCTTCCCCTGATTTCGTGCGTCGGCTGCTCGATCTTTGCGACGGCGATTCTCGCGCGAGACCCCAGGAGCATGACGAGCCGGCTTTCTGCGGCCCTCGTCTACGGCGGTGCATTCTGGGCATTCTGCGAAGTCATGTGGGCCACGACCTCGGATCCCGAAATCGCACTTCGCTTCGTCAAGCTGTCGGCCGTCGGTTGGGTGCTGATCGGACCACTCGCCCTGCAGCTGATGATCGAGACCATTGGCGAGCCCGCCGAGGACGTACGCGAAAAACTGCCGGCCTTGTACCTCGCCTCCGCGCTCTTTCTCGTCATCGACTGGACGACGCCGTGGATTCATACACGTGTCGTAAAGACGCCGTGGGGTGATGGCTGGGGCTACGAGCTCGGCTACGGCTATCCCTTCTACTGGGCGTTCACCGTGACGGCCCTGGTCTGGGGACTCGGGCTTGGCTTTCGGGCCTACGGGCGGTTGCCGTCCGAAGCCGAACGGAAGCAGGCTCGCTGGCGGCGTACGCCGCGGGGGTTTGGTAGTCTATTGCTGAGTGTGGTCGTAGGTCATTGTAATCTAGTCGCCATTGGTCGATCACCCAACGGGCCTCCTCCATGCTTAAGAACAGTTCGCAGTTGAGGAGCTCATCTC
>CAZMFM010000047.1:0-39189 GCA_964565565.1 uncultured Spirochaetaceae bacterium | reverse complement strand
CGCTGTCGCCCGGCCCAGGTACACGCAAGATTCTGCATCGGAATGGGAAGCATTCCATAGACCGATTCGGCGTTCATCACCCCTCGCCCGCCACCAATTTCTCAAGCTGAACCTCCGCCACCACCGGCAGATGATCCGAAGCCTTCCGCGCCGCCACCGTGTCATGATTCCGAACATCCACCACCGAAGCATGGCGCACATAGATGCGATCGAGCGCCAACATCGGCCGACCCGACGGAAAGCTCGCCGGCCAATCAACGTTGTGGTGAAGGTTCAGTTTGTCTTCGAGTTGTTTGGATCCCTTGCATTTTCGCCAGGCGTTCATGTCGCCGAGCAAGGCGCAGGGGCCCGCGTTCATCTGCGGATGATTGAGCAATGACTGGACCTGGCGATGGCGAGTGCGATCGACGAGGGAGAGATGGGTGGCGACGATGCCGAAGCCGGCGCCGGCATGGCCGACCTGGGCGGCGAGGGCACCGCGGCGTTCGAAGCGTGAGAACGAAATGTCGATGACCGAGATGGCGGTGATCGGGAAGCGGGAGAGAATGGCGTTGCCGAGCTGGCCGCGACGGTGTCGCCGGGTGACGGCAAAGGCCAGATAGAGATCCAATTCATCGCAGAGTTGGCCGAGGGGATCGTCGCCCTCGCTCTCGAAGGGCCGAAGCACTTCTTGGAGCGCGATCACATCCGCGTCGAGTTCGGAAATCACGAATCCCGCACGCGCGACGTCGGGCTTGCTTCGGCCGTTATTGCCCTGCCAGCGATGGACGTTGTAGGTGGCGATGCGGACCGAATCGGACATGATGACAGGTGTTATCGGCCGTCTGGGGCTCATTACGAAGCACAAATGCGGCTCGAGCTGCGCCGGCAAAGACGCCGCGACCCGCTCCCGGGCCTGGTCTCGCAGGCCGCGAACCCGGGCGACCGATTTCTTCCGGGCCCGACGAGCGAATTGCCCGGCGACCGCGGTCGCCTCGATCGCAAGATCGCTGGCACGCGCCGTCTGCTCGCGAACGCGACGGCTGGTCGTCTTGGCGCTCTTCAGCGAGCCTGCATCGGCCTTTTTGCGCTTACGCGACGGCACGTGTTTCCTCCGTCCACAGGACGCCTGATTTGTTGCTCGCGCCCTCTTCTCTAGACCGCAAACCGAGTTACCCTGCGACACCGGCTAAGAGCCATCAGCCCAAGAGAAGCCTTCAGCCAGCAAAGAGCCCTTCGCCGAAAAATGAGCCGCCTTCGACCAAAATTTTCAACGCCTTCGCCAATCGAGCGTTCGACCTGGCGCCACAGGCCTCGTCACGCCAAGCGTCTCCCGGCTCGGAGCCCAGCCCGCCGCCGAGACTAGCCTATTCCGCGAACTCCCTTCGGGGCAATTCCGAATCCGGATCTGGCCCTTCTCGACTTCCGACGACCGCTGATCCTGGCCCCGAGCCGCCACCTCATCAAGCAGAGACCCCAGAGCACGTCCCTCGACAATCCGTTGATCGAAGCTGATTCCCCTCAGCTTGATTTTGGCGCGATCGTCTGGTGCGCGCGTCGAGGGTCCCGACCAGTCCATCTCAGACTACGCCACGGCCGACAAAGAGGCCGGAGAGCAGAAGCATGGAAAGACCCATGATCAACGAAACGCCTCGACCCAACCCGAATGAACTCCCGCCCCTCCACCAGGACGAAGCCGTTCGCGCCGCCGCCCGCGCCCTCGTGGAAGCCGTACGTCAGGCCGGGCGCGACCGGAAGCTTTCGGCGACCGATTACCAAGAGCGGCTGCAAGCGCTGGGAACGATGCGCGCAGCCCCGATGGCCTATCCCCTGCTCGCTGGGGGAGCGGGCAAAGGTGCCCGGGTTCAGCTGGCCGACGGACGGGAAATCCTCGACCTGGTTTCGGGCATAGGCCCCTATGTCTTTGGCCACGACGATCAAGATGGTCTCGAAGTCGCTTCAATCGCGGCGGCCGCCGATGTCGCCTATCAAGGTCATGTCCTGCCCGGCCTCGAATACGATCGCCTCAGCCGAGTCCTACTCAAACATTCCGGGACGCGACTCGAGCATGTCTGGCTAGCACTTTCGGGATCGATGGCGAATGAAAACGCCTGGAAGATGATCCTTCAACGGCGCGCGCCCGCGGACCAGGTCCTGGTCTTCGAGCATGCCTTTCATGGACGAACTCTCGCCATGTCGGAATTGACCGATCGTCCCGAATACCGGGAGGGGCTGCCCCTGCATCACAATGTGCACCGCATTCCCTTCTACGATCCCGGCGACCCCGAATCGACACAAAAAAGCGTCTCCTCGATCGAGGCCGCACTGGCTGCGAATTCGGGGCGCATTGCGGCCATGTGTTTCGAGCTGGTGCAGGGCGAAGGCGGTTTCAACGATGCACCCGCCGGGTTCTTCCGAGCCTTGATGGAGCGATGTCGAGCGGCAGGGATCGCAGTCTGGATCGACGAGATCCAGACCTTCGGTCGCACGAGCGGACTCTTCGCCTTCCGCACGCTCGGGCTCGACGATCTGGTCGATGTCGTGACGGTCGGAAAGATCCTGCACGGCAGTGCGACGTTATTCTCTCGCGACTATCGACCAAGACCGAAACTCGTCGCCGGGACCTGGGCGGGTTCGACGGTGGGCATGGCGCTCGGCGCGCGAATTCTCGAGCGACTCGAAAACGACGGCTATCTGGGCCCCCATGGCGGCATAACAAGTCTGGAGCGGAGAATCGATGTGGCCTTCGCTCGACTCGAAGAACGCATTCCGGGTGTCGTACACGGTCGATCCGGCATGGGTGCGATGCAAGGATTCTTTGTCTGGGACGGTGACCCGATCGTGACGACCGATCTCGTCTCGACTTGCATCGAAGAGGGTGTGCTCTTCCAGACGACCGGGTCACAGCCGATGAAGATCCGCATGCTGCCTCCACTCACACTCACGGAGGAAGAACTCGAGGCGGGCTTCGAGGCGCTCGAGCGCGGATTGCGGCGGGTCGCGGCGAAGCACGGACTCGAGACCGCGTCGACCGGCGCGGACCAAGGGGCCGAAGCGCGAGCAGAAGAAAAATCGAGGGGCTAGAAACGCTATTCGCTCGGAATGTCTCGTTCGAGAACCGTCTGTCGTTCGGCGATTCGTGCGTTGCGGATTCCCTCGTCACAGATCTTGCGGACCGCGCGGGAGAGCACGGGAAGAACGGAGTCGGAGGTGTTGTACCCGTCATGACGGCGGATGTAGGCCTTGAGACGGCTGACCACGACGAGGATTTCCGCGTTCGACCCCACTGCAGCGTGACTCGCCGACGCCGAAGACCTTCGCTTGCTCGTTCTCGGGGCGCCCTCCGGCGGGTCCGGGGTCGTCGGGGCGCGTTCCTCGACGGCCCAGGCTTCTCTGTGGCGCTCCGTCGGAAGATGGATCTCCCAGCAATCGACGGAGCAAAAGACCAGGGCCGTTCGTTTCCGATTGCATGTCGACACGCTGCAGACCCAGTACACGGCGCCGAGCGAAATGTCGTTCTTGCAAGCGCTGCATCGTCGCCAACGATCTGCCATCTAGTTCTCCGTCCTCCGGCTTTCGAGTTCCCGTCGACCTTCCCCCGGGTCGGCCGACGCAGACCAGAGTAGGAAGAATGCCGACTCCGAAGCAAGTCATCACTTGCCCGAAGTCCTCGTATCCGCCGCTTTCGGAGCTACCCTGATCGACCCCGAGCGACCGATCCAGCGGTCATCGGGGCAGGTCTCTCGAAACCGCCGTGGAGCGCCCAACCGCCCGTGTTCGATCTCCTCCTATCACCGCTCGCCATCTTCTTCGGGTGTGTCCTGCTCTACCTCGGCGGCGATATGCTGGTCTCCGCCTCGACCTTCATCGCGGACCGGATCGGCATGAGCCCCGTCGCCATCGGCGCCACCATCGTCGCGGTCGGCACCAGCGCGCCGGAGCTCTCGGTCAGCCTCGATGCGGCACTCTCCGGCCATAGCGATGTCTCGGTCGGCAACATCGTCGGTTCGAATGTCTGCAATATCATCCTGGTATTAGGCCTGTGTGGTCTCTTTGCACGCCTGCGTCCGTCACGTGAAATCGTGCGCATCGACTTTCCGATCCTGATCGTCGTCTCGGCCGTATTTACCTGGATGATCAGCGATCAACTGATTTCACGCGTTGAAGGCGCCCTGCTCCTCATTGGCCTCGTCGCGTACATCGTATGGAATTTTCGCCGCGTCTCCTCGGACAGCGAGATCGAAGAATTTCTCACGGATGAAGTCGCCGGGGCAATCGGCGAAGACCGGCAAAATTGGCTGAAACCCGTCTCGCGCGCGCTCGGTGGAATCTTTTTCCTCGGACTGGGCGCCACCTGGCTCGTCCACGGATCACTCCAGGCTCTGGAGCCCTTCAATCTCAGCGAGGCGGCCATCGGACTCACGATCGTGGCCCTCGGCACGAGCGTCCCGGAGATCGGAACCTCGATCATCGCCGCACGCAAAGGCCATGGCGATCTCGCCGTCGGCAATGCGATCGGCTCGAGCGTCTTCAATCTATTAGGCGTGCTCGGTTTGACCGCCAGCATCAAACCCCTCACTGCAATGGACGTGACCTTGATCGACGGCCTGATCCTGATCGCCGTGAGCATCGCGGGCCTGGTCCTGATCGCACGCCCGGAAGGCATCGGCCGAGTCCAGGGCGGCGTACTGGTCAGCGCCTACACGCTCTACATCGTCGCCGCGATCATCTTCCAGACCTGAGCGCCGTCCGCACTTCGCCGCTGGCCCTTCGTTCCTTGCCACGATCCCGTCGGCCACTCCCTCCTACCCCGACGTCCCCGAGACCCCCGACTCCTCAGAGCCGCGGCAATACGTCATTGGCGAGGGTTTCGAGCGACTCCCATGCGTAGTCGATCGGCATGCCTCCACAGAGCGGTTGCATCATCAAGATTCCGTTGGCCTTGATTTCGGCCAGCGCCTCATCCGGCGTGAGAATCTGGTAGTTCCCCTTGGCCCGCCGCAAATTTTCGACCGTCGTCGCCATGCTCTTCGTCGCCGAATCGATGTCGTCCCCCATCCACGCTGCATAGGCACGGGCGTCACGAAGGAGATACGAACCCATCCGGGCCCAGGCCTGATCAGGGTCGTGGGCCACGAACGCAGACATCGCAACGCCTGGCCGTGGATTGTAGAAGAATCCCGGCTCTACTCCCTCAGCGAGGCAAGCCTCCCGATAGACCTGCTCGAGTTCGGGATCCGCGCCCATCGCGATCATGCCCAGACCGAGCCGCGCGGCGCGACGTGCGCTCGCCGCCACGCCACCCCCCATCAACAAGACGGGTCCACCGGGCGTGAACGGAAGGGGCGTCACCCGAACGGGCCGATTCTCGAACTCGAACCGGGCACCGGTCCAGGCCCGCTTCAAGACCTGCACACATTCTTCGAGTCGGCGACCCCGCCCGGACAGCTCACGACCAAACATCGCATATTCGGACTTCACATAACCGATCGCGACGATATAGGAAACGCGACCGCGAGAAACCAGATCGACGACAGCCATCTGCTCCGCGAGTTCGATCGGATCGTGAAGGGGCAAGATCAACGCGGCCACCTGGATCGGCAACGTCTTCGTTCGCGCCGCGATCGCACTCGCCAACACCAGGGGCGCTGGCAGATAGCCATCCTCGGATCCGTGGTGTTCGCAGACCTGCACCGACACACAACCGCGCGCCTCGCCCCAGGCCGCCATCTCGATCGCCGCCTGATAGAGATCCGCCGGCGCGGCGCCGGATTCAGATGACCGCATGTCAAAGCGCAACGTGTACATCGAAGAGGTCCCTTCTTCTTTCGGTTCAGTCCATCATCCCGAGTCATGAGCCAGCTATGATACGATTCTCGCCCAACAGACCGTCAGTTCAAACCAGGAGGCACTGAATGAGTGGAATCAAGGGCCCGATCAAGGCTTCAGATCTGATGGTCAAGGCGCTCGAGAATGAGGGCGTCGAATATATCTTCGGGATCCCCGGAGAAGAAAATCTCGATCTGCTCGAAAGCCTTCGCAGTTCCAAGATCAAACTCATCATTACCCGGCACGAACAAGCCGCAGGGTTCATGGCCGCAACGCTAGGCCGATTGACGGGCAAGATCGGCGTCTGCCTGTCCACGCTCGGACCCGGCGCGACAAACTTCGTCACCGCGGCGGCGTATGCCCAACTCGGCGCGATGCCGATGATGATGATTACCGGCCAGAAACCGATCAAGACAAGCAAGCAGGCGCGATTCCAGATCATCGACATCGTCGAAATGATGGGTCCCGTCACGAAATACGCCCGCCAGATCGTCCACGGAGCGAACATTCCCTCGGCCATTCGCGAAGCGATTCGCCTGGCCGAGGAAGAGCGTCCGGGCGCGGTGCATCTCGAATTGCCCGAAGACATCGCCGAAGAGCAAGTCGCCGAACCCTTTCTCTTTAACGCGGATGCGGCGCGACGCCCGGCCGCCGAGGCCAAGGCAGTCGTGCAGGCCGTCAAGATGATCGAGGCGGCGCGTCATCCGCTCTTGCTCGTCGGTGCCGGTGCCAATCGAAAACGCACGAGCAATATGCTCAAACAATTCGTCGAGCTGACCGGCATCCCCTTCATATGCACCCAGATGGGCAAAGGCGTGATCGACGAACGCCACCCGAAGTACATGGGCACCGCCGCGCTCTCCGACAACGATTCCGTTCATGATGCGACCGCGGCCGCCGACCTGATCATCAACGTCGGCCACGACGTGATCGAGAAGCCGCCCTTCTTCATGACCGACGGCGGCTTCGAAGTCCTCCACGTGAGCTTCGCCTCCGCCTCGGTCGATGCGATCTATTTCCCGCAACAGGAAGTCGTCGGCGACATTGCCAACGCAGTCTGGCAGATGAACGAAACGATCCAGGTCCAGGACCATTGGGATTTCTCGACCTTCCGAACCGTCCAGAAGCAGGTCCAGCAACACACCACCGAAAAATCCGACGACCCGTCGTTCCCTTTGATTCCACAACGAATCGTCGCGGATGTCCGCAAGGCGATGCCCGAAGACGGCATCATCTGCCTCGACAACGGGATGTACAAGATCTGGTTTGCCCGCAACTACAAGGCCTATCAACCCAACACGATCTTGCTCGACAATGCCCTGGCCACGATGGGCGCGGGGCTCCCCTCCGCGCTCGGCGCAGCCTTCGTCTATCCCGATCGAAAGATCGTGGCCATCTGTGGGGACGGCGGCTTCATGATGAATTCGCAGGAACTCGAGACCGCCGTGCGCACCAAGCGAAACGTTACGACTTTGATCCTGCGAGACGACTCCTACGGAATGATTCGATGGAAGCAGGGCACGGCAGGGTTCGAAGACTGGGGTCTCGAATTCGGCAATCCCGACTTCGTCGCCTACGCCGAAAGCTATGGCGCAAAGGGCTATCGCGTCGAGCGCACGGACGATCTGCTCACTTTGCTCGAGAGCTGCCTCGAAGCGGGCGGCGTGAACGTGATCGAAGTCCCGATCGACTACGCGGAAAACGACAGCCTGACCCGAAAGTGATCCACCGGCGCCGCCGACTACGATCGATGGGCCCGCGCCCCTCGGCAGGTCGACGCGTCGAAGGAATCCATCGCGACCGATCTGCTAAGTTCGCCCGCCATGTCGTCCAAACCGAAAATCTTCATCGATGGCCACGCGGGAACGACCGGCCTGCGAATTCGCGAATGGTTGGCTTCGCGAGAAGACCTCGAGCTGTGGACGCTCGCCGAATCGGAAAGGAAATCCGAATCCGCGCGCAAGAAGGCGATCGCCGAGTCGGACTTGACCGTTCTCTGCTTGCCCGACGAGGCCGCCCGACAAGCCGCGCTCTGGGCGGCCGAGGCCGACGCTCGCCTGATCGATGCCAGCTCCAGCCATCGCACCGCGGAGGGCTGGGTCTACGGGCTCCCGGAGCTCGCCGCGACCCAGCGCGAGGCGATTCGGAGCGCCCGATGTGTCACCAATCCCGGCTGCTACGCCTCGGCGTTCGTGGCGCTGGTTCGACCGTTGGTCGACAGCCATCTCGTCCGGGCCGACGCCGCTTTGGCGATCCATGGACTATCCGGCTATAGCGGTGGCGGGAAGACTTTGATCGAACGCTGGGAATCGTCCGGCGACCGGCGGATCGGCTTGCCCTTCGAGGCGCCCTACGCCCTCGACCGAATCCACAAACACATCCCCGAAATGCACCGCTATTCGGGCCTCGATCACGCACCGCAATTCATCCCCGCGGTGGGCCCCTTCAAATGCGGAATGCGCGTCGAAGTGCCCCTGCATGAGAACGTGCTGACCGCCGGTCGCTCGGGGGATGCCGGCGAGGCGATCTGGCAGGCCCTCGTGGACCGCTATCGCGACGAGTCCTTCGTCGAAGTCGCCGCCTACCGGGGGCTCGATCCGGTCGACGATTTCTGCCTCGATCCGACCGCCGTGAACGACACGAACCGGATGGTGCTCCACGTCTTGCCTAATCCGGCCGGCCATGTCCTGGTCGTCGCGCTCCTGGACAACCTCGGCAAGGGCGCCTCGGGCGGGGCGATCCAATCCCTGAACCTGATGCTCGGGCTCGGTGAGACGACTGGGCTGCCGGACTGACTGATCCAGCGGTTCGGGCTGCCCGGCCTCCTCCCCGTTCACGCTCGACCCCCAACCCTCAACCCCCAACCGTCAACGATCAACCACCAACCATCGATCCGCGACCTTCGAGCCGCGGCCCTCGGTCCTCGCCATGGGTTTCGGCCCGAAAGCCTGCGCATTTTGCGCTCCTTTTCATCTCGTCTCGGGCCGCCGACTGGAAATCGCTCTCTCTGTGAACCGCTTCACAGTTGAAAATCATGATCCCAATCACTCTTGGGCTGCATTCAAAGAACGAGAGCCCCGACCGCAACGCCCAGGCAATGCGGTCGAACCAGGAGTGAGCGAGATGCCGACCAGCCCGAACCGAAAGACGCAAGACCAGGCCCAAACTGACCGAGAGCGAGATCAGGCAATCGTTCGCCGCGTTCTCGCCGGAGATCAGGAGGCCTTCTCTGAAATCTATGACGCGAATTTTCGACGCATCTACGCTTTCATCTTGAAGCGCATCGGCCATCCCACCGAAGCCGAGGATCTCACCCAGGAGACCTTCGTGCAGCTCTACCGATCGCTGTCGTCCTACGAGGGGCGATCGACCCTGCTGACCTGGACCTTCGGCATCGCCCACAACGTCTGTTGCCACTATTTCCGACATTGCTCCCGGTGGATGGTCGGTGGAAAGAACGCCCGAGAGTTCGACGAATTCCGGGTCGAGTCGACGATCGAGCGCCGGGTGGACGCGGCACGGGTGTTGGATCGATGTGGCGACGTCCTGGAATCATCCCGCCGTCCCGCCCATCAGGAAATCTTCCATCTCCGATACGGGGAAAGTCATTCCATTCGCGCGATCGCAGAAAAAGTCGGGAAGTCAAATGAAGCCGTGAAGGTCAGCCTTCGCCGCAGTCGCGCCGCGCTGAGCGACGGCGTTCCCGAACTCAGTGTCGTGTTGGGCAACGTCGCACAGAGCGCCTGATCGGCCGCCGGGTTCCGGGCGTCCAAGGCCGAGCGCCGAGCCGTCAATCCGGCCCCTACTCGACCGCCCGATCGAGAAGAAACGAATCATTTTCGCGAGAGACGGGCTCGAGTTCCGCGATCCAGCTCGCCACGGCTTTCCCGATCTTCGTCGGCTGCGTTTCCTGGACATAGTGCATCCCCGGCCCGATACCGACCGTCTTCATTCGAGGGAGGTCTCGTTTGAGCGTGGCAACGCTTTCCGCGTTCATGATCATGCCAGGCTCCGCGGTCAGCAGGAGAAGCGGCATGGTCGATTCTTTCAGTCGTTCGTAGGTCGCGGCGATACGGGTATGGGTGCGTTCGGGGCTGCCACTGATCGGAAGCTCCTGGGGCCAGACCTGAACGGGCTTGCGGTCTGACTCGTTCAAATAGGGGGCTCGGTAGTAGTCCATCTCCTGTTCCGAGAGATCGCGTCCCGCCATCATCGGCATCAATTTCTCGACGAAATAGTTTTCTCGCACGAGGAGATCGTATCCGACCTCCTCATCGCGAAGATTCGTGAAGAGATATTCGGCGATGGCGCCCGCGTCTTCCCAACGGGTCGGGCGCATGACGGCTTCCATGAAAGCGATTGCTCGAACATTCTCCGGGTGACGCATGGCGTAGTCGAATCCGATTCCTCCGCCCCAATCGTGAAGCACGAGAACGACCTTTTTCAGCCCGAGCACCTCGATGAATCCTTCCACATATTTGATGTGGTCCTCGAACTGGTAGTTGAGATCGGGCTTGTCACTTTTTCCCATTCCGATCAGGTCGAGGGCGATCACGCGACCTTCGGGACGCAAGTGGGGAATGACGTTTCGCCAGAGGTAGCTCGACGTCGGATTGCCATGAAGCAACAGAATGGGATCGCCCTGGCCTTCTTCGACATAGTGCATCCTGGAACCGAGCACCTGCACGTATTTCGATTGATAGGGAAAGTCCGCGCTGATCGAAGGTTCGGCCTCGACACCGGGGGCGATCGCTGGAATCAGACTCATACATCCTGATATCCCGAACAGGATGACCAAGGCGACTGTGCCGAATAGACCGACCAAGCCGACTGATGCGGCTGAGCCGGCCGTGCCGTATGGGCTGAACGGGCCAACTCGGCCGAGTGTGCGTAGTCCCGATACGACGGCTGTCCATGAATTCTTCATTGTGTCTTTCTCCCCTTATGTTCCGAAGTCTCGCTCGACGGCGGCGATGATTTCGTCGACGAGCGTTTGTACCGGGCGTCCCTCGGCCCCCATCTTCTTTTGAACGAAGAGCCCCAGGATTGAAGAAAGAAGAAAATCGCTTCGAGCCCGGACAACGGACCTGGGCATCTGCGGAAATTCGTTGGTGATGGCGACGGAGAACGCCTTCTTCACGACGTCGCGATAGCGTTTGATCGCTCGCAGGACTGGCGGCGTGTGCTGGGTGGTGTCGATCATCGTATTGCAGATCAAGCATCCGTCCGGAACATCCAGCTTTTTCGTATGGACGAAGCCCTCCAGAAATTCCCGCAACGCGGGCATCGCGGCACCCTCCGAGCGCAGCGGCAACAGGACTGCTCCCTCCACGACATCGTCGATGTATCGGTTCAATGCTCTCTCAAAGAGGCCAGCCTTCGTCTCGAAGGAGGCGTAGACGCTGTATTGATTGATGCCCATCGCTGCCGCGAGCTGACGGGTACTCACGCCATAGCCGTCCTGCCAGAAGGCACGCATGGCGGCCCTCAGAACCTCCTCTTCGTCGTATTCTCGGGGCCTTGGCATTCATTTCCAATCAAACGATTAGAAACAAGTACCTCGTCCGATATCCAAGGTCAAGTTGGGTAATCGAATCACGGTGCTGGACACTGGGGAGGCCGAAGCGGCATTCACCCGCCGGACATTTAGTCCCCGCCCAGACCTGCCCTGAGCAGGGGAAGCGCCCGCTCGGTTCCCATCGTGGTCAACAAGGTTGTCAGCTTCGGTCCCTTCTCGCGCGCGATCAACAACTCGTAGGCGTAGGGATAGAAGTCCTGGGGCTTGAGCGAAGTCCCGTCGCATAACGTCTTCAGATGGGGAATCAATTCGGCTTCCGTGATTGTGGGACTCGCCTCGAGAATCGACACCAATCGAGCCAGCACTTTCTTTGGCTCGCCGTCGAGTTCCTTCGTCGCCGGTGTCTCCCGAATGCGATAGCAAAACTCTTCCGGCGCAAAATCGACGATCCAATTCCAGACACGCGCAGCCCTCGAACGGAAGCGCGCCCGCTCGGCTTCAGTCTCGATCTCTCCCACCGACTCGTAATGCGCCTCGGTCCGTGCGATATCGCCGTCATAGATCTGCAGGATCAAAGACATCGGCCGAAAGGATGGCACGCGCGTCGGCTCATCCCCGGCTTCGATTCTCATCGGAGCGACGGCGGAGAGCTCGATCGTGCGTCGAACGATCTGACGTTTCTTGTCCTTCTTGCTGCCGTCGTCGGGCTGGTAGGCCGTCGCGACGGCCCGGTCGTAGTCTTCATAGAGCTTGATCACGTCGAGATCGAAGGAAATCTGGAATTCCGAATTGGGTCGCTGACTCGCAAAGATCCAACGCAACATCTCCGGCTCGAACACGCGCAAACAATCCGCGACCGTCGTCACGCCTCCCGCCGAGCTCGAAATCTTCCCGCCGGCCCCCTTCAAGCGAACGAAATCGTACGCCACGTATTCCGGCGCCGTCCCGCCATAGACGGGACCCACGATTTGCTTCGCCGTGTCGTAGCTCCCGCCGGCGGAACTATGGTCCTTTCCGCCCGGCTCGAAACAGACACCCTCGAAAGCCCAGCGCATGGGCCAATCGATTCGCCAGGGCAACTTGACGTCGCCGCCCTTTCGCAAGTCGACCTTCGTCGTTTCGCCGCAATCGCGACAGATGATCTCGACCACCCAATCCTGATCCCAGGAAAAATCGACTTCATCCCGGCCACAGGCGCCACAGAACCCGGCCAGCGGAAGCCATGTTTCGGGCAAGGGTGTCGAACGAAACTCGTCGAGCACCGTACGAATCGTATCAGCGTCCTCGAGCGCCTTGCGAATCCCTTCGGCATAACGCCCGGCGCGATAACTTTGCGACTGACGGATGAATTCCGGAGCGATACCCAGCGGCGCCAGGCTCGACTCGAATTGCTCGATGTGGTGGCTCGCGTAGCTATCGGTCTGGCCGAAGGGGTCGGGCACATCCGCGACACTGCGACGAAGATTCTCCTCGAGCATCGTCTGTTCAGGGGCATCGACGGGAACCTTGCGGAAGACGTCGAAATCGTCCCAGGAATAGATGAAGCGTACGGATGCGCCCTGATCACTCAGCGCCCGCGCGACCAGATCGACCGTCATCACCTCACGAAAATTGCCGACGTGGACGACGCCCGACGGTGTGATCCCCGCAGCCAGGACGATCGGATCCGTGTCCGGATGGGCGGCGACGACACGACGGCCGGCGATGTCCGCCCAATGCGAAAAATATGGATCGAATTCCTGCCTGGCCATGACCTGGTCCTGCCCCCTTCGAGGAAGCGGAGTGTGGCAGGGCCTTCGGCGGTTGCAAGTCCGAACGTCGACGTAAGGTGAAGCGACCCAGCTCGGCACGGCCGAGCCAGCCAGCGATCACGCCGAGGCGGTCGCTCCCTTTGGCATGGCGGACCGAGCGGCGGATGCCTGCTCACGGCGAGCGTCGGCCTTTTGGTAGAGCGACTCCACGTCGCGGATGGAAGACAGAAGCCGGGAATAGAGTTGGATCTTGAAACCCTCGAGCGCGGCGTAGGCGATCAAGGCGAAAACGCTCGACGTGAGCGCAATGGCCAGCGCACCCAATTCGAGGGAATCGTCGGCGAGATGCATCGAGATGAAGAGAATCAACATACCGCCGGTCGTTCCGATGAAGCCGATCGGCGGAAGCAGACTCGCGTACATCGTAATCAGTCTTGAATAGTGATGATCGTATTCGTTGAGAATGTATTGGCGGGTCGCGTCGAAAACGAAATCCGCGGGCTGCCCCTCTCGTTCACCCTCACGAAGGGATTTCTGGAGAATTCGAATCATCAACAGCGATAGCGGCTCGGCATGGCGGCCGGCCTTGCCCGACGCGACCTTGCCTGCGCGAAGCTCCTCGGGGCTGACTCGGCGCGTCGCCGACCAGCCCGCAAGAACCGTTCGCAACCCCTGCGTCAGGGGAACCAATACGGCAGCCAAGGCCAAACCGGTCACCAGCACCGTCATCATTTCATCGCCGAGCATCGAAGCCATCATCGCCCTACTCCCACCCTGTTTCCCAAGCCCCGCCGACTAACGCCGGCCGGGCCAAAGGATCAGCTGTTCCACTTCCGTTCGCGAAGCATCTCCAAGCCCTCACCCAGCGAACGTTGTTCGCCGACCGGGTACTCGATCAACATGCTTTCGCGACCTTCGAAGCGAAATTGAATGTCGTCAATCACTCGCTGTACGCGTCGCGGATAGCGCATCTCGGACAAGATCTGCGCCTTCATGAATCGCAGATTCGCATCGATCGCCATGACTTCCGGGTGCGCACTCTGCCAGCGCGGGCGCAACAGGGGATCAAGGTGCTGACCCATGTACTGCGCGATGAAGCCATCGAGCAAGGCGATGCTACGACTGTCTTTTCGGTCCGACAGACTCTGCATCGTCTCATTGAAATGGAGAAGGTCGCGCCAGGCTCGATTCAGATCCATGCGCCTTCGGGCGAGCGCTTCACCGCCCAGCGGTGCCTCCTCCTCCGCCGCGAGCGCGGCCGCCTCTTCGTAGGCGGGATCGAAGCCATTCGAAACGCAGCCCAGAAGTTGCCCGAGGAGCAGGAGTGGGGCCAGCCAGATGAAAACTTTTCGATTCGTCATTTTTTGTCCCTCGTGTCTCTTTGCCCGCATGTCTCATCCCTCATGAAAATGTCGCCTAAGCAGCGTATGAACCGGATGGTCCCTCTGGCTGCGCAGCGCGGGAGCTAGATCCTTGCTCTCGACAACCGCTCGAAACAAAGGCAATGCTCGGGCGCGCGAAGAGATCTGTTTGTCGATCTTCGCCAAGCGTCGCCCACCCTCTTCAAGCTCCCGAGCGATGCGACGGGACTCGGCCGTGCCGAAGCGGACGCGGGCGTCTTCGCCGTCTCCGCCGTTCATGGCCGGCGCTGCCGGAGATGAATTCACCGAAGCCGTATCGCGACGCATCGCGAGCGCCTCGAGCTCCTTGGAGAGGTCAGAACGACGCGTTTTCAATTCAATGAAGCTGGCTTCGAGTTCAGCCAAGCCGGTCGCGTCCGCGAACCCCATATACATCAGCACCAACTCATCTCCGAGCGCTCGCCGAAAGACTTTGATCGTTTCGGTGCCCGCTGCGTTCTGGGCGATCCAGGCGCTCACGTGGCGCGAGTTGGCCGTGACTTCCGCGATTGGACGAGCGATGGCGAGAAAATCGTTTGCTCGCCCGCGGCGCTCGAGGGCGGTCGTCAAGGCGGGCCAGAGCTTGCGATCGAAGGGAAAGGCTCGAATCGCGAGTTGGTATCGCTCGACCGCGAGTTGGACTTCGGCCGGACCCGGGTTCGCGATGCCGTAGGCGATGAAGGCGTCTCCGTAGCCGCGCGCGGCCTCGTAGGCGGCGAAATAGGCGGAGTCCGGGACGAAGTCCGTCGCGTCCGCGGTCGCATAGCGTTTAAAATGAGCGAGGTAGCGGGAGTAGAGTCGCGCCGCGTTCCGGGTCAGGTCCGAGCTGCGTGCCGGATCCTCGAGTGCCCGGGACAGGTAGTAGTCCGCGCTGTTCAGGGTCGCTTCCTGGATTTCGCCCCAGAGCCCACGCATGCTCTCGAGATACGACTCATAGCCACTCTTGCGAAAGCCATGTCGTCGCCATTCACCATCGCGCGCGTCATGCAGGATTCCGTAAACCTGAAGCGCCCCTTCGATGGTAAAGGGAATCTCGACGTCGGGGTCGACACCAAGGCGTTGTTTGGCGGCGTAGACTTCACCCATTTGGCGAAGTACGCGTGTATAGACGGCGGCTTGACCGGAGGACGTTTCCGCTAGATCGATCGCGCGTCCGTAGCCGCCCCCGGCCGCGCGAATCGCGGCAATCGTCTTGCTCGAGAGGCCTTCACTCGCGAGCAATCCGCGACTCACGTCGTGCAACTTGGTCGCATCGAAGAGCACGAGCGTAAAAGTCAGGCTACCGCCATCGGATTCAGGACCTTCGAGTCGTGCGATGATGCGCTCGAGATAGTCACGAATTGAAGCTTCCGGGGGAATGACATCCGGATGCACGCCGACTCGCTGATCCGCCAAAAGACGAACGACTGCGGCGAGCGGGTCGAGGCCAAATCCCATTCCCATCTCCTGGCTGCGGAGTAGAACGAGGCGCGCGACGTTCTCGAAGACGTAGGGCAGTGCGGAGACGAATCCGGAGTTCGCTGACTGTGAAAGCGAGAGCGCCTGAAGCGTCTCGAAGGGTGATTCGAGCGGAACGACCACATCCATCCAGAGCCCCATCACGTGGCGAACGAACTCGCTGTCGCTGCCTCGCTCGAGGGCGCGATGCGCGTAGACGTAGTGATACCAGTAACGATCTTCGTGGCGGCTGTTCGGGTCCACGAAGGCTTCGACCGTATCGACACTCTTGTAGAGGTACTCGGGCTCGCGCGTCGACAGATATTGAAGGAGTTGCGCGATCGCGCGCCGCCGCGTCTGCTCGGAGTCTTCGCCGCCCTTTGCTTCGCGATCCTCGATCGTCCGCTTGACGTAGGCGTCGAGGGGCATACCGATCTGCGCTTCATAGCCCTTGAGGCGTGCGGCCAACGCGGCCGCGTCCGAAGAACTATAGACATACGCGAAATCGAGGTAGTCGTCCCAGTTCGCGGCCGGCGCGTCGGCCGCGGCTCTCGCACTCGATGCAAAGCCTGGACTCAATACCAGCAACACAGCCACACACGCCAATGCGTGAGCAAACCTACGAGTCGTTTTCGCCAAGCCAACCAAGTGGGCCGGGCGAGTACGTCGATCGACTAACAACATGATTTTCCCCATCCTCATCGCGCCGCTCGTTGGCTGGCGCTTTCCAAACATTCGAGTGCGTATCCAAGCTCGACACAACGATCCGAAACAACACGCGCGGGCGCCCGATCGATCCACATCAAGAACGCGTTGAGGTTCTTGGTTTCGATGAATCGGTAGGTGCCCTTGCTACTTACACACTCTCCCTGCGTCGTTACGGCAGCTACGACGGCCTGCTTGAGACGATCCTCTTCCCGATCGCTGAGACACGCCGCGAGGTCGCCCAGCGGCACACCCGTGACGCCTGGGCGATCGCCCGGCGTCCCGCGGGGTGCTGTCGGCGCAGCGCGTCCGGAGCGCGAAGCGAGAGTCGGCGTCGGGGCCGCCATCTTGCGCGCTGAAGTCGCGCGGGCGATTCCTGCTCTCGGACGAGGTGCACGGCGAGCCGCCGGGCGCGGCGCGGGCCGGGCGCGACGATCCGCGGTCGTGTCGGAAACGACCGGCGCCGCCGGAACTGGAGCGCGATTGAGGGCGGGCGCAATGCGCGGCGTGCGTGCGGTCGCGGTGGGCCGCGAGGTCTTCGTGCGAAAGGCATTTCGGGTCGGCGGGGCAGGCGTTGCTTCACGAGCAGTCGGGGCGGGGGCGAGGCCAGGCAATGCGCGAGGTCGCTGGCCGGGTACGGGCTTTGCGCTGGCTACGCGAAAGGAACGGCGCGAGGGCGGAGCCGGCCGTTCGGCGAGCGCCGGCGCCGCGGGGGCCGCCATACGCGGAGTCGAACGTGGGGCGACCGGACGGTCGACGGAAGCACGAGCGACGCGGTCCATTCGCGGCACGGGGACCTTCGGGGTCGGCCGAGATTTGGCGACGTCGATCGCGATCTTGGGTCGCGTGATCAGTTCTGGTCGATCTCGAAGGGTCCGTTCGCTCCGCTCTGGCTTCGCAATGCGGGGCGTTTCGATCCTCGCGATCTGCGGAATCACGGGCCGGGGCCGCGCCTTCGGTTTCGGCTTGGGCCGCGCAACCGGAGGCGGCGGTGGGGCCGGCTTGGGTATTTCAGCGATCTGTGGCGGCGGCGGTTTCGGCGCGACAGGCTTCGGCGGTTCGGGTTTCGCGATTTCGATCGGCTCTGGGATAGCGGGGGCGGGAGGAACGACCGGCTCCGGAAGGAGCTCAGGAATGACCTCAGCCGAATCGAATAACACCACTTCGATCGGGGACTCGTCCGTTCGATCACGCGTCAAGGTGACGATGAATGCGGTAAGAAGCAATACGCCTAACATCATTGCTGGCGTTTGCCCGACCAGTCGACGCATCGTGGCGACTGGACCACCCGCGAAGAGTTCGCCGACCAGATAGACGGCACCCTCCATGACTCCCAACATCTCGGAAGAATGGGGCTCGGGTCGGATCGGAATCTGCGCGGCCCCGAATCCATAGTGTTGCTCTACCCGCCAGCTGCTCATCCGCGGTCGAATACCCGTTGCACGGCCGCACGTCGGCGCCCTGGCCACACTTCTTCGAGCAAGGCCGCGGCCTCGAGCATGTCCTGACTGCGTGAGTCTTCGTGCGGTGCGAGCAAAGGCTTGCCCCCGCGCTCGTCCTTCAAGAAGGCGAGTTGTTCGCGAAGGTCCTTCTCGACGATACGCGTACCGTCACTTTGTGCCACACCGTCGATGAAGCGCACGAGTTCATAGGGACTCTCCACCTCCTCGACCGGTCGTGGAGGATGGACGCGCAATTGCCAGGATTCCGCAGCGGCCGAACTCATTTCCGTCGACGCCGTCGCTCCCACTCTCGGCACGATCATCTCGCCCAGATTCGGAACCTTGGCACCGGGATCCGGAGCAAGTTGGGTCATCGCGATCAGCATCAAGAATGCCAGATCGACAAAAGAAAAAAGCCACGCCGGCGCGCCGCCGTCCGTTTGATTCATCGCCCCCTCCGCACAAAGCCGACCGGTCCGAGGACCGCGCAGGCTTTGCCGTCCAACCTTTGAGCTACCTGATCTGTGTAAACCCGATCAGACTTGCCATATCTGTTTGAATGGCACTATTCGGGAAGAGCGTTGTGAAGTTGCCCTCTTCGCCGTGCAATGCCATGTAATTGAGAATCACCATCTGAGCCAGGGCCGAGGGATTGTTCGCGACCGAGTTCGCTCCCGTTTCGACCGTACCCGTCGGTCGGAAGTTTCCGATCTGTCGCGTCGTCGCGTAGGCGGGCACGAGTTCCGGCTTCAGTGTCTTGCGGTAGACGAGGAGCACGCCGCAGGCCGTACTCGTATTGTCACCGCGCCAGATTCCCTTCCCGACGGCGGGATCGATCTGACCGTCAGAGAAGACCGAACCATCGCTGAATAGATAGATCATCAGATCGCCTACGAGCGGGTTCTGTTCGGCATATTGAAGAATGGCGCCGATCGCCTGGCCGACACGGAAGTCCTTTGCATCCCCGGTCGTCCGCGTACTGTCGTGATAGTCGTAGCCGCCGAATTCAATCGTCCCCGCCCCGGCATGACCCTCGAGAACGAGCTTCATGACTGAGGCCGTCTTCCTGAACTCGCTCTGGTTCAGCTCGGCTGCGGTGAAGACCGGCGTGTCCGCGGGATTCGCGCTAACGATATTCGGATCGAGCAACGGATCGAGCGCGTTCGGATCGCCAAAGATCGAGATCAAGTCCGAACTCTGTTGATAGGCGCAATTAACCAGATCCTTGACGGCCGCATCTTCCTGGATCTGTTCGACCTTGAGTTCCGAAATGGCCTGGATCGATTGAGCGACTTGGCCGGCGCCGGTACCACCGAGCAGATCGGTAAGTTTTCCGGTATCGACTAGACCCGTCACGTCACTGGGCCGATCAATCTTCGTCGGCCGGACTTCGGGAATGATCATCGTCGCGGGCGCCATACTGCGGCCACCCGAATCCGAGTTCCGGCTTCCGATCAACGAAAGTAGCCCGCCGTCGGCCCCCGCCGAGTAGATTCCATAGATTGGATTCAGGGGATTCGTCTGCGTGTCATTCGATGAACGGGACGGAATAACGATACCTTCGACCTTGGCCAACGTGGCCGGCCCCGCTTTGTCGACAATGCCTGCCAGCAAAGCCGAGTCGAAATGAAAAGCGAGATTCGTGGTCGTCGTGTCGAACGCCGTGATCTGCGAATTGAGCGGTGACATGTCGAGGGGCAGACCGAGTCGCTCGTAGCCTTCCTCAGTCAAGGGATCGAGCTGACCACCCGGGCCCCCAACCATGACATTCGACCCGGCGATATTGGCACCACCACCGAGATCGATCCCGATGAAGGGCACCTTGCCAGCCCCGGCGCCTGTGAGAGCACAATGGGCACTCGCATTCGCACGATTGACGCCTAGCATCGAGAGGATCGAGGGCGCCGCTACATAGGCTGCCCCTGTGATGAACCCCTGGCCCAGAAACTCACGCCGCGTACGCGGACGTGGATGATCTGGATGCAGGAATGGCGGGTCAGCCTCAGTACCTTTTCGTTGCGTCATGTTCGGACCTCCTCTTCTTCGTGCGATTTCCGTCGGGAAGAGAATCGATGGGTGAATCAGTGAATGTGAATTGCGCCACTTGAAAGAATTGCCGTACACGCACCCTTGACGACACTCTTGGTGTAGTCGCCGTCGCAGACCGGCTCGCCGGCGCCACCGCAATTCGCGGACAGATCGACGATCAGTTGGTCGAGCATGGTTTCGACTTGATCTCTCGCCGGTGAGCCCATGACGTCGCCACGAAGTCCGGCGCCCATCATGTCATCGAGCAGCGGATCAGTGATCAGATCGACGTCCGCGGGCGATGCGAAGGCCACGGCCGGAGTTTGATCCCAGCCGAAGCTGGCCGCAGCGTTCACGAAGAAGAGATCACGCATGACCTGGTTGGCCGGCGACCCATCCCCCACGAGCGAGTCGCAGTATTCGATTCCCAGCTTGGCCACACCGACCTGATTCGCCGAAACGAAGGCCCGCAGATCCGAACCCGCCGGAAGCTGCTGGGAGAGCAGATCAAAGGTGGCATCGACGTCCGCGGTCTGCGGATCGACTCCCGTGACCTGGGCCATCGAAGCATTCACACGCGCATAGTTTCGAATACCGAGGGTGGGTACCGGATCGCCGAAGTCCTCCACGCCGGGCGCCGGTGGCGGCGTCGCAGCCACCGGGTCCTGGAAGATGCCGAGCTGTTCGAAGACCAGCTGGAAGACATCGGTATTCGGATCGACGAGACCGCCGACAATCGAGCACTGGCGTGACAAGAGCTGACGGCCGTTGGTCACGAGCGAGTTCATGTTCGTAAAGTTCTGACCGGAGACAGGAATGATTCCGTTCAGTGAGATACGAAGATTCTGAACCCGAATCGCGGCACCCGTATCCGTCACGAAGGTGGGCTGACAGAAGAGGTAGCTGTACCCGTCGAGTTCAGTGACCGAAAATTCGATCGTCGAATTTCCGCCGATCCATTGCGACACGTCGAAGGCAAGGGTCAACCGCTTGCCGATCCCGGCTTCATAATTCTGAAGAACCGACTCCGGTGACAAGGGGCGTTCGAAAATCGCCGCGAAGCGAATCTGACCGAGCCATGGCCGAGTACTGGTGACTTCGTTGCCGAGGACGAGTTGATGGTTCGGATCCCAATTCCAGAGCCTGCCAGCCGAGATCGGATCCTCGTCGAGGGTATAGACGCCATCGACGAAGATTCTCCGACCCGCGAGCTGATCGTAGGTCACGACGACATGCTGGAGCGTCGACTGTGCGTCCTGGTCTACGTCGTAGGTTTCCATGGCGGGATTGCCATTGTTATTCGACTCGTTCGTGAAGGATCGATTTCGAATATTGTATTGGTAGAGATTCTGGCCGAGCATGAAATTCCGAGAGCCGGTATTCCGTGAGTAAGTGATGATTCGGGCCGGGCCATCCTGCGTAGTATTCGCATTTGCGATCCACAATTCGATGGAATAGGCCTGGGTTCCGGTGCCCTGGTCAGCGATTCGATCAAAAAGTTTTCGGCTCGAGTCCCGCGTTGCGATCGCGCGGCCCCCGGTCAGATCGATGCCATAGGAAGACATCAGGACGGTCCCATCTTCGAGATCCAGATCCATCAAGGGCGCGACACCACTGGTGTCGAAGGCAACCGTACCGGTCAGTTCCTTGAAGTCCCAACGCGCGATGATGTCCGTATCGAATCGATCCGAGCCCAATTCTTCGACACCATCCGAAACCTGCCGCGTCTCACTCGTCAGCCCCGCCACATCGACGCCACCGGTCGTTCCGCCGGCCGCTTCGATCGCCATCTGCCACGCGACGATCTCTGCCAACATGACCGTGGCATCGCTTGCACAATCGGTCCAACAATAGTGGGAGTCCGCCGCGAGTCTACGGACCAATCGGGACGAGGACGGGTCGGAGAAGTTGACCTTCTGGTTATCGACGGTTGCCGACCATGCGGTCGCCGGGTCGGGGTGAGCGATCTGAGGCGCACCCGGCCCGCTACCACCGTGGCAGTTGATGCAGTTGGCCCGGAGTACGGGGTAGACCGTCGACTCGAAGCTCGTGACTTGCTCGGTCACGGACAAACCCTGGGGCAAACCGCTGCCCGGATTGCTATTGGCCAGGATCGACGTATCCGTACTGGAACCGCTGTAATCGCCACAACCGAACGCCACCACGGCGACTAACAGTGTCAGCGACAGAATGCTGGATCTGGAGGACGTGGTCTTCTCTGCAGAGGCCAACGGCCAGTCGGAGGCCATGGCTTTGGAGCAGGTCGAATGCTTCATCAGTTTGTCCCCCGACCCCTCGTCGATTCGAATTCCAGTTTCTTGTTTCGCTCTGCGCGCGCCATTTCGCGTGCCCTTTTGCCCGAAGTCGCCCGCCCGGATCATTCGTCCATGCAGTGTTCGGCGACTGCCGCGAACACACCCTTCATGCGATAGATCCCGTCCAGTTCAAAGGCGTCCGTGATTGCTTCGATCGCATCACGGTCGGTCTGATCCTTGGGCCCACGGAAGCAGACATGTTCGAAGGTCTTCTCGACCTGACAGACCGCGAAGGCGCGAGTCGCCGCTACTTCGGCACCCATGCTCTTTGCACCAAAGCCACGATCGCTGGCCCCACGCCAATCGAGCGACGAGTTCTGACCGTCTCGCCAGTAGTTGATCCAGGAGTTGTCGGTCGTGATGAATCCGAAGGGAAAGACGTTGCCATTGATCAGGTATTTGTCCTGCACGACGCCGGGCGTATGAACGACTCGGCTCTGTGCTTCATCCCAATCGAAATAGGCGAAGGCGCCAGTCAGACCGTCCATTCCAGCATGGCAGCCGAAACAGGTATTGAGGTAGATCTGGCTGTCGCCGCCTGGGCTACGGGTCACGTCTTGACGAATCCGGTCGCCGGGACGCGTGATGTCGTTCATTTCATCCATGTCTCGACAGAGATGATTGATTCCCGTGAAGCGCCACATCGCTCGATTCGTGCCAGCCGAGAAGAAGGCTTCACCGGCGGCACGAGTCGTCATGACACCGGCCGCTTGGCCCGCTGAAATCTGCGACCCAGGTAGCCCCGACTGCGTGCGCTGAATCAACATGGCGGGATCACTGAGATCGATGCCGTCGTCTTCGAGTGCCTCGTAGTGTGCGTTGCTCGTCTGCTGGAAGTTGGGGGAAACGACGCCGTTCGCGCCGGTGTAGATCATGTCCTCGGAAAGAATCAGGTTAAAGGGCACGTCATCTCGGATCATGCCGATGACCGTGGCCGTGTAATCGTTGAGGGGCGCGAAAACCGTCTGCGCCTCGTTGGTCCAGGGCGTCACGAAGTTCTTCAACGACACGTTGTAGAAATTGGGATTCTGCATCGCGAGCTCGGCTGCGAGATCAGCGCGCGACTGGCCGATCAGGGTGGCCATGTCCTGAAGCGTGACACCATCCGGAGGCACGCCGGCCAGCCGGTCATGCATGCGGCGGGCCCGATCCGTGTCGTCCATCTGCGCACTGGCGAAGCCGGCCGCAAAGAGCCCGCAGAATGCGACCGCCAGCACGGAAGCGACTACGCCCAGACTCGGGCGAGAGCTCGTGCCACCAGCGCAGCGCGAGTCGCGCTGCTCAAGAATTCGTCTGTCTCGTCGTCTCAATCGCTTGGCCATCCTGATTCGACCTCGTTTCCATTCCCAGCCCGGTTGGGCACATGTGCACGCGAGCTACAAAAGGCTCGTACACCGGGGCTCCTGTCTCATTCGGCGTATCGAACGTCTTCTCGGTGACCTGGCTCACGAAATTGTGTGCTTTTCGCTCCGATTACTGATGATGATCCGCATTTTGCCGGAGAGTTTCTCAAGGCTTTTCACAGCTACCGACGTACTGCGCTTCGGATGCCCATCTCGACCGGGGCGCCTGCCGAGGCAGGCTTCAACCACTTCGCATGGTGCTCGCATGGTGTTTGTACCTGTCGGGATGTTGCCCCGAAAACTGTGCGCGGGATGTGCGAAATGACCAAAAGTTCCAGCAGCCCAACAGCCGATAGCGGTATCGGTCATCGCGCAGATCCGCCGATCGACCACGGCCACTTCTCCGTCCCGACTGGGGGAATGCCATTGCGAGCTGCCATGACGCGAAGCCTGCTGCGATCTCTGACCTGGGCGTTCTGCCTTCTACTATTGCTGGCGTCAGCGAACACCCGCGCTGCCAAGCTCGAGGCGCACGATCTTTCGCTGCCCGAGTCGGCCCAGGCGCTGGCGGTCTTCGAGGATGATGGCCCGCAGCTGAAGGCGCGGCTGCTCGTTTCAGAACCTCGGCCCGAACGCGCACCCGGCGACCCTGTCCGGCAGGTCGGCGTCCTCTTCGACCTCGCACCCGGCTGGCACATCTATTGGCGCAATCCCGGCGGTACCGGAATTGCCCCGTCCCTGGGCCTCAAATCGACCGCTGGCCAGATCGGCGACATTCTCTGGCCGGCACCCGAGACATTCCGCGAGGCGGACGGGCTCTTCACGACCTACGGCTACGAAGACCGGGTCTTGCTCTCTGCCCCCCTACTTCCGTCGACGGACACGGATGCGGTCTCGGCCTCGGTCAGCGCGGATGTGAACGTGCTGATCTGCCGAACACAATGCATCCCCGCGGCCTTCGTTCTCTCGACACCTCTCGACACGAACCCGTCCACCGAAGACTGGGCCTGGATCGAGGCGCTCTTCGTCGACGCGGCCAAGGATGTACCCGGCGACGCGCGCGAGGCAGGAATCGACGTCGTGGCCCACTGGACGAGTGGCTCGCCGGACGTGGACGAAGACGGCTCCATCGAACTCGGTATCCGTTCCTGTTCATCAGCGGACGCATCGCAGGGGAGCGACTGCCCCGTCCTGGCAATGGATCTCGAACACGGCGTATTCCTTCCGATGGAGAGCGAGACTTTCGAGTTCTCTGCGCCGACGATCGAAGCAAGCGACGTGACCAGCGGTCGGTTTACCCTTGCGATGGAGGCGACGCGACTCGAGGCCGGCTCGGATCGGCTGCAGGGAATCCTTCGCATCCAGGGCCAGGATGGACGGGCCGAATACAAGAGGGTCGATTTGCCGATTCTGACCGAATCGGCCGTCACAAGCACTCCCGCCCCCGTTCCGCTTTCACGCTGGCTCCAGATCTTCCTGCTGGCACTGCTCGGCGGATTGATCCTGAACGGGATGCCCTGCGTGCTCCCGGTCCTGGCGATCAAGGTCGTGGCCATTGCCGACATGGCTGAGAAGGATCGGCGGGAAGTACAGCTCCATGGCCTCGCCTATACCGCTGGCGTATTGGCTTCGATGGCCTTGCTCGCGGCGATCGTGCTCGGGCTGCGTGCCGCGGGGCATTCCGTCGGCTGGGGATTCCAGTTCCAGGAACCGCTTTTCGTCGCCGCAATCAGCGCCCTGTTAGTTGCCTTCGCGTTGAATCTATTCGGCGTCTATGAAATCGAATTCGGCCAGGGCCGGCTGGCCGATGTCGGCCAGTCGTCGAGCGGACTGAGGCGATCCGCCTTCGAAGGACTCCTGGCCGTAATCCTCGCAACACCCTGTACAGCGCCCTTCCTGGGGACCGCCGTCGGCTTCGCCTTCGCGACCTCGGGCTTCGGAATCGCGGCCATCTTTCTCGCGATCGGATTAGGCCTGGCCTCGCCCTTCCTCGTGGTGAGCTTCTTTCCGGTGCTGGCCCGGTTCATTCCTCGTTCCGGCCCCTGGATGATGAAGCTACGCGCCGGGCTCGGCTTCAGCCTTCTGGCGACCGTCGTCTGGCTCCTCTGGGTCCTGGGTCAGAGCGGCGGGCTCGAAGCCGTAATCGCCATGACTGGAAATCTGCTCTTCCTGGCTTTCCTGCTCTGGGGCTTTGGACAGATCCAGCCGCTTCGAAGCGCCTGGGTCGCCCGGGCCAGCGCGATCACAATCGTCGGCCTTGCCTTCGCCGGCTTCAACCTGATCGATTTCGACCGGGTCGAGGAGGCGAATACCGTTTCGGCGTCCAGCGAACTCGAATCGGGCTGGCGTACCTGGTCGGAAGAGGCGGTGGCTGCTGTCGTGGCCTCGGGCCAACCCGCCTTCGTCGTCTTCACCGCCGATTGGTGCATCACCTGCCAGGTCAACAAACACGCGGTCCTGGAACGCCCCGCCACACGCGAGGCCTTCCGGAAAAGCGGCATCGCGCTTTTCGAGGCCGACTGGACGAAAAGAGATGAGGTCATCCGAAAGAAGTTGGCGGAGTTCGGTCGAGCCGGTGTTCCCCTCTATCTCGTCTATTCCCCGGACGCGCCGGATCAACCGACGGTGCTCTCTGAACTCCTGACCAAACAGGAAGTCCTGGCCGCCCTTCCGAGCCAGAAGGACACAGAACGAACTTCGCGCGCCCTTTGAGACCCCCGTCACATTTCTCTCAGTGCTGCTCGCCGACGAGACGATGCATCGAGAGTCGCAAGAGCCCTTTCTATCAGCCCTTTGCGCCACTTCTCAGCATTCATCGAGGCCCGAACAGAGACATGACAACGCGTATGACGACTTGGCGACACGACGTAAAACAACCCAGGCCGAGACCCGCTTGGATCGCATCCTGCTCGACCTCGATCGTGCTTGCGGTCGCGGTCGCGCTGACAGCGAACACCGCTCTGGCCCTCGATGTCGGTGATCGTGCGCCGGCCTTCTCCGCCCCCTCCCTCGATGGAAAGAGCATGGTCGAGTTGAGCAAGTTCCGGGGCAAGGTCGTCTATCTCGACTTCTGGGCTTCCTGGTGTGCGCCCTGTCTCACGGCGATTCCCGAGATCGAAAAGATGCGCGGTGAGTTTCCCGCCGAAGACTTTCAGATTGTCGCAGTCAACCTCGACCAGAAAATCAAGAAGGCGTTGCGCTTCTTGAAGAAGCATCCGATCGGCTATCCGAGCGCGAGCGATCCGAAGGGGAAACTGCCCGGGCAATACGGCGTCGAGACGATGCCGACTTCCTATCTGATCGATCGGGACGGTGTGATTCGATACGTACATCGCGGATTCAAGCGTGGCGACGGATCCAGGCTGCGCCAGAAAATCCGCACGCTTCTAGAGGCAAGCAAATGAGAATGTTATGCGCTGTTGTTGTCCTCGCTTCGATCGTTCTGGCGAGCGGAGGATGCGTTCGTGTCAAACCCTGGGAGCGCGACCTGCTTGCGCGCCGGGACATGGCCTGGGAGCCCGATGTACTCGAAGCAAAGCGTGAAGCCCATATCTACTTCAGCAAGGAAGCCTCCATGCCGGGCGGAAGCGGTGGCGGCGGCGGATGTGGCTGCAACTAAGCATCCGAAGCTGTTTGGCAACACAAAGAGGGGTTCCATTCCATGAAGCGCGTAGTGCACAAGCCCAGCGAGGATGCCATGAGTAGTGAGCACTGCGGGGAAGCAGCCTTCTCGCTCCCTCGTCCGAGCAAGACCCTCACGGCGCTCACGACGAGCGCACTTGCCCTCCCCGGCATCGCGGGATCCGCACGCGCCGACGCGCCGATCGAACGCGCGACGGGCTCGGCTTCCTTCACCTACTACAAAGAAGACAACCTCTCCCCGAGCCGCTTCTTCGACGACGGCAATGGGTCGAGAGATCGCTACGAAGTCTTCCAGACACAGTGGCGTTTCGATTTGCCGGTCTCCGACCGTATGGATATCGGAGTCGACATTCTCTACGAAGACATGAGTGGCGCTTCGCCGTGGTACGTGCGCGCTGAAACCGGAACCGGAAAGCCACTCCAGGTAATGAGTGGCGCCACGATCGAGGACCAGCGTGTCGATGTCCTTGCCGACATGGACTTCTACATGGACAACGGCAAGGACACCGTCTCCGTCGGCGTATCCAAGGAGAGAGACTACCTCTCCATGAACGTAGGCGTCGCTGCCGAACGCAACCTCAACGAGAAGAACACCACGGTCTCCGCAGCGATGGCTTTCTCTTATGACTGGATCGACCCGACCGATGCGGACATTTTCGACACCCGGCCTGAGGATGAAGAAAAATGGAGTGTCGACCTCTTTTTCGGCTTGGCTCAGATTCTGAGCCGTTCGTCGACCATGCAAGTGACCTTCAACTACAAACATTCAGACGGGTATCTGAGCGATCCCTACAAGGCGATTCAGGGCATCGGCCCAAGCGACGTCCTGCTCTCCGACGAGCGTCCGGACACGAAGGATCAGCTCAGCATCATGCTTCGCTACCGCCACTACTTCGAGTCTGTCTCCGGAGCCGCCCATCTCGACGGCCGCTTCTACACCGACAGCTTCGGAGTCAACTCATTGACGGCCGAGCTCGCCTGGTACCAGAACTTCTTCGAATGGTTGACCATCACGCCTAGCGTCCGATGGTATAGCCAGAGCAAGGCCGACTTCTACGACACCGTCCTACCCGCCGGCGTACAACCGAACTATCGCTCGAGCGATTTCCGGCTCTCCCCCTACGGAGCGCTCTCAGCCAAGATCAAGGCGGACGTCGAGATCCTGAATGCACTCGACTACAACGCGCCGTCGTGGCTCCAACAGATCGGCGTCTCGGAAGGTGTGGATCTGGTCGCGTCACTCTCCTACGAGCGATACTACTCGGATGGCGACATCGGCATCATGGACGTCAAGGAAGCAGATGAAGCGCCGGGGCTCGTCCGTTTCCACGTCTTCTCGTTTACGCTGAACGGACGATTCTGAGCGTGCGCCTCGAACGGTTTCGCTTCCGAGGCATGGGGAGCCCCTGCGAGTTTGGCTTCTGGAGCGAGACTCGAAACGAAGCCGCCGGCCTGGCCAAGATTTGCGCCAAAGAGATCGATCGTCTCGAAAAGAAATTCTCGCGCTATCGCGAGGACAGTCTGACGTCTCGAATCAATCGCAGCGCCGGCGACGGACGCGGCGTGGAGGTCGATTCTGAAACGGCCTCCCTGCTCGACTTCGCGGCCACCGCCCATCAAGAAAGCGCGGGCCGATTCGATCCGACCTCCGGCGTGCTGCGAAGAGTCTGGGATTTCAAATCCGGCCGGCTTCCCGAACGCGATGCCCTCGCCCGAGTCCAATCCCTGGTTGGTTGGTCCAAGATCGAGTGGACAAGACCAAGACTACATCTGCCACTTCGCGGAATGGAGCTCGATTTCGGGGGTTTCGTCAAGGAATACGCAGCGGACCGGGTCGCTGAACTCTGCCGCGAGCGCGGCCTCGAATCCGGCTTGATCGACCTCGGCGGCGATCTCGCTGTCGTCGGCCCCAATCCGGACGGGTCCCCCTGGCTGGTCGGAATTCGCGACCCACGAAACCCCGCTCAGGCGTTGGCGCGGATTGCCCTCGACCGAGGTGGGCTGGCTTCGAGCGGCGACTACGAACGCTTCATGATCGTCGACGGCGTCCGCTATTCACATCTGCTCGATCCGCGAACCGGAGAGTCCCATCGCGGCGGACCCGCCTGTGTATCGATCAAGGCGCCGCATTGCCTGATCGCCGGAATCACGTCGACCATTGCGATGCTTCATGACGAAGCCGAAGCCCCTGACTTCCTTGCTCGGGTCGGCTTGCCCCACTTGCTCGTCACACAATCCGGAAAGGTCGCCGGGACCGCGATCCCCGCTTGTGCGACCCGTCCCAGAGTGGTGGGAAGCGGCCTGCAACGTCCAGCACCCTGAGTCAACCCTGCGTGCAGCCAGGCGAAGATTCAGGACTGCGTTTTCAAGATCACCAGATCAGGATTCCAACCGTCATGCATGAGCGCGCCGGCCGCCTCCGCGGCGTCTGCCATCGTCTCAAACGATACGACGTAGACATCGAAGAAGTCCCCTTCACCGGAAGACCAGGCATGAACCGTCGACTCGTATCCCGCGAGCATTAGGCCTTCAGCGATCGCTTCCGCATCGTCCTCACGTTCGCGAGTCGTCACGAGTACACCAAAGGGGAGTCCTTCCGGAACGACCAACCCACCGCCTCGCGCGTTCTGTCTCTCGAAGATCAATCGACGACGAATCGTGTCGGCGACCACGTCCGCGGGTGAAGAGAGTCGTCGGGCACGTACGGCGATCGCCAGGTTTACGTCCTGCTCACTCGTCGAATTAGCGGTAAAGAACCAGCCCAGGAAGGGAATCTCCGAAAGCCACGGGACGCCACTTCGGCCGACAACCGTCCTCACGTCACGATTGAGGCCAATGATCGCCGTCTCTCCATGCTCGAGTCGCGCGGTGGCGGTCAGCGTCTCTTCCAGGAAGCTGGGACCGACCTGTTCGATCGCTCCGGCCAGCGAAGGGATGATCGTCGAAATCTCGATATCGAGATCGATCTGAATCTTGCCCTCGCGGCCCGCCTTCGCGTCGAGTCCGAGCCTAATACCGATATCCGTCCGGTCGAAGCGGATCGTCCGGGCCAGACTGACTCCGAAAACACTGTTCGGATCGGCTTCTCCCGGACTGCCTTCGGTCACGGGCACCGGCACATTTTGTCCCACGAAAAGTTCATGGCGCTCCCCGGACAAGACAATCAGATGCGGTCTGATCAGCACCTCCGTCTCGATGCTGAAATCTCCAGCCTGGATCACCCCGGTATCTTCGATGGGAATGACGGTTGGAATTCCGTTCTCGTCGTCCGGTCCCTCGAGCGCAATCCCGGTATCGCGGGCGACGCGGCCGAAAAGTGTCGTCTCGGGACCCGGCAAGCGCGCAACGGTCGCACCCGGTACGGGCGAACTCACCAAGCGGCCAATGAGATCGCCACTACCGGTCGACGCCGTGAGGGGAATATCGAAAGCGAAGCCCAGAAATTTGCTTCGTGGCGTGCGGACCTCGGTGATCGTGACATCGACGGCAATCAGCTGCGGTGGTTGGTCGAGCTCTTCCAGCATGTCCCGAATCGCCAGCTGAACCTCGGGCGATGCACGCACGACGAGGGATCGAGTCGCCTTGTCGACGGCGATCGAATAGTCCGCGCCGACCAATTCCGAACCCCGCGTACGGATCGACGCGACATTTTTCGCGGAGGCCGGCGATTGGGAAAGTTCACTCAAGAGTGTTGCCATCTCTTCGGCGTCGCGATTCAGCACGCGCAACACCTGGATTCGACCACTGCCCGTGCTCGGTCGGTCGATTCGTTCGAGGAAGCGAGCCAATCGCGACACCGACTCCTCGGCCCCGCGAAAGAGAACGCTATTGGTCTGCTCGTCGGTCCAGACCTGAAGCAGCCGTGCAGAATTCCCCATCGATTTGACCCGCGCCTCGACGAGGTCCTCGATCTTCTTCACATCGCGATAGCGAAGCACTCGATATCGAAGTGCTAGTTCCTCCACTCGATCGAGCTCGTCGGCGATCGAAGCCAGACGCGCGATAGCGCGCTCAGGACCGCTCGCGATCACAGAATTGGTCGGCACAAAAGGGACAAGGGTTACGCGCGCACCCGAAATCGGTTCGAGAACAGCGATGACACTTTGCAGATTCGCGTTGTCGAGCGAGATCAAGGTTGTGACGAAGGAATCGCTCTCCGGCCCGGCACGCGCTTTGAACGGTGCTTCGCCGACGGCTTCCGCAACCTTGGCGATTCGCCAATTGTCGACCGTCGAGGGCAAGAGCGAAAAGCCGAGCATCGAAAGCGATGCCTCCAGAATGCCCCAGGCCTCGCCTTCAGTGACTTCCCTCTTGGTCACGACGGAAATGTTTCCGCGTACCCGTTCGTCGAAGATGATCGGGCGCGCGGTCTCCTCCGCGACGCGTTTGATCAATTTGTCGATCGGAGATTGTTTCAGATTCAGCGGGAAGGTGCGCTCTGCCGCAAGGGCGGGAGTGGTCGACGCGCTCCAAGCCACACCGATCGCCATCAGCATGATCACCTTGACCACTCTGGCCACTCTGGCCACTCTGGCCACATAGTAGGATCGAGGGAGGACCAGGCGATTGCGGCGGCGAAGTTTCACGGGAGAAGGCTATCCGAGCAGTCTCGGCGTCGCTAGAAATCGCGCGCAGGCCGGCCGACGAAGGTGCTCAACGCCAGGGGCTGAAGAATTCGAAGACCTGAATGCGAATCGCGAAGCGAAATTCGTGGAGTTCGGGGTCGAACTCGACTTCGTCGGACGCGCCTGGGGTGAAGGGGCCGTTGAGATCGACGTTCTGTTTTCCGAGACCGACAAAGCGATAGCCCGCGCTCACGGCGACGTTTTCCGTCAGGTCGTAACTGAGACCGAAGCCAGCGTTCCAGGCGAAATCGACGATGTCTGAGTCGCCAAGGATGGTGTTGGCGGTTCCATCGATCGTATAGAAACCGACACCGACACCGGTCCCTACGTAGAAGCTTGCCGGCCCGAGCCATCGACGAAGCCCCGGCTGCCGACCCAACCCGAGCGTGTATTGCACGGGCTTGTACATGGCGAGCAATGGGATATCCAGCCAGAAATTGACCATGAGCGTTCCATCGACCGTGACCTCGGAAAAGAACTCATCCGTCGCACTGGTATCCGTCCGGAACTCGTACTCACGCAAGAAAGTCCCCTCGAGTTCAATGCGCACCGGCCAGTCCGGCAAACGAACATCGAGCAACCATTCCCGGGGAACGAGCTCGTCCATGGGAATTTCGAGCCCAGCGGCAAAGGAGATCGCTGGCGAGGAGTCATCGTCTGAACCGAAGAGACTCGTGGTCGGCGCATTGCTCGCTTGTCCGTCGGTGTCGACCGAGGCGGCCGAAATCCCGAGACCCGGCTCCACGTAGACCTTCCAATCCGCCGCGCTCTGGGACGCGATCATGATCTGAAACACCACGATCAGACCACCAATCAAAATGGATCGAATCGACTTGCGACGCACCAAGTGCCTGCCCCCTCGAGCCGCATGGCGGCCCGGTTCATACAAAGCTCATGCTCATATCGGTTGGTTGGCGGCTACATCTTGATGATCGATGTCACACTCTGGGCAATTCCCTGAATTGGGTGGTTCTTAACCCGTCCCAAAACTCGCCCCTAGCGATCGTCTGCCGAGGCCGGCGGTTCCGGTCGCAGGATTCGGTAGGCCAGAACGCTTCGCGCGATCACGGTCGCGGCCAGTAGGGCGACCCAGATCGTCGTCGAAATTTCCAGCTGATTCGGGAAGAGGAGAAAAAGGCTGTAGGCGATCCCGGTCTCGCCTCCCTCGGCCAGGCCGGCACCGAGCCGCAGACCACGCGAATCCGCTGGCGCGAAACCCCGCTTGGCTTCCTGGGCGCCGAGGGAAAGCGCCGTCGCGATGCATAGGATGTAAAGAAAGAGCATCGCCATCCACTGCACCTGGAACGCGGGGGCGGCCACCGCAAAGGCCAGCACCATCGCGCCGTAGGCGGCCATATCGAGAACGATGTCGAGATAGGCACCGAAATCACTCTCCTGCCCGGACGCCCGGGCATAGATCCCATCCGTGCCGTCCGCCAACCGCGAGAGCCACCACAATCCGATCGCCGCCCATCGCCAATGCGTCGCCACCGCGGCGCTCGCCAGCAAGGCGATCCCGAATCCCAGAAGCGTGACGTGATTCGGTGTCCAATCGAGTCGTCGATAGAGCGAGAGCAGAGGACCGACGAAGCGCGGCATCCGGGAACGAAAAGCATCGTCGATCATCGTGTCATTCTACCACTCGCCCATTCACACCGAAGGCCCATCTGGGATCGGCACTTTCTCGTCGGGTTTCGAACGGAAGCAGTAGACTCCGCAGCGCTCGGAGATTTTTCCAAAACTGTTCCGGGATCAACCACCCGGAGCCCGCGAGCCGAAAGCAAGAGGCCCACATCGCGATGGATCGATTCGAAGCGACACTGTCCAACCGGCTCGTCGCCTGGGTGCGCTTCGTCGACGATCATGCGAGGGCCGTCCTCGGCCTGATTGGCGGTCTGACGATCGCCCTCTTTGCCTTCGCCGCGCTCAACCTCGGCATCAACTCCGACAATACGGCGCTCGTCGCTGAACATCTCCAGGCACGACAGAACTACCTGGCCTTTACGCGCAGCTTTCCGAATATCGAGAACGTCATCCTGATCGTGATCGATGGCGAAACGCCAGAACTAGCACGGCATGCGGCCACGACGCTCGAGCAGGCTCTCGAAAGTCGGCCCGATCTCGTAAGTGACGTCTACGTCCCCGGATCGGGCGAGTTCTTCGAAAAGTACGGTCTGCTCTATCGCGACCTCGACGATCTCGACGAGTTCGCGTTACAGATGTCGCGCGTCCAGCCGATCCTTGCTTCCCTCGAACAAGATCCGAGCATCGAGAACCTCGCCCGGCTGATCGAATACGCCCTCGACGAGCAAAAGGGCGCCGAGGGAGGCCTCGCCGAACTCACCGTCCTACTCGATCGCGTTGGCGACGCGACGGTCGAGGCCTACCGGGAATTTCCGCTCGCGGTGTCCTGGGAGGAAATCCTGCTTCGCGGATCGTCGATTGAAAGCGTGACACGGTGGGTCCTGGTGGTCGACCCGGTGCTCGACTTCGACAGCCTCTTCGCGGCTTCGAAGCCGATGTCCGAAATTCGACGAATAGCCACCCTGGCCGAACTCGATCCGGATCACGGTATTCGCGTTCGCCTAACCGGTAACCCTGTGCTCAATTACGAAGAGATGAACGGCCTGCTCTGGGACATCGGCCTGGGCGGCGTCATCACCTTCTTTGTCGTCCTCCTCGTCCTATGGCGTGCCCTTCACAGCCCCCGCCTCGTCATCGCCGCCGTCATCACCCTTTTGGTCGGCCTCGTCTGGACCGGTGCCTTCGCCGCCGCCGCAGTCGGCGCCCTCAATCTCATCAGCATCGCCTTCGGCATCCTCTTCATCGGCCTGGGCGTCGACTTCACCATTCATATCGGGATGGCCTATGCCGACGCGTTGCGAAACGATCCCGAACACGCCGGCGTTCATTCGCGTGCGCTCGATTTCGCGATCCGCAAGGTCGGCAGCTCCCTCGTGATCTGCACGTTGACGACGGCGACCGGCTTCTATGTCTTCATCCCCACCGATAACCGCGGCGTCGCCGAACTCGGATTGATCGCGGGAACGGGCATGATCATCAACCTGCTTCTCACAACGACCCTGTTTCCGAGCCTACTTACGACTGTTTGTCGGTTGGACCCCGATCGCGATCTCGAAAAGAGCTTGACCTTCGACAATCCCTGGTGGGGGGCCTTCACGAGACGGCCGCGCATCGTCGCGGGCGTAGCCCTTGTCCTCTTTGGCCTGGGTGCCTGGCAAGCAACCCAGGTAAAATTCGATGCGAACGTTGTCCGCATGCGCGATCCCGATACGGAGAGCGTTCAAGTCTTCAATGAAATGTTGGTCGAGGCCGGGCGGCGATCGCCATGGCCCATGGACGCTGTGGCCGACAATCTCGAGAGTGCGACGCAAATGGCCCGGGAGCTCGACAAACTCGAAGTCGTCGACATGGCGCTCTCTCTCGCAGACTACATTCCCAGCGACCAGGAAGCCAAAATCGAGGTACTCGAAGACATAGGCTTCCTACTCGACGTTCCCGGAACAGAAGTCGAAGTGCGCGAACCGCCGTCGACGAAGGTCCAGATCGCGGCGCTGCGATCCTTGCGAGACGTCCTGCTCGATCCCACGATCGAGGGCGACGACCGAGCCCTGGCAAGCAGTATGCGTGCGCTTCGGGAAAGCCTCGATGAATTCCTGATTCGCGCCGAAGACGACAAAAATGTCGAAGAAGCGCTCGACCGACTCGAGGGAATTCTATTAGGCGGACTGACGGATCAGCTCGACCGCCTGCGTGCAGCGACCTTCGTCGACCCCATCGAACTGAGCGATCTGCCCGAACAGCTTCGAAAGCGAATGCTGGCCAAAGACGGCCGCGCGCGGGTCCAGATTTTTCCGGCCGAAGTACTGATCGAAGAAGAAGCGTTTACGCGCTTCGCACGCGAGGTTCAGAAAGTCGTGCCGGGTGCAACCGGGCTGCCCATGAACATGATCGCCTTCGCCGAAGCCACACGCGATTCGTTTCGCGAAGCGTTGACCTACGCAATGGTCCTGATCACGACGTTCCTCTTCCTGTTGTGGCGCCGCCCACGACCCGTCCTGTTGGTGCTCGCGCCGCTACTACTCAGCAACGTCTTGACCGTGGGCACCATGGCCGCCTTCGGAATCGCCTTCAACTTCGCCAATGTCGTCGTCATTCCGCTCTTGTTAGGCATCGGTGTCGACAGCGGCATCCACCTCGTCCATCGCGCAGAAGCCCACGCCGCCGACGCACATCCCGAAGACCTGCTCGGAAGCACGACGGCCCGCGCCGTCTTCTATAGTGCACTCACGACGACGGCCAGCTTCGGCACCCTGGCCTTGTCTTCACACCGTGGCGTGGCCAGCCTGGGCATCGTCTTGAGCATCGGGATGACCTTGACGGTGATGAGCAATCTGATCGTTCTGCCGGCGCTCCTCGCGTTACGAAAGGCTCGTTAGTTTCTCGGCTCAGTCTTCGATTCGCGAGTTCTGCAGACGTTCGAGCCGAGCGGCCTCCCGACGCAGATTGACCGACTTGCCACCCGTCACGTAGACGAGCCCTCGCTTCGCTCCCTTCGGCTTCTTCACATTCTTGATCGGCACGACATGGACATCGGCCCGTCCAGCGTTCTTTTGTTTCGAGAAGTGGATGGCGAGTTCGCAGGCGTCGAGCACGGACTCTGAAGGCGGGTCCTCGCGGCCTTCGGTCCGCAAGATCACATGACTACCCGGCGCGCCATCGAGATGAAAGAAGAGATCCTTTCCCCGAGCAAATCGGGTCGTCAAGAAATCATTCCCCTCGTCGCTGCGACCGACCCAGATCTCGAGGCCATCCTTGCTTCGGTAACGACGAGGGTGAAGCTTTCTCGGCCGATCTCGGTAGACGGCGGGAAGCGACGGCTTCTCGGCGATCGCCTTGCTCGGAAGACTCGTACCTTTGCCGGAGGCTTGCCTCCCGGGATGACGCGCCAGCAGGCGAACGACGAGATTTCGCGTCAGGATCTCCTCGAGCGTCTCCGCTGCTTCGATCTCGGCTTCGAGATCGAGGATCTCTTGCAGCCCCGCGCGCGCGGACTCGACCTGACCACCCGCCTTGGTCAGGCGCCGCAGAAGTTTCTGGTAGCGCTTGAACGTGGCTTCGAGATTTTGTTTGGCCGACAGCTTCGGATCGACACGAATTTCGACGGGCTCTCCGGTTTCGAAATCTTCCACGACGACGACGGATTTTCCGGAAACGATTCGCGAGAGATTGGCCTTCAAGAGTTCGCCATGGCGTTGCAGCGTATTGGCCTGCTCCGCCTCGGTCAGTTCCGCCTCGATGCGCTCGACTCGCCTCTGTGAGGATTTACGTTCCTTTTTCAAGGCATTCAGGAGTCGCCGTCGGTCGCCGCCCGAGGACCGTTCGTCGAGCAGGGCTTCATAGAGGGCGGCAATCGCCTTGAGCATGGGCAGGCCCGACTCCCCTTCGAACCGGTCTTCGCCTTCCTTTTTGACCCCACCACCTGGATCGATATAAGGCTGACCGAGAGCGAGTTCACTGCGTGTCTCCGCGAGCGGTCGAAGCGCCAGAACGAGTCGGTCCTGTGCATCGAGCAGATAGAGATTGCTTCGGCGACCGAAGAGGCAAAGCAGAAGAACGAACTCCCCGGATTCTGCCGCAAAGCGCAAAGCGAGTTGGCGATCTCGACCGCGCAGGGCAACGGAGAGGAGGCGCGCCCGTGAGAGATGGGCACGCAGATAGGCTGCGAAGGACGGCAAATTCGCCGGGGCCTTCGGCATCCGCTCAATCAATCCAACATGGGCGATCTCAGGACGCGAGTCGAGATCAATGACGCATTTGATCTTGTCGGACTGCGGGGCTGCGGTGGTGTCCTGCGTTCCGGCGGCGTTGCGGGCTCCGGTGGCGTTGTTGGCTCCGGTGGCTTCGCGGGTTCCGGCAACACTGTGGGTTCCGGCGGGATCGCCGCGCCGATAGATCGAAAAGACGATCCGGCCGTGATCGGGTTCGAGCCAGCGCTCGATGCGACCGCCGACGAGGCCGTCCGACAAGACTGTGGCCACCCGTTCGAGTTCGACCAAGCTGAGCATCTCGCCTATCTCGCCTCCCCTTCGAAGAGCCTAGCAGTCCGTTGAAGAACTCTGACCGAGCCAGGTGCGGTCATTCGGCCCGAGATCAAGGCGTGGAAACGCCGCCGTAGCTGGCTACGGCAAGTTTCCGCAACGCAGAGATCGGGTCGAAGGGCCGTGCATAGCGACCGAAGGGTTTTTCAACGGGCTGCTAGCGTTCCAGCCCGACGTCACGTCTGACACTGCGGACAATAGTGACTCGACCGTGCCGCAATTCGCTTGCGCTTGATCGGCGTCGCGCAGGAGAGACAGGGCTCACCCATTCGGGCATAGACCTTCCTCTCGTCTTGATAGCCGCCGTCTCGTCCGTCGGGCCGCAGATAGTCGCTGATGCTCGATCCGCCGGTTTCGATGGAACGCTCGAGAACCTGGCGAACGGAGACAGCGATCGCCTCGCACTCACGTCGTGTCACCCGCCGCGCGGCACGGCCGGGACGGACGCGGGCCATGAAGAGCGCCTCGTCCGCATAGATATTCCCGATCCCTGCACAAATCGATTGGTCGAGCAGCATCGTCTTGATCGCAACCCTCCGGCCCCGCATCGACCGGAAGAGGTGTTCGCCGGTGAGAACGAGCGCATCAATACCAAGACGATCGAGCCGTGCACTCGGCTCTCCAGGCGCCAACCACTGCACCTTGCCGAACTTCCGGACGTCCCGGAAAAAGACCCTGGGTGCGCGGCCGGCCAACTCGAATTGTAGATGCGTGTGTTCGTCGGGTTTGAATCGGGTCTGCGCCTCGGGCGAGAGCGCCGCACGCGCCGTCGACGACAGCAACCGCGCGCTCGTCGCTTCGCTCGAGAAGAGCTGACCCGTCATGCCGAGATGCAAGAGCAGTCGCGCCTCGCCCTCGAGCCGCAGAACCAGGTACTTCCCTTCTCGATCGAGCGCCTCGATCGCACGACCGGCCAGGCGGCGGCGCAATTCGGCCGGCTCGGTCAGGAAGAAATAGCTCGGCTGGGTCGTCCGCACGCGTTCGATGCGATGGCCGACCAGCAGGGGCGCAATCTGGCGCCGCGTCGTCTCGACTTCGGGAAGCTCGGGCATC
>CAZMFM010000046.1:0-39663 GCA_964565565.1 uncultured Spirochaetaceae bacterium | reverse complement strand
ACAGACATCCCAGCTCGGCCCCCCATCGTCCGCGGCTTCCGTCCCACTCGCTTCCCGAATCCCTCGGGTTTCCATTCGGCGTCGCCGCCCACGCCTTGATCAGCGCGTCGTTCATGGTTTCATCGAACACCCCAAAAGGGAAGTTAAGTCGAGTACTTGAGAGCATAACGGAGGGTCGGTACATTGCGCGCTCTCGAAAGCTTTCCGCGCGCCTTCGGGTTCGCTTTTCGATCCTCAACCCATGACGACCAATGACCGGCCCAAGCCAGCACATTGATGAGAAGTGGAGTGTCCTCCGAACGTGGCCATTCAGTCCCTGGAAGCCCTGATCGACGCGATCCCCCTCGCCGGAAAGCGCGTTTTCGTTCGAGCCGACCTGAACGTTCCACAGAAGAACGGCCAGATCGGTGATGACAGCCGAATACGTGCGTCGCTGCCGACCCTCGAGCGGTTGCTGGCCGCCGATGCGCGAATCATTCTGGCCTCCCACCTGGGTCGTCCCAAAGGCAAGCGCGACCCCTCGCTCTCTCTGGCCCCCATTGCGGCAGCGATTTCCAAAGCCCTCGGAAAGCGCCACCCGACCAAGGTCCATTTTGTCGACGATTGCGTCGGGGACTCCGTTTTCGCAGCGGTCGATCGCTTGCCAGCGGGCGAAATCCTGATGCTCGAGAATCTTCGCTTTCATGCGGCGGAGACCGAGAACGATCCAGAATTCGCGAAGGCCCTCGCGAGCCTGGCGGACATCTACGTGAACGATGCCTTTGGCACCGCGCACCGTGCCCACGCCTCAACCGCGGGAATGGTCCCCTTCGTGGCCGAGGTCGCCGCGGGGTTGCTGCTTCAGTCGGAACTCGACGCGCTGTCCTCGACCCTCGACCCGGAGCGCCCTTTCGTCTGTTTTCTGGGCGGCGCCAAGGTCTCGGACAAACTCGGCGTACTCGAAGCCTTGATCGAACGCGCAGATACGATCGGGGTCGGGGGCGCCATGGCCTATACCTTTCTGGCCTCGCGCGGTGAGCCGACCGGACGATCCCTCGTGGAACCCGAGCGATTGGACGATGCAACGAGAATGCTCGCGCGCGCCGAAGAACGACAATGCCAGCTCCTCCTGCCGATTGACCATGTCGTCAGTCGGTCACTTCAGGAGGGTGCCGAAGCCAAGGTCGTGAGCACCATCCCCGAGGATTTCATGGGCGTCGATATCGGCCCGCAAACGGCCGCCCGCTATGCCGAAGCCGCCGCCCAGGCACACACGATTCTCTGGAACGGCCCGATGGGCGTGTTCGAAATCGATGCTTTCGCTCGTGGTACGGAGCGCCTGGCCCGTGCCGTCGCAGCCTCAGACGCCCGAACGATCGTGGGCGGCGGGGACTCCCTGGCCGCGGTCAACAAGGTCGGCGTCGGCGCACAGATCGACCATCTCTCGACCGGGGGCGGCGCCTCCCTCGAGTTCGTGCAGGGTCTGGCGCTGCCGGGAGTCGTCGCCCTCGATCGCGATCAGAAGCCTCGAGAAAAGCGCACGAAAGGAGCCCCCTGATGCCCCGGATCCCGTTGCTCGTCGCCAACTGGAAAATGAACCTCTGCGCGAGCGAGGCTTCGGAATTCGCCGCGAGACTGCTTGAACGCCTGCAACCCCACTTGGCCGATCTGGGCAAGGCCTTCGATCTAGCCATCGCCCCGGCCTTCCCGGCGCTCGACCGATTGGGTCGCGCCCTGGCGGATTCAGGAATTCAGCTCGCTGCGCAAAATCTCCACGCCGAAGCCTCCGGCGCCTTCACCGGCGAAGTCTCCCTCGCGATGCTGGAGGATCTGGGCTGCTCATTCGCCCTGATCGGCCACAGCGAGCGACGGCAACTCTTCGGCGAAACCGACGCCATGGTCCGGGCCAAGGCGGAGCGTCTGGCCGAAAGCCGGATCGCCCCGATCCTGTGCGTGGGCGAGACCCTCGCGCAGCGGGAAGCGGATCAAACGCTGGAAATCGTGGCGAAACAGTTGACGACGGCGCTCGATGGAGCCGACGATGGGCTCACGCGTCAGTTAGTGGTAGCCTACGAGCCCGTTTGGGCGATCGGGACGGGTCGCACCGCGACCCCCGAGATCGCTCAGACCGTCCATGCTGCAATTCGGAAGACGCTTATCGCTCGCCTGGGTCCCATCGGCGAGCAGACGCGCATTCTCTATGGCGGCTCAGTCAAGCCGTCCAATGCAAGAGAATTACTCTCGCAGCACGACGTCGATGGTGCCCTGATCGGTGGCGCCAGCCTCGACCCGGATTCATTCGCACAGATCGCCCTGGCCAGTTTGGAGACATCCTGATGGAAACCTTCGTTTACGCCCTTCACTTCATCGTGTGCTTCGTGCTCATCGTGGTCGTGCTTTTGCAGCGCGGCAAGGGTGCGGACCTCGGAGCGTCGCTGGGCGGCGGGGGTGCGAATACGATCTTCGGCAGCCGCGGAGCCGGCAACTTCCTCACAAAAATCACGACCGCCAGCGCAATCACCTTCATGATGACGTCGCTCACGCTCTCGTATCTCGGCTACCAGGCTTCCGACGTTCGCCTCTTCGACGGCACCGAACCCTATGAGCTCCCGCTCGCCCCGGGCGCAGAAGCGGAGGAGGAGTCCAGCGGCCTCGAAGAGATCCCGATGCCGGCGAGCGAAGAATCGGAGGGATTGGTCGAAATCCCAAGCGGCTCGATGGGCGCCCCGGCAAGCGATGCCGGCGACGACGATCCCGGTCCATCGGCGAAGGAATAGAAGCGGAGCAGCGACCGGCCCCTGATCTTCAAAAGCGCCGCTTTTCCTCTGGGCGGCGACGAGGGCCTTCGTTATGCTCAGCGCCCGCGTGCGGCGGTGGCGGAATTGGTAGACGCGTCAGCTTGAGGGGCTGGTGGGGGCAACCCCGTGGAAGTTCGAGTCTTCTTCGCCGCACCACTTAGACCTGGCCCGACCTCTGGTCCCGGATCTCTTCCCTTTCTAGGGGCTTGCGGAGTTTGGGCTGGGGGCCAGCTCAGGACCTCTCGGTATCGCGTAGCGGGTCCGCGGCAGAGCACTGGCCAATTCGGTTAATGAGAGAGCGCCAGCCTCATCCCTTCTAGAACATCTCACTTCGTTTGCTGGAGAAGGATTCGGGTAGGGCGGCGGCGTGTAGAAAGTTAAAGCTGCGTTTTCAGTACCGTCGGTAAGTAGCCTTCTGACAACTACGCTTAGGATGAGGCGCATTTATCCCGTTCGGGTTCTAACCCGTTTTCACGGACGGTTGAGTTAAGCCTACTTCTTTTTCCTCTCGTTGCTCAGTCCTTCTCGCTCTTCTTGGATTGTGGAATCGTTCGAAGTAATCGAATACGTCTGCTCGTGCTTCGGCACGCGTGCTGTATTGCCGCCGGTTGACACGTTCGCGTTTGAGCAAGCCGAAGAAGCCCTCCGCAGCAGCATTGTCCGCGCAGATCCCAACTGCACTCATCCTGCTGAGAAGCTGATGTCCCTTCAAGAATCGTTGGTATTCATCGCTCGTGAACTGGCAGTCGCGATCCGAGTGAAGAATGACTGGACTTCGGTTCGGTCGTTACCACAATGCCATCAAGACGGCCTGCAGCACTAGCTGCCGATCTTGGCCATCGCGGATGGCACGATCACAGACAGTCTCGTCTGTATTGAAATCGGCCCTGGCTCCAACGATCGAAAAACGCACACGCCAATCAGAAGTCCGAAATGGGCCGAGGCCCCTCAGCGATTCTCGACGCGAGATTCCTGTTCATCGTCGCCGTCACCGTAAAGCCGCGCCGCCAATTCGCCGAGCCAGGCCTCTTCGGGGCTCGTCCCGATCTTCAGCACGCCACTTCGCGAGCCTTCAATCAGTCGCGTCATCGCCTCTCCGGGCTGAGACATTAGGCGCAAAGCGCAGAGCAGCGTGGTGTCCGGCGCACTGGCACCGCTGCGCTTCTTCCAATAGGTCACATCCGCGACGAGCGCGGTGTTTGCCTCGGCAGGTCGCTCGACTCGATGACCGACCCCGAGTCCATTGATCGCGGCCAGTACGAACTCGGTGCGTTCTTTATAAGGCAGGGCACTCAACTCCTCGGGCATGAGCGGCGCACCGAGCCAATATTCTTGCTTACCCAACTCCACGGGGAATTCCGTGCGCTCGGCCAAGGCCTTTCGGGGAAGCCCACCGGTAAAACGTACGGGTACGATCGGGATGTTCAGCTCGAGAGCCATGTCGATGAACACGCCACTCATCTTTTCGATCGGTTGGGCACAACTGAGTGCGCGGGTGCCTTCGACATGAATCATGAGACTCCGAGGCTGACCCGAGATGCCCTCTGCTAGTTCTTTCACGATCTTCAAAAGAGAGGCGGGATTCTCCCGATCAAAATAGGCGATCATTCCGGGATCGTTCACACCGGGATAGGCAAGGCAATGCGCGATCAGTCGCCCGAGCCAGGTCTCGCGATGTTCGACCTTGGCCAATGTGAGCGTCGGCGTCCGATTCAGCGCAGAGACAATGATTGAGAAAAGCAGCGACTCGATCCCGACCTGATGGTTGCCCAGGTAGAGGACGGGCTTGCCCCTCAAGGCGCGCATTGCGTGCGCATCTGTCACGTGCACGGCTTCGACAAAGCTCGACATCAAACCGTAATAGACGTCCTCAACCGGGAAAGCGCCGATTCCGAACCACTCGCGCCAAAACGCCTTGACCTCGCCGGTATCAAAATCGGCCTCGCCGGCGGCGCGCACAACGATGTCGTCGCCATCCTGACTCACGATGAGTGGGATCCGATCCAGAGGGCGGTTTGTCACGACCGCGCCTCCCTCGACAATTCGGACGAGCGAAGGATGGACGCGCTCACGCTGAGCAACGAAGTCTTTGATCACCATTTCGCGTACGACGTCATCACCCTCTGCGTCGTAGCTCGACGCCATCGTTCCCGGCAGCCAGTCGCTGGCGCGTACCTCGGCGGCCGAGAGGCGAGCTTCTCCCTCTGCGACCCGCGACAGCGTCATGCCTTCCACAAACGCTCGCTCGCGAAAGAAGCGCAGACGATCGAGCGCACCGACCCGACCCAAAGGACCCTTGGGCAACAAGACTTCGACCAGGCGAAGCGAAACCCAACAGCGCGCACCGACATAGGCCTTCACCCGAAAAGCCGGAAAGCGGTCATCCCCATCGAATCCATCGAAGCGCATCTCACATCGCACCTCACCCTCGCTAGGCGGATTGCCGTCAAGGCGCATTTCGGAAATCCGATACGGGTACGCGACATCGTCGGGGCTGATCTTCGACGAGCAGAGATTCAGGCGATCGTGGGGGATGCAATGTGTGAGGGCGTCAAGCAAGCCTTGATGCAATGTGCCCCGAGGCACGGATCCCGCGCCCACGTCCAAGCTGAAATCGCTGCCATTGCTACCGAGGCGAAGACTCGTGACATAATGAAAGGCCGGGCCATGGAAGAGCCCGCCCTCTCGATACACATCGTCGATGATCTCGGCATTTTCGAGAGGCTGGCTGATCTCGCCGACGTCGGACGTGACTCCAGCTTTGGTTTCAGCTTTGGCTTCGTCTGTCGAGACCTCACCTCGGGCAACAACCTCAAAGCGCGAAAGCCTCGGGTCCCGCGCGTCTCGCCAAGCCGAAAGCTCGACGTCGAAGCGCCCTACCCCGGCGGGCGACGCGGTGATCGAGGTCCGTAATTTCGTAGGCCCCTCGATTGGCAGCCAACGCTCAACCTGAACCCCATCAAGGGCAACGACCTTCCGTCCGGTGCTGACCTCGACGGCCCCGGCCAAGCGATCGACCATCGACATTAGCGGCAGAACCGGCGCAGTAAACGTCGGCAGATGATCTTTCAGCCACGTGTCACGCTCTGGATCGAGTAGCTCTTCGTGCGTCGCTGTCTCTCGATCGTTCGTTCGACCGTTAGGCCCTTTCGGATTCAGCCCTCCGCCAACGATTCGAGCGCCAATCTTGGCCTCATAGATCCGCCTGCCATCCACCCAGAGCGACGCATCCGCAAGCGCAAAGACACCGCGCTCATCCTCGCCGACTTCGCGAATCTCGAGCGTCACCGACACTCGCTCATTGGTTGGAATGACTTGCCCGCGGTATTTCCAAGAATGTTCGACGCCTATTATGATCGGTTCGAAGCGCGGCGCGACGACATCGCGACCCAACTCCGCTTCGATCATGTAGAACTGCAACAAGTTGATCATCGCTTCGATCCCAAGCGACCCCGGCTGAACAGGGTCCTGGAAGAAATGCGCCTTGAAGCACCACTCGTCGGAATCGATATCTTTCTCGGCGCGTAGGAATCCCTTTTCGTAGCGCCCGCCGCTCGGGTCGTAGGCCGTCACCCGGTCGATCATCAACAACATCGGACCCGGCAGCCGCAGCTCACCGCCGCAATATTGCTGCGGGCGCGACGCGAGATCGACTTCGTAACTCGACTCGCCCTCAAGCATCTCGCGCTGTGCCTCATCAATGGGAAGTCCGACTTGTTTTTCGAGCGCCTCCTTGGGAAAGAATCCGAAGACCGTCTTCAATTCCCAGACTTCGACGTCGCCGACAAAACTGTGGACCTCGAATGATTGAATGATCATCGGCCCCATTCTCGATATGCTCGTGATCTTCACCTCGCTTCGAATCGTTCCCGAAGAGGGAAAGACCTCAGCCTTCACAGTGGCCGTGCCATCGAGGTTGCGAAACATCAGGTCTTCATCGTTCGTCAGCGCACTGCCCACACAGCTCGCCAACCAACCGCAGGGCTGAAGAACAGCCTCAAGATGCACGGCGTAGGGCATGGTCTCGCAGCCGTTCTCTTGGAAATACCACTCCGAAGCATCCGGGATGTCGTATTCGATCTCGACCATGCCCCCGGCAACAAATTCGCCCGGAGTCGTTTGAAGATCCGTGATGCGACTCAAGAAGTGATAGGGAGGGCCAGGCAGTCGCGCCACGCGACGAAGCCCGTCGAAGCGCTCGTACATGGGCCCAAAAGCGGCACTCGGCTTGCCCCAAGCGCAGGCGAGCAGAGAGGCATAGTCAAAATCAAATCCCTGATAGGACGCGACCGCCTTGCTTTCGACGTAGCCTGAAAGCAGCGCATCGATCTTCTCGGTGGGCCAATCGGGAACCAGGCGAAGACCCACACGACGAGCGTGGAAAGCGCCAAGACCATCGACCGAGCAAAGCAGGTCGGCGTAGATCATGGGAATGGGGCCGTCGTGGACCTCCTCAACGAAAATTTCGTAAACGAGTTCCCGGGAAGTCGGCACGACCTGACCACGGCAAACCATCCTATAGGGTTCGTCCGGAATCGGCTCAAATCGCCACGCGTCCTTGTCGAGCGTATAGCCAAGGCCCGTCAAATAGATCGTCATCATCTGAATACAGCCCTCGAACATCAGAGTTCCGGGCATGCAGGGGTCGTTCTTGAAATGTCCCTTGAAAAACCAATCGTCGGGACTAACGGTTTTGGTGGCTCTCAGATAACCGCGACCCCATGGACCGCCCGCTACATCGAAGTCCGTGACCTCGTCGAGAAAGAGCATTTCGCCGGATTGAATGCGGGGCGTGCGGGTATGCGTCTTGGCGCGCTGGAACCCCGCCCCGAAACAACCCGCCACATCTCCGTCAGCAAAAGCGCGGATTTGATCTGCTGAAAGACTCAGAAAATGAACTTCGACCGCGGGCGCATCGAGCCGAGCGTCTGCCCGAATCTCCTGCTCTTCAGGCGTCCATAGAATGCCCGCCGAATCATCCAGCTCTTCGCGCGTAAAGAAGCCGGCCTGACCGTTGCGCATCGTCGCGGCGAGCTCGCCACCGATTCGGCAATCGTAGTGGAAGAAGAAGAGTCGAATGTCGCCCTGGTTTGCGTGACCATCCACATGAATGTCGTAACAGAGCGTTTCACCCGGCTTGGGGAGTGAGCGATAAAAAGTCATCTCGCAGCCCAGGAGTCGATAGCATCGCTCGCCCTTGTTCAAGAAGTCGACGCCGAGATAACTGATCAAAAATAGATCGGCCTGACCCGATTCGATCATGACGCCAGCGGGCATACGTCCCTGATGCAGATACCAAGCATCGCTCTCGACATCGGTCTCCGTCCAGACCGTTCCGCGCTTCATCGAGCCCGGCAGAGCATCGATCCCCGTGACGCGCGTGGCCAGCAAAAGCGGAGGCATCGGCATCCGAACCTGAACGGTATATTCGTCCTGCTGCTCAAAGAGCGGCCCGAAGATTTCGGAGATCTTGCCGCCCGCATCGATTTCGAGTTCGGCCCGTGTCCAACTCCGCCCCGTCGGACGCGGCACCTCGTCACGTGTCGCCGAGATCGGCGTCGAAAGAGATGTCGAAGCCGGTGCCGCCGAGGGCGGAACGGGAGCCGGTGCGTTCTCATCATTTCCCATAGGCACTGCGACGGGAAGTTCAACCAGCGCCTTGAAAGCGACGGGAGCTGCGCCCCCTACATTCGCATCCACGGGGACCCCCTCGGACGCGACCTGCCCACGACTCGAAAGCGGCGACCCCATCAGCGCGAACAACGCGTTCTGGCGCATCTGCAAGAATTGATTGTGGATGGCGGTTTGCTGGGCAACGAATTCGTTGTGAAGCAGCGTCACATGCGCCCGATAGGCCATGATCTGACCGGCAGGACCCGCGAATGCCGGCACAGTCGCCGCGGACTCCGCCCCCGATGCACCGAAGGCATTCGGGGTGTTGGAGACGGCGGGGGCGGTCGGGGCGGTGATAGCAACAAGCGCTGACTCCTCCCGTGCAACCGCCGGCACAGCATCCGAGAGACCCATGACGGTCTCAAGAAGACCGGGTGCCGGCGGCATAACGTATGTCTCCGGAAATCCTTCTGAAAGTATCGACAACTCTCGAACATTGAATTGATCAATCGTGTTAGGCAGTTTCGGCGCCTCTTCCATCCGCTCTTCCTCGTCAATCTTGGCTTTACGTTGTGTCGCAGGAAAGTTCAACAACTCAGGATGCGCCGGCAGCCGGAGGACGGGTTCCTCGGGTGAAGTCGCATTGGAGAATGCCCGAACGGAGGGCGATTCTCCGCGTAGCCAAATGCGCGCCGACTCCCCTTCCATTGCCACGCACACCACTTCGAGTCCGCGGAATTCGTCCGTCGCCATTTCGAATTGCTCGGGAAATCGTCCTCGGCCACAGCAGACGACACCGGCCGCCACGTGCAGAAGACCGGATGCCGCATGGGCATGACCAAAGAGTCCCGCCAGCACTTCCCGCTCGGCACTGCATTCAAGCTGAGGAAGGTCGATCTCTGGTGCATCCGTCAGCACCGCCAGGATGGGCTCGCCCGAAGCCCGAGCGTCATCGAGTCTTCGAAGAACGAAGATGATTGCGGCGTCGCCGCCAATCTGGCGTTTCGAGGAAAGGAGTCGTACGGCGGCGGCACGATGAACGGGCTCACACGACAGATCGACTGCACCCACGATCGCCGCATCGATGTCACCGGCCTTGAGCGAACGAATGCCGACTTCGAGCGCGCGAATCCCAGAGAGTTCTTCCGCAGCCAGCGTATAGCTGGGTCCGCCAAAATTAAAATGTTGATTGAGCCGATTGGCTGGGATATTAGGCATATTGCCGACAACACCCGCAGCCCGCAGAACAGGGATGATGGCCGCCTGGGTCTCGACAATCCAATCCTCATCCAAGTCGAGCGCCGCCGCCCACTCTCGCGTACGCCAGCGGGCGCCGTAGCGTGCCACTTCGGGGTCGCATTGGGAGCCAATCAGGACCGCCGTTCGATTACCGGGTAGATCGAGCCCATCTAGGGCCTCACGCGCGGCCGCGAGTAACATCGTCTGCTGCGCAATAGTCTGCTTCAGATCGTTCGGCGGCGACTTCGAGCCTTTAAGCGAGAGCGTGATGTCCGAGGCGCTCGCCCCCTGAATTCCATCCTCGCCGACGCGAACACGTGACCGAGAGAGAAACAGATCATCGGCAAAATCGGCGATGCTCTGACCGTCACCCACTCGCGCGCCCATCGCGACGACGGCAATTTCGCAGAGGGCGGAATCCGGCGAAGCGGATGAAAACCCGGAACGTCGAGCTTCGGATTCGGCCTGCCACTGCTCAACGATCAGATGGGCGTTACTCCCGCCGAAGCCAAACGCGCTGATGGCGGCACGGCGAGGCCCCGCGCAGTCCCAACTCTCGGGCCCGTCGGGCAGATAGAACGAAGAAGAAGCGAGGGCCGGATTCTCCGCCCCGACCTTGGGAGTCGGCGGCCGCAAACCGGCATTCATGGCTTCCAGTGTCTTGATCAGTCCAGCCACTCCCGCCACCGTAATGAGATGACCGATATTGGCCTTGAGCGAACCGATCGCGAGAGGCGCACGGCGACCGAAGACCTCCGACATGCTTTCGATCTCGATCGTGTCGCCAACCGGTGTCCCCGTCGCATGACATTCGACGTACGAAATATCAGCTGGCGTAAGGCCGCTCTTTTCGTAGGCCTCGCGCATCGCCCGAACTTGCCCGACTAGCGATGGGGCAAGAAATCCGCCGTCGCGCCCATCATTCGAGAGACCGATCCCCCTGATCACGCCGTGAATCGTATCCCCGGCTTCGAGAGCATCATCGAGACGTTTCAATGCCACGAAGCCCGCGCCTTCGCCCGGAATCAATCCATCCGCGGCGCGATCGAAGGGGCGCGAATCTCCGCGGCGACTCAGTGCGGAAAGCGCAGAGAATCCAACGTGAATAAACAGATCATCCGCGCGATTGACCGCTCCGGCCAACATCGTGTTCGCCTTTCGATCGTGAAGCTGGTCACAGGCGAGCTTGATCGCGTAGAGCGACGACGCACAGGCGGCATCCAGAGCGAAGGCGCCCGCGCCCAAACCCAAGCCGCGGGCGAGTAGATGTGCGGGCAGACCCGACATAAAGCGATTGCGCGCATCGATTTCAGGGAGACCGAGTCGCTCTGTCAATTCCCCAAACCAAACGCCTTCGGCATAACGGGAGAATGTCGAAGACGGAAACGAAAGATTGCCAAAAATCACGCCGGTCCGTGAACGATCAAGGCCATCGGCAATCGGGGCGAGCGCTTCCCGCGCCGTATGAAAAACCCATTGAAAGAGCGGGTCGAGAGTCTGGATTTGCTTGGCCGGGACCAGAAAGCCCTCGGGATCAAAAATCGCGTCGAAGCCTTCGACGTAACCACCACGCTGCGACCAGGTTCGATCCTCGGAATGCTCAGGGTCGGTCGCTAGAATTCGCGAAGGCGCGATGCCCCAGCGGCCCTTGGGCACATCGGTCAGCAGATCCCGCCCGGCGACAACCGCCTCCCAGAGTGCTTCCGGGGAAAGCGCGCCGGGAAGAATACATGCGCGACCCACGATGGCGATCGGTTCGAAGGGCATCGATCGTCGCCTAACGGACTTCGGGACGTACGAAGTCCGCCGGTCGCGTACCCGGCAAGACGACCGTTTCGACGCCGCGCAATTCCGCGATCAACACGTCATTCGCGTCGATCAAGTAGACATCGGTGAGACATTTTTCCGCCTTCGCCTGTCGTCCCTTTACGACGCAGCGCACCGTTCCGACGGGCAGATGGCCCCGGTTGAGCTGAACCGCCGCAATCGAGGTCGGCAGCGAGTGGCCACCCGTCATATGCTGGGTCCAGAGCAGTGCCAGTTGCAGGCCGCCGTCCAACAGGGCCGGATCCAGTTGCCATCTCTCTTGAAGCCCGCCTGTGCTCCAATCCATTTCATGTACGCCGACAAGACTGGCTTCGATGCCATCGATCGACACCCCAGCCAGTTCGCGAACGACGCGAAACTCCGGTCCGTGAAAGAGCGGTCCGCCGTAGATTTCGTTTGCCCAAGGTGTGAGTTCAGAGAGTGTCGGGACGGGGCCGTCTCCGGCAATTTCGTCATCGGCCAAAATCACGGTTGCGGAATAATATTTGATGCCGCCGGTACTGATGAGTTCGACGCGACAAGTTGCACCGTTCCCGCTCGAAAGCGTTTCAATGCGGATCCGGAAAACTTCGCCTGCACCTGTCGCATCAAAATGGGGTAGACGAATTCCCTTGAGCACCCGCACTTCCGAAAATCCCACGCAGCGCAGCGGGGGAAGCATGGCCCGCGTCGCTCGAGCAAACCATTCGAGCACGAGCGTCAGCGGGACGACCGCCTCACCTTTAACCCGATGTCCGTCCAGGTACGGGAAACGATGACGATCGACGATCAGATCAACTTCTCGGGCCTTTGGGCCCTCTTCCGCAAGCAGCGCATCGGCCCTGGGCTCTCCACCGAAGACGATCTCGACATCGTCTCCGGATACGGACGTCAGCTCATCGACTAACATCCGAGCGCCAGTCGCGAGCGGAATCAGGGGAACGCCGAGAGACTCGAAGCGCGACTTGAGAGCAGGACTCACCATCCCCCCCTCCCACGGACCCCAGTTGAAAGATTTCACAACGACGCCGTCGGCCCGACGCTCTCGTTCGGCAGCCGCCACCTTGTTGAGGACCTCGTTAGCCATCGCGTAATCACATTGCCCCTGATTGCCACAGCGCGCGGCGACAGAGGAAAAAAAGGCGAGGAAGCGGAGGGGGTCTTGGCTCGTCACTTCGAGCAGTGCACGTAGACCGTTGACCTTGGTATTGAATACGCGGTCAAATTGTTCGGTGCTCTTCTCGGCGATCAATTTGTCGGCAAGAACTCCGGCGCCGTGAACGAGGCCGGTGACGCCTCCCCACTCCTCCTGAATAGACGCGATGGCCTTGGCCAATGCTGGGGCATCCTGAACATCCGCCGAGACATAGCGGGCCTCGCCTCCGGCGGCGGCAATCGCTTCGAGCGTCGCGTTGATTTCACGATTGGCAAGAATTCGACTGACCTCCGCTCCGAGTTCTGCCGGCGCAATCTTCTCACCCCTCTCCTTCGCAGCGCCTAGCAGCGCGCGTTTGAGTTCGGCATCGCCCTCGATCCCCTGCGAGTCAGCGCTCTCGGCAAAAAGCTCGCTGCGCCCCAATAGGATGAAGCGGCAAGCATGAGACTGCGCCAATCCGATGAGCGTCGCGGCCGTCACGCCTCGCCCTCCCCCGGAAGCCAGAATCACGGAACTCGCATCGACGACGACATCTCCATCGCTGGTCGTGTTGACGGTTTCGGCCACGCTTTCAAACGCCCATCGACGGCCGTCGGCCGTGAGCCCAATCTCGAGATCGTTCCCGCCCTCGGCCAACTCGCTCATCAGGGCCCTTGCAATTTTGATCGCTTGTCGCCCGTCGCGCTCGACGTCGATCGCACGAACCGTCGCGCCCGGCCATTCCTGAGCCGCGGTTTTCGCCAGACCAGAGAGACCGCCGAGCCATGCACGCGAGGAGCCGCTCAGACCGAAATCACCGCCAGTATCCTGAACCGAAACGAAGGTTCCACCCTGTTCCGTGAATCGCGCAGCTAGAGAACGCGCCGCACTAAAGGCCTCGCGATTGACTTCAAGCGCCTGCACCTCATCGACGTCACGAAGACCGCCGAGAAAGATCAGGGCGTCACAATTGCCCGGGACTACCCCGCGACAGACCTCTGCCTTCCGCCCTCGGTCCTCAAAGAGCTTGACCAAAGCCTCGGCGACACCCTGGCCATCGTCGGTCACTGCGATTCGCTCCGCGCCAAAAAGTCCAGCCGTCGCGAATCCCAACGACATTTTCTCAACCGCGCGCAGTGGATAGCGAAGGACTGCGGGCGTCGAAGTCGCAGTGGTCATTGATTCGCTGTCCGCGCCCGAAGCCACGTTAGTTTCAGTCAGACCGGAAGCCTCGCCACCATCACCGCCAATCAGCCCTCGCATATACCGAACGATCTCAGCAAGCGTGCGCATCTTGCCAAGCTCGCCGGGATCTACATCCGGCATCCCGGGGTATTCATCTTGCACCGCGGAGAGAATCTCGACTCGCTTGATTGAGTCGACGCCCAGATCCGCTTCAAGATCCATTTCCAGGCCTAGCATTTCTGTTGGATATCCGGTCTTCTCGGCGACCACATCAAGCATCAAGGCCTGAAGGTCGCTCCCACTCGAAGCGGGAACAGCAGCGACGGGCGTCGCGGCAGCCGTGCCGGAGCTAGGGAGCAGCCCCCGCATATAGGTCACGATCTCTGCCAATGTCCTCAGCTTGCCGAGCTCGCCGGGGTCCACATCCGGCATCTCCGGGTACTCGTCTTGCACCGCCGAGAGAATTTCAACGCGCTTGATCGAATCGACGCCCAGGTCGGCTTCCAGATCCATCTCGAGTCCCAACATTTCCGTCGGGTAGCCGGTCTTGTCGGCAACGACCTCAAGCATCAGCTCCTGTAGATCGATTTCACTCGAGGCCGGAAAATCGGCGGCGACAGCGGCTGCCGGGGCGATCGCCACACCGTTGGGCTCCGAGTCCGGAATCAATGCCTTCATATAGGTCACGATCTCCGACAGTGTCCGCATCTTTCCGAGTTCACCCGGGTCGACATCGGGCATTCCAGGATATTCGTCCTGGACCGCCGATAGAATCTCGACCCGTTTGATCGAATCGACGCCAAGGTCTGCCTCAAGATCCATCTCCAGGCCTAGCATCTCCACTGGGTAGCCGGTCTTTTCCGAAACGACGGAAATCATCAGGGACTTCAGCTCGACTGCAGGAGCGGGAGCCGATGCCCGAACGGGCGGGGCCGCCGCGACCGGCACGGGTGCGGGAACAGCTGTTGGAAGCACCGCAACCGGTGCCACCGCTGGCGCCGCCGCCACGACGGGCGCGGCGGGCGGGATGGGAATCGGGACGGGTATTGGAACCGACGAAACCGCGACCTGCGGCACGAACTGCGTCGGAATCGGCGCGGCCGGCTGCAGGGCGATGGGATTCGGCGGGGTCATGGGCATGCCACCGGCCAGCGGATTCAGCATCGCGCTCAAACTCATCGCTCCCATCTCGGCGGATCGCAGGAAAGCCGCGTGGCTCTCGGCCATCGATCGCTGATAGCTCGAATGCGCTTCTGCGGTTTGACGCTGCATCTCCGCATAGGCCGCCAGCCATGCATCGTTCATGACCGGCGCCTGCATCTGCGGGGACGCTTGCGCCACCGGAGCCGCCGCCACCGGCGGGAGTGGCACGATCGCCTGCGCACTCACAGCCGGCACACCGACAACCGATCCAGGTGTCGACGCAGCCGTCGGCGCGATGGCCGGCGGGCTGTGAACAGGAGTGGGATAAGGCAGTGCTTGGTTGACAGGCCTTCGTTTGGGATTGGGCTTCGGCAACGCGCTAGCGCCTCCTTCGGGTGGATAGGGCTTGCCGTAATTGGCGCCATTCAACTTCAAGACCAGCTTCGGTTTAACACTCTCTCGGGGATCTTGTTCGGACGCGAAATCCTTCCAAAGCGCCTCGAACCGCAGCGGGACCCCGGCCACCGCGAGGCGACCAATCGCATGCTGAAAACTCGTCACACCGTCCATGCCCTTGCGATCGAAAGAGATGGCGCGATGCGGGCGTCCCTTCAAGATCTTGCTCACGAAACTGGTCAGCACCGAACTCGGACCCACCTCCAGGAACGTCCGCACACCGGCCTTGTACATGGCTTCGATCTGTTCGACGAAACGGACGGACGTCGCGATCTGTCCGGACAGCGCTTTGCGGATTTCAGCCTGTTTCTTCGGGTAAGGCTCGGCGGTGGCATTGCGATAGACGTCGATCTTCGGCTTTGAGAATTTGATCCCGCGAAGGAACTCGTCGAAGGGAACGGTCGAAGCACTCACGAGGCTTGAATGGAAGGCCGTTGCGACGTTAAGCCTCTGGGCTTTGATGCCCTCCTCCGACAACTTCTTCTCGACTGCGTCAATGGCTTCGGTTGCCCCTGAAAGGACAACCTGCTTGGGGCTGTTGTGATTGGCGATCACGACGTCGATCTTCCAGACCGCGAGCAGGGGCTCAAGATCTTTCCGAGTCGAAACGACGGCCGTCATCGAGCCCGAAGTCTCGGCCGCTGCATCCCGCATTAATTCACCACGACGTCGCGCGATCCTGAGCATGTCGACCTGTGAGACAGATGAAGCCGCGCAGAGCGCAGTCACCTCACCGTAGCTATGCCCGGCCACAGCGGCCGCTTTCAGTCCGAGCGCATCCGCGAGATTCAGCAGCGCAAGGCTGGCCGCACCGATTGCCGGCTGGGCCCATTCGGTTTGCGTTAGGCGCCCGCGTTGCGAAGCCTCGGCATCGTCGTCGAAAGTTCCGATTGGGAAGACGATATCCTGAAGAGATTGCTCGTAGTCCTTCGAAATCTGCGCGGCGAGATCCCAGGCTCTGCGCGCTTCGGGGTAATACATTGCGAGGTCCGCGCCCATGTCGATGTACTGCGAGCCCTGACCGGGAAACAGGAATCCCAACTTTCCATCGTCGGTCGAAGCCTCGAAATAGATCCCGGCCGGCGAGGAGAAATCCTCCCCGTTGGCGAGCAAGTCAACCGCCTTATGCAGCTTTTCGACCAACTCCGACTCATTGCTCGCGATGACTGCCAGGCGTGCCGAATCGCTCGCGTTGAAATCGGACTGCGATTGTTGCGCCAGGAAACGCAAGACACCCTCTTCCATTTCGTCGCCAGCAATAGCCTGGCAGCGGTCGACTACGATCTGGGCCGAATCCCCGGAAATGAAAACCAGTTCAGTTTTCGAGCTTTGAAATCGCGCCGCGTGGTTGCCCTTGCCGTGGTATTCCTCGAGCGCCACGTGGAAGTTGCTGCCCCCAAAGCCGAAGGAACTCACGCCGGCACGCCGGGGATGATCGTCGTCACGAATCCATGGCCGGGCGCGTTGCGTGAGATTGAAGGGGCTGTTTTCAATTTCGAGCTTCGGGTTCGGTCGATCAATCTTGATCGTCGGCGGTAGTACCTGATGGTGCAGGGCGAATATCGCTTTCAGTAGACCCGCCGCCCCAGCCGACGCCTTTGTATGACCGATCTGTGATTTGACTGAACCCAGGCTGCACCATTGACGGTCTTCACGCCCCGCCTCATCGAAGACCATCTTGAGGCCTCCGACCTCGGCCGCGTCTCCGGCAGCCGTTCCGGTCCCATGGGCTTCGATCAACTCGATGGTCTCGGGACCGAATCCCGCTTGATCATAAGCACGACGCAGAGCCTGAGCCTGCCCCTCGGAGACCGGAGCGTAAACGCTCTTCGAGCGCCCATCGGAGGAAGCGCCCACACCTTCGATGGTCGCATAGATTCGGTCACCGTCTCGCTCCGCATCTTCGAGTCGTCGCAGCGCCACCATGCCGAGGCCTTCGCCCAACATTGTTCCATCCGCTTGATCCGAAAAGGGACGACAGTCGCCGGTTGGCGAAAGTGCCGGCGTCTTGCTGAAACACATGTACATGAAGATGTCGTTCATGGTGTCGCAGCCGCCGCAGATTACGAGATCCGACTGTCCCAGATGCAACTCGTTCACGGCCATCGACAGCGCCGAGAGCGTGCTGGCACAAGCGGCGTCAATTACGCAATTCGTGCCACCGAGGTCCAGGCGGTTTGCGATGCGGCCCGCCACGACGTTGCCAAGAACCCCGGGAAACGTGCTCTCCTGCCAATCCGTATAATTCGACGAAATTCTGGCGACGATATCTTGAACTTCCTCTTCGGAAAGGCCTGCCTCGCGCAGGGATTTCGTCCAGATCGGATGCTGCAAACGGCTGACCATTGAGCCCAATAGCTCTTGCGAAGAAGTCACTCCGAGGATCACGCTCATGCGCGAACGATCCATCGTCTCGAATTGACCCTGCGACGCGTCGTCGAGGACCTGTCTAGCGACGACCAAGGCAAGCAGCTGATTCGTGTCGGTCGCGGGAACAATGCTCGGCGGGACGCCCCACGCCAGTGGATCAAAATCGACGTCCGGCAAGAATGCGCCGCGCTTCGCGTAGGTCTTGTCCGGAACGCTGGGATCGGGATCGTAATAGTCTTCGATGAGCCAATGGGACTCGGGTACATCGGACATCAGGTCCGATCCGCGCAGAATGTCGGTCCAAAAACCGGTCGCACTGACCGAGCCCGGAAAAAGGGCACTCACCCCGACGACGGCAATAGAATTGTTCTTCGGCAATTGACTCAACTCCGATCTGGCGTCCTCAAGAAGCAGTGAGAGGGCGCGGTCTAAAGTGAAACGCTGATGGAGGAACGGGCACTCCGTAACTTCGGAGTTGCTGCGCACGTGTGATCACGGCAGCGCCTTCGAGAAGGTTATATGCGATCTGGACGACGCCACGGTCTTCCGGAGCTTCGAGGCAGGAGTCCTTGACCCATTCATTGAATGCGCCCATCGCGGGGCCACACCAAATTTGATAGTCGAGCTGGCGTGCCGAGTCTCCGGTGATCGCCCAATTGCTCGAGAGACCGAGGTACCAGCGAAAGACGAGCGCCATTCTGTGCTTCGGATCGCGCGCGGCGCGCGCGACCTCGGCGGGATCCCGTCCGTTGAAAAATTCCTCGGTCTGCTTCCAGATCTCTTCCACGCTAGCGCCCAGGATCTTCTGCTCTAATCGATCCTTCACCGAGCGGGGCAAATCTTCGAGGCTCTCGTAGCCAGTATAGATTTCATAAAGCTGCAGGGCGCGAACACCAAACATCGTGCCACGCTTCAGAACCTGGAGCTTCACGCCCTGTTCGAACATGTCTGAAGCCGGCGCCATGATGACGTCGTTCAAATCCGCATGCGCCAGTAGGCGCCGACCCGCATCACTGAGCCCCGATTCGACCGCCGCTTGATTGACTGATCCCGTCAGGACATAGGAGGCTCCCAGGGCGAAGGCCCCGGCGACGGCGGTCGGCGTGCCGAGTCCACCGGCTGCGCCGACGCGAATCGGCCGTGTGTACGCGTGCTCGAGCGCAAGTTCGTCGCGCATCTTTGCGATGATTGGAAAAACCGCAGTCAGAACCTGATTGTCGGTGTGCCCACCTGAATCGGCCTCGACCGTAAAGTCTTCGGCGATCGGAACGCGTTTCGCGAGCCGCCCCTCGTCGACTGTCAGAAGACCGTCTCGAACCAGACCATCGAGAATCTCGGTCGGCGCCGGACACATGAAGGGACGTGCAGTTTCCGGCCGGGAGATCTTTGCGAAAACCGCGTTCCTGCGTTCGATTTGTCCATCGGACAATTCACGCAATCCCGTCGCCGCATAACGAACAATTGATGGGGTCAGCATCATATAGGCGGAGGCCGACACCTTGCGCACTCCGCGGCGGATATAAATATCTGCAACCGCACTCTCGAGCGAGGATTCGTTCGGGGAATAGATCAGGTTCGAACCCCAGGCGTAGCGATCGCCAAGTGTCTCTTCCAACTCATCGATGGCCGTGTTCACCCGATCGGGCATCAGGCCTGCAGCCCCGAAGAAGCCAAGCATTCCGGCTTTGCCCATCGCGATCACGAGTCGTGTCGTGGCGATGCCATTGGCCATGGCACCGGCAACGTATGGAAATCTCACTCCATGCGCTTCCGCGAAAGACCGATCCCCGAGCCACTCGGGATAGAGTGCAGGCAGTGTCCCCATTCGATCAAAGTGCGCCGAGTTAGCGAGACTCGCCGAACTCTGCGCGGCTGCCTGGTTGGCGGCAACAACGCCCATTCGCGAGGTCTGGGTTTCACGGATGACATCCAGCGGTCGACGGATTTCCTGAATCGCACGAGCAATATCGCCCTGCTCGAAGGCTGGGCCGTCAGGCTTGTCCACCCGTGGGTCGGCAGTATCAGTTTTCGTATTCATTGACTCTTCTTCGTTCTTGGGAGGCCAGTCGGGCGATTGCAATTCAGACCCGTGAGCGCTGGGTCTAAATCAGCGCAGCGGGTCGTCTCAAAATCGGCACAATAGTACCCAAGCCGTTGAAATGACTTCACTTTCAAGGCCGATTCTCAGGCCAAAAAATCAAGTATTTTCAATACATTCACAAAACTCGGCCGGAAACGGGTCCGGTGATTCGAATCTGGGATGACCCGAGGTCAGGGAGCCGCCGACGTCAGACCGGCCGTCGTCGGATTTACGAGAACATGCCCGCCGACGTCAGGGCGTCAGGGCATCAGGGCGTCAGAAAGAGAACCTGAATCACTCCGGCAACTCCCAGGTGGTTCACCCTCTGAACTCCTGGGTCAAATCAATCGCCAGGAACTAGCGGAAACAAAGCACCGGCCAGGACTTCGCCACTTCGTTATCAAGACCCCGGCGCTCGACGATGCGGATTATTCGACGAGCGGTACCTGCCAGGACACGGGCCACATCTTCGGTCTCTGGAGACGGGAGCGGAACGAACGGAACGAGATCGTGGGACGACCCGGGATAGACGCCGTCGAGCACGAGCACATGGAAATGGGGAGTCAGGTTCAACGCCGACCCGAAGCGCCGAATGAAAGTGACTGAGCCATTGTGTCCACGCGGAACGTCGAATAGCTGGCGCGCCCGTCGTCTCTGATCGGCAAAGCCAGAATGCGAGAAGACCCGCAGGACATCGGTCATCGGCCTAGCATCCCAGGCGCAGCGGTATCGAAGTGGATGTGGATAGGGAAGCGTGAGCACCCACAGGCGGACAGGAACACTTGGCAGCACGCGATCGACGAGCCAGGCGGGCAGTGTTCGCCATCCTCCGACTGCCGCAGGACGGGCAGAATCCCCGATGACTTGAGAAGGCAACGAGAATTTCGAGTCTTCTTCGCCGCGCCACTCAGGCTTTTCGGATCTGATCGAATCCACACCGAATGGAGTTGGGCCCTCCTGCGCGCCCTCAGCTATCGCCCATTCGCCTTGCCCCTGGCCCAGTCGGCGTCGGCGTCTGCACCTCCAAGGGAACGTAGATAGAGCCAGAGCGCGTCGATCTCCAGGGCATTCAACTTCGCATAACCCTGCCATGGCATGAAATCGGGATCGAGTTGGCGCCCATCCCGCGTCTGTCCGGTGCGCATCGCCAGAGCGAAGTCTTGTTCGCTCCATCCGGCCATCGATCCAGTCCGTGTTAGATCAGGGGGCTCCGGCTCGCCCGAGCGCGCCAGAGAATGAAGTCCACCCTGCAGGTCAGAGCGATGACAGAAACGACAATTCCCGATTTCCGTGAGGTAGGCACCGTAAGCGACCGTGCGCTCCACCGGAATCTCAATCGGCGACTTCCGGTCGCGGTCCACCGCCGGGGCCGCCAACAAGTCCGCGGCCAAACCAAGCGCGAGCGCGATGCGAATCAACGGACCGATTCTCCGCACGGGATGCTGAGCATGAACGGCGGGAACCCGTCGTAGGTAGCTGATCACAGCAGCCAGATCCGAATCTGACATGGCGGAAAGATGCCTCGATGGCTGCAGTAGCAGCGAACGACCCTCCCGCCCGACACCGAAGCGAATTGCGCGGACCCAATCCTCTGTGCCATAGGTCGCCCCAACACCGCCACTGCCCTGCGTCAGATTCGCCGCGTAGAGTCGGCCAAGCGTCGCCGTATCGATGACACGAACACCGCCGAGATTCGGACCGTGACAGAATTGGCATTGGGAAATCGCCGTTGCGACGTGTCGTCCGCGCGCCTCGAGCAATGAAGTGGGCTCGACACGCAATACGAGTGCGCTCGCCGGAACCGGGTAGCCTTGCTGCAGCGATGCTTCGCTCACTACGTAGGCGAGTACTCCGCCTAGCAAGACGAAAACCAACGCGACGGAAGCGACGACAAGAAATCCGCGCGCGCGCAATCGTTGCCTCAGCTGGGTTCCGATTCGAGCTGCGCCAATGCGTCGAAGGCATAGAGATCGTCCGCTTCGACGAACATCGAGGAATTCTCGGGGTGTGCGCCAAAGCGCCGCTTTTCGAGGCTGGCTTCGAAGCCAAAGAGCAGACGCTTGCAGCCATGCTCACGCGCGCGAATCACCGCGTGGCGGAGCTGCTGTCGGTAGAGTCCCTGAGTTCGCACATAGTCGTAATCAAGTCCCATGAAGAGTGGAACATAGGCTTCCTCGTGCCAATAGCACGCCCCGAATCCGACCGGCGCCCTCGTGCTGCCATCGGTGGCCCGAAAGACCAGGATTTCCCAGCCTGGCGAAGTCGCCAGGGTCGGAAGCAGATCTCGCGGTAATCCAAAGGTATTGAGTGCGAGGCTATTGTCTTTCACGCCTTCGTAGAGCGCATAGAGATCATCCGCTTCGCCCGCGGCGAAGGCCCTCCCCTCCAACCCAACGATTTCGACCTCGTAGCAGTCGTTGAAGGGCTGTACGTCGCGGAGTTGATGACGACGATGTTTCGTTCCCAGCCGTGCGATCAACTCGTCGTCGTCCGCATAGATGTCATCCAGAACCAGGCTCACGGGCGAATCCATCCGGAAAAGCCCCTCTTCTTCTAGCAGCGCTGCCACGCCCACTTCGGCTTCAGGAATATCTCGCAGAATCTTGACGGGACAATCGAGCTGACGCGCATCGTCGCGCATCGCATCGAGCAATAGTCGGATCGCCGCCCTGCTCGTTTCGGACTCGGATGGCTCACGAAGCCAGAGATGATTGCCCTCCGAAAGGAGACATCCCATGCCGAAGACTTGCTGCGCCAGATAGCGGGGGTCGTCGGCGCGACGCGCCTCGACCTTTTCGGAAACGGCCGCGGAGGAAAGCATGTCGGCCTTCCACAGCGCGCGCGTAAAGAAGGTGGCCAGAACAGGTTCGCCCTCCTGATCGCGAATGATGTAGTAGCGAAAGGTCCAGCGATTCTCGGGCTCGGCATGCGCCCCAAAGACGCGTTCATAGACGGAGACCGCCCGGGATCCGAGGCAACCACGGGCACCCAGCAGTCGATCCCATTCTTCGCGGTCGAGCTTGTCGATCGAATCACTCGACTCGAGGTATAGACCGGTCTGCTCGGTCTCCTTGGCGTGGCCGACACGCACGTCATGGCGCGCAACCGGGGGCTCCATGTCAAATGCGCGATAGACCTTGTCCGGAGTCGTACCGGCATCGCGAATCGCCGGTTCCCAGTGTTTTGCGACCGCCGCCACCATCTGCTCGATATCATCGAGATGGTGATGACGGGTCAGGAGGAATCGGCCGCCGCTGCGACGAATCGGCGCAGCCGGGAATTGAGCCGGATTCGTATAGAAGCCTTCGTCCAGCAGACGACTACAAAGACTCAAACACGCACGCGTTGGCCCCATTCCAATGAAGCCGACAGGCGTATCGGGCGACGAGACGATCGGCAGGCCATGTTCCTTGAAAGCGGAATTGCACAACTCCATCCGATCCCGCAGCTCCCGCTGGAGGACATCGATTTCACCGCTGAGATGAATCCTGGCGGACGCGATGGCGGCAGCGAGAACCGAAGGTTGGAGCGGGCCACCGAAGATCAAGGTCGGACCGCAATTTCGGATCAGGCGTTTATCCTCTTCGTCGGGCAAGATGATCAACCCGCCGCCCGTGCCAAAGCCCTTGGCCAGTCCCGTCGTCAGCACCATTCGCGGATGAAGGTCGATTTCCTTCAAAACGCTCCCCGCGCCACGCGGGCCACACCAACTCATGCCATGGGCATCATCGACGTAGAATTTCATCTGCGGCTGACGCTCGAGCATCGCTTTGACTTCGGAGACCGGCGAGAGATCCCCGAACATGCTGTAGACGCCGTCCGCCATGTACCAGACCTGCCGATGGCTCCTCGAGAGTTCGGCGACGCGCTCTTCGAGTCGCTCCATGTCGTTATGCGGAACGAGTTCGACGTGCGTACCCGCGACCTGGACGTATTTGCAAGCCATCTGCACGCTGTTATGGACCTGATGGTCCATCACGATCGCATCTTCTTCGCTGACCAGGACAGGCAGGGCAGACAGATGCCCGAGGGTGGTCGTGGGCGCAACGACTACGGAGGCCTGAAAGATTTCCTCCACCAACTTTTCGAATTCCGTATAGAGCGGGGATGAGAGATAGGCCCGCGACGAACTCATTTGAATTCCATATCGCCGCGTGGCTTCGATCGAAGCCTCGATCAACCGCGAGTCCAGCTCGAGACCGAGATAACTACACGACGTAAAATTCAGGAGCTTTCGCCCGCGTATCTGAACATGACGGCCGTCGGCGCGTTCATCTTCGGACTCGGAATGAGCGAGGCCCAGGCCAATCGCCGTCTCGACCAATCGATCGAGAAACGCAACGCGCTTTCGTTGACTCTGCATGGTCCCCCGTCGCAATTTGGCGAAGAATCGTGGAGTTGGAAGATTCTGTTCATGTTGCTTCGGGATCTTCGCTGGTCGCCTTGATGCTCTTTATCTTGAATTTCGCTGGTCGAGCCGATTTCGTCCCCGAGTCGGCTGGAGCGAATCGAATATGAAGAGCTAGACTCGTTCTCATACGGCATCGATTCGGAGACAAGTTGGTTCGGGAGGAACGATGAACGGCGTATCTTGCCGAGCACTCGGCGTCATCATCGACGGAGCGCGCACCGGCCCGCTCTCGCTCGACGATCTCACTGCCGGGCTAAGCGTCGACGCGAAGACCATCTCCAATCCCTCCAACCAGATTTCCTGGGAGACCTTCACCGAGATCCTCAACCGGGTGGAGCGCCAGCTCGGGGACCCTGAAGTGCTTCGGCAATTTGGTGAAGACAACATCGCCACTGACAACTTCAAGATGTTCCAACATGTCGGTCGCGCACTTTCACATCCGCGCGACATCTACATCATGGGCGCACGCTGGATGGGGCCGAGCCTGATCCCCATGGTGAATGCGACGATGGCCGAACGAGAAGATGGAACACTCATCCAAAGGCTCACGATCCAGGACGGATACGGCGACTGCCCCGCCTTCTTCCACATGCTTCAGGGCTGCCTCGCGGCGGCCCCGGTCGCGTTAGGCCATGGCTACTCGGACGTCGAGATCGATCTCGAGCCTCGGCGCGCCACCTATACGATTCATCCCCGAACCGCGAGTTCCGGCCGACTAGGCAAGATCTTTCGTGCGATCCGCGCCCGGATCGCCTTTCCTTCCATGCTTCGCGAACTCGAGAATCAACAATCCGCCATCGAAGGCAGTTACCGGGATCTCCGCGCGGCACACAAGCTGATTTCGGCTCAAGCGACTGATCTTGCCCAGGTGAACGCGATCGGCCAACGCCTTGCCGAGCATATTGACCTATCTAGCGTGGTCGACGTCCTGATTGGCATCATGTCGGAAGAGCTCGGAATCCTCGGCGTCGAGTTACGACTCTTCCGCACGGAGGTCGTTCCCGAGGAGGTCGAGCAGACTGCGGCAGTCGATCCGCGACTGATTCGCTACGCCGGCATAAGGGAACACAATCCGAGTCGCTGTTTGCTGCTCGAGGCGGCTTCGCAACCCCTCGGCACGCTCAAGGTCTGGCATGCAAAGAACGAGGACGCGGCGGCGAATGAGGCACTGCTCGAACGACTGCTCCCCTGGATCGCCATGGCCCTCGACAACGCACGCACCTACGAAGCCCTCGAACGACACGCGGCGGCACTCGAACAGCGCGTCAATGAACGCACCGCCCGGCTGCTCGCCGCGAATCATCATCTCGTCCGGGAAATCGATGAGCGTCAGCGCGCGACTGATGCCCTGATGGAATCCGAAGCCCAGCTTCACGCTTCGGAACGACTTGCCTCGATCGGCACCCTCGCTGCGGGCATCGCGCACGAGATCAACAATCCGGTCGGCTCGATCCTGGCCGCGGCGCAGCTCGCACAACTCGTTCGCAACGACCCTGACGGGGAGGACCAGACCACCGCCTCCCTCGAAACGATCGTCGCGCAAGCCAAGCGCTGCGGCAATATCGTGAGCAGCGTCCTTCAATTTTCGAGGGACGAACCCACCCGGAAGTGGAAGTCCGAGCTCAACGATGTCGTCAGGCGCTCGATCAAACTCACCAACACTTTCGCGCAGGAGCATGCGGCGCGAATCATCATCGGCCCCTCTGAAGATTCGCTATGGGCCAACGTCAATCCCATCCAGATCGAGCAGGCCGTCGTCAACCTGGTTCGCAATGCAATCGAATCTGGCGCGAGACGGATCGAGGTCAGCGTACGCGAGCATCCACACGAGCAACTCGCCCTGATCGAGGTCAGAGACAACGGCCCCGGCCTTGCCGATTCGGACCGATTGAGAGTCTTCGAGCCCTTCTATACGACGAAGCAACACGTGGGCGGAACCGGCCTGGGCCTCAGCGTTGTCCACGGGATTGCGACGGAACACGGTGGCAAACTCCGAATCGAGGACGTCAAGGACGTCGGCACGACGCTTGTGCTGGAGCTTCCGACTTGCCCGCCGCCCGCGAGCCCACTGGAAGACAAGCCGGACGATCCCGACCAGCCCTCCTGATCACTCGGCGAGGCTCTTCTCGATCCAACGTCGGTAGAGTGCCTCAGGATGGGCCCCCACGATCACCGCCTCGTTGTCCGCTCGTCGCAGCGCGGGCACCCCGGTCGCGCCCAGCTGACGAGCCTCCTCAAATTCAGCAAAAATCTGAGTACGGATCTCGTCGAGATGTGACGCCTCGAAGGCCTCCTCCGGCAATTCCTCTTCCCGCCAGATCGAACGAAGGACGTCGAAGTTCGAGATGTCTCGATTGTCTGCGAAATAGGCCGTCATCAAACGATCGTGAATCCTTCGAAAGGCCGTAGCGGAGACGCGTGCGGCCGCCTTGGCGACTTGATGAGGTGGTAGGCTGTGTGTCGGCGGACCCTCCATCGAAGACCAGACTCGAAAAGCGCCCGCGTCGGGCTCGGCCCCCGGACGCATCCAGCTTTCCGTGTATTGCCGAAATCGATCCAGGTCCCGACCGACTTTTTTCTCGGGGCGAAGCAAGTAGCTTCGCCATTCGATTTCCACTCGGCCCTCGTATTCAGCAACCAATCCCTCGAGGCGACGGGACGCATTCCAACACCAGGGGCAAAGATAGTCCGAGTAGGCGATGAATCGAACGAGGTCCATGTTCAGGGCTCAGGAAGTCGACTTGAAGCGGCCATAGCCGCCACGAAAAAAGACCAGTGGCTCACCCTCGTTGACCTGTACCTGCTCGATCTCCCCGACACACAGCACATGGTCGCCGGCTTCGTGAATGGCAATCACCCGACAATCGAGATTGACGAGCGCATCCCGAAGCAACGGCGCCCCGGTCGTCCCTTCGAAAGTTTCGACCCCATCGAATCGCTTGAACTCGTCCTTCTTGGATGCGAATCGATTCGACACGGCATCTTGATTGGACTTCAAGACGTTGACACCGAAACACCGGCCCTTTTCGATCAAGCCAGTCGTCACCGAATTCTTCGCCGCGCAGACCAGCGCCAGTGGCGGATCGAGCGACACACCGCTGAAATCAGAAACCGTCATGCCATGAATCTGGTCTCCGGCGCGAGCCGTTACGACCGTGACACCACTTGGCCAGGAGCCCATGGCCGTCCGAAATTCGTCCCCATCAATCGCCATTCGTTTCCTCTCCGCAAATTGCTTTCTGGACACATCCCGTGCGCACACGCTCAAACACCCGCACCCTCGCCACGCTCGGTCAGGCTAACACGACTACGAGCCCGCCGTGGTCCGGCCACCTGAATCCCCACTGCCCGTGGGCGGCGAGGATTGCAGGAATTCGAGCACATAGGGGCCGACGATATCCAGGGGGCGAATGCCGGGAGCCAATTCTGCGGCCAGACCGTAGAGAAGCGAAAAGGCGCGTCCCCAGGCCACCAGACCCTCCGGTAGTCGAAAACTCTTGAGCATCCAAAGATGGCCCCTCATCTTCTCAAAATAATCTCCGAAGTCGATCTCTGTCAGTTCCTTCGGCGTCAAGTTGAAGTAGGCGGGATCAAAGGAAATTCGCGCGAGTTCCCGGGCCGACTCGCGATCTTCGGAGCGAATGATTCCGACCCGAATCATGCTGTCGACCCACAACGCTTCGTTTCGCGTAACCGCCGCCAGCACATTCGACCGGATCCCGTCCATCAATTCGGGCTCGATGCTTTGATTCATTCCGAAATCGATGATCGCAACCTTGCCGTCCCGATCTACGAGCAGGTTGCCGGGATGGGGGTCGCAATGAAAGAAATAGTCACGAAACATCTGGTGCAAGAACGCCCGCGTCGCCCATTCGACGGCCTCCTGGACGTCGATGCCTCGCGCTTCGAGGGCGTCGGCGTCGTTGATCTTGTCGCCTTCAATGAACTCCATCGAGAGAACGCGCTTCGAAGATGTCTCCCAATGGATTTCGGGAATGCGAAGATGGGAAAAGAGTTCCAGGTCGCGAGATAGGTTCTCCTTGACGCGCTCCGCGGCCTTTCCCTCTCGCCGATAGTCCATCTCTCCACGCAAGGAACTCGCGAGCTGCCCATAGATCGACATCAGATCCGGGGGCACCAGTGGATTGAACAGCCACAGCGCCAGCCTCACCATCTGGAGATCGATCGCCACCGACCGTTCGATTCCGGGGTAGAGCACCTTGACCGCAAGGTCGCGACCGCTGAAGTCGCGGGCGCGATGAACCTGCCCGAGGCTCGCCGATGCAACCGGAACGGCTTCAATGGACGCGAAGATTTCGTCTACCGGTCGACCGAATTCATGTTCGATCTGAAAAGCGATCTCGTCGAAGGGGTGTGCGGCAACGCGATCTTGAAGCTTCACCAACTCCGCCGTCATGACATCGGGAATCACGTCGACACGCAGACTCGCAACCTGACCCAATTTAATCAGCCCCGCGCGGTAGTTCATCGCGATTCGAACAAAACGCGCGGCGAAACCGCGATAGCGAGCGTCGAGCCACGCTTGATCTCGCCGCAACCAATCTCGGCGGACCATCCTATGAACGAAATAGGTCCATGCGCCATGAACGATCAGGGAGAAAAGGACGGCTGCGCGACTCGCCAAGGAACCGAGCGACGCCCCTCGTTCTTCTGACATGAACGATTCAGTTCGCCGTATTCGAGGCAGCGGGGGACGGGACGGGGGCGGCGGGTTCGAGGCGAATCTCGATGCGCCGATTGCGTGCACGATTCTCTGCCGAGTCGTTGGGCACCATCGGATCGTTCTGGCCAAGTGAAACAGCGGCCAGGCGATTCCCGGGCACGCCCTCCTCTTCGAGCAATCTCACCACGCTCGCGGCGCGAGCCGCTGCGAGTTCCCAGTTCGAGGGGAAGCGTTTCGCCAGGGCCCGACTCATCGGTTGGTCATCGGTATGACCACGCACCTCGATGAAATCCCCCAATCCCTTGAGCTTGCCAGCCACCTTCACCAGGACGTCTCGCCCGATCCGGTCGAGCGTCGCGGAACCCGAAGCGAAGAGCACATCCTGCGAGACGTTCAAGCGCAGCCCTTCACGTAGACGCTCGATTTCGATCTGCCCAGCGGACAACTCCGACTCGAGATCCGAAACGAGTTCGCCGTAGGTCGATTGAATTGAGGCGAGTTGATTCTCACGCTCCGCCAAAGCCGCTGCGGCCTGGACACGGGCGACCCGCTCTTTGCCCAGATCCTTGTCCAGTCGAGTCGCCTGCTCTTCGACCCGGGCGAGGTTCGAGGCCAGGGTCGTGCGAGTCACCCGTTCATCTTCGTACGATTCCTGGGCACCGAGAAATTGTTCTTCAAAACTATCCCGTTCGATCTGCAGCCTTTCAACCTCAGCGACGAGGACGTCCCGCTCCCCAACCGTCCGGCCATGCTCGAGCGCCAGCTCATCAAAAGTGGATCGGGTCACACAACCCGTGGCCAGCGATATCAAAAGGATGAACAGCAAGAGATTCAGAGGTCGAAACAATGCACACTCCAGGATTCAGTTGGCCGGCGCCTCGCAGAGGGTGTACTGCAACGCTTCATCAATCGTACTGACGAATCGCAAATCGAGCCCGTCGAGAAGCTTCGGCGCGATTTCCTCGATGTCTCTTCGATTGCGTTCGGGCAACACCACCCGCTCGATCCCAGCGCGCTTGGCCGCCAGAACCTTCTCCTTGATACCGCCCACCGGAAGAACCTTTCCTCGAAGTGTGATCTCACCCGTCATCGCCACACGTGGAATCGTCGATCGCCCGGTCAAGAGGGACGCCAGAGAAGAGACCATGCCGATCCCGGCCGATGGCCCGTCCTTGGGCACTGCTCCCTGCGGTACATGGATATGGAGGTCGTGAACATCGAAGGAGTCCGCATCCAACGAAAAGGAATCCGCGTGATTGCGCAACCAGGATCGCGCCGCCTCCACGGATTCACGCATCACTTCGCCCATCGATCCCGTCAGTTTGAGCTCACCCTTCCCGGCCATCTGCGTGGCCTCGATGAAGAGGATATCGCCACCACTCGGTGTCCAGGCCAACCCGACCGCCACGCCGGGCGCCGCGTCGTCTTCCGCCAGCTCGGGCTCGGCCTTGATCGGGCCGAGCAATTTCATCACCTGCGCTTCGTCGATCACGACCTCGAGCTTCTCCTCGGGTCCCGCCTCGGCCACGCGCCGGGCCACCTTGCGGCAGACGGCGCCGATCTCCCGTTCGAGGCTACGCACCCCGGCTTCGCGCGTGTAACTCTCGATGATCTTGCGCAGCCCGGCATCGGTCAATTCGAAACCAACAGTCCCGATCCCGTTTCGTTCGATCTGCCTTGGGATGAGAAAGCCTCGAGCGATCTCGAATTTTTCTTCCAGCGTATAGCCGGGCAAGTCGATCACTTCCATTCGATCGCGGAGCGCCGCCGGGACGGTGTCCATGACATTGGCGGTCGCAATGAAGAGCACTTGCGAAAGGTCGAAGGGGACCTCGAGGTAGTGATCGCTGAATTCGGAGTTCTGCTCGGGGTCGAGCACTTCGAGCAACGCAGAAGACGGATCACCCCGACCATCCGCCCCCACCTTGTCGATCTCGTCGAGCACGATGACGGGATTGCGGGTACCCGCCTTGCGCAACCCCTGTATGAAGCGACCGGGCAGAGCGCCGACGTAGGTTCGACGATGGCCGCGAACTTCGGCCTCGTCGCGCACGCCGCCTAACGAGATACGAACGAACTCGCGCCCGAGCGCGCGCGCAACCGACTTGCCAAGGGAAGTCTTACCGGTTCCCGGTGGCCCAATGAAGCAAAGGATCGGTCCCTTCAGATCCCGCTTCAGGGAAAGGACGGCTATATACTCAATGATCCGATCCTTGATCTTCTCGAGTCCGAAGTGGTCTTCGTCGAGGATTTCCCGCGCCGCCTGGACGTCGAGCCGGTCCTCGGAGACTTCACTCCAGGGAAGCGCAACGACCCATTCCAGATAATTCCGAATCACCGCGTGTTCGGCAGCCGCGGAGGGCGTCTGGGCAAAACGCTCCAACTCACGCGTGGCCTGCTTGAGCGCCTCCTCGGGCATTCCCGCCGCTTCGATCTCCGTGCGCAATCGCTCGACTTCCTCTTCGTCGTCCTCGCTTTCGCCGAGTTCGCGACGAATGGCTTCGAGCTGTTGACGCAGCATGTACTCGCGCTGCGTCTTGCCCATCTCGTTCTGGACCTTCTGCTTGATCTCTGTTTCGATCTGAAGCGCCTCGGTCTCCTTCGAGAGCTGATCGAGCACCAATTTCAATCGAATGCCGACATGACTCGCTTCGAGGATCAGCTGTTTCCCCGCGACGTCGAGGTCGAGATTCGATGCGACGAGGTCTGACAATTTCGAAGGGTCACCGAGGTTGGCAACGAGGACTTGAAGCTCATCCGAAAGCCGAGAGCTCTCCGAGACCAGGGTGCTGAATTGCTGCGCGACACTGCGAACGAGCGCCGTCATTTCGACCGAATCGTCGTCCTCTCCGGTCTCTTCGATCCGTTTGATCTCGGCGCACAGAAAGGGATCTTCCGACGTAAACTGCCCTAACGCGACACGCGCGACACCCTGCACCAGTAACCGATACGAATCATCCGGAAACTTCAGCATCTTGACGATGCGCAACACCGTCCCGACGGCGTAGACGTCATTCGGTCCGGGAGGCCCTTGCATGTCTCGCTTGACCGCGGTGCAGACCATCAGGCGATCGGGTCTCGAAAGCACGTCGTCGATCAAGCGCTGTGAAGCAGGCGTGTTCACGAGCAGCGGGGAAAGGAGATAGGGGAAGAGCACCGTGTTCTTCAAAGGCAGAACGGGCAACTCCTCCGGCAGCTCCGTCAGCTCCTCGGAATCGTCCTCGGGCCCGCTTCCGACCTGGATCTCCATCCCGCCGAGCTTCTCCTCGATTTTTCCCTCGTCTTCCATCAACTCTTCCGCCTCGGCATCACACAATTCACGATCTCAGCATGGGTCCAGCACTGTCTTGATCGAACGCTACTCAGATTCGATCTCGAGCGTACGCCGATCGGGACTCCGTTTCGGAATTCGCACTTCCAGGAATCCATCCTCAAGTCGTGCCCGCACGGTGTCCGTATCAAATACCGCTTGAATGGCGATCTCACGTTCGAAGGGACCGAACGAGATTTCCATTTGCTGCAGCCGATCAATGGCGTCCGACGACGGCGTGCGGCGCACACCCCGAAGGCGCAAAACCGTACCCTCGACATTCACACGCAGGTCTTCGCCTCGAACACCCGCCACTTCGAAGCGCACGACAATCTCAGCCGCCGTCTCGAAGACATCCGCCGAGGGCTGCCAGCGATCCCCACGCAGGCGATCGGGGAACTCGCCATAGAGTTCGACCAGAGGATGTGGGCGACCTTTCTCAGGAATCGTCGTTCTCCTGGGTGAACTCCGCGTCGATCACATCGTCATCGTCGCGACTTCCGCCCTGCCCGGAAGAATCCCCGGAACCGTCCGCGTTCGGCGGCGCTGCCCCCTCCGAGGCAGCCGCTTCGGACTGATAGAGTTTTTCAGCCACCTTGTGCAGTTCGCCTTCGAGCCTCTGCTTTGCGGCATCGAGCTTCGCCGCATCACCCGACTCGAGATCGCCCTTGGCATCCGAAATAGCCGTCTCGAGTGCGGACTTGTCTGCATCTTCGAGCTTCTCGGCGTTGTCGGCGACCATCTTTTCGGCCTGATAGATGAGGCTGTCGAGCTGGTTCTTTTTCTCGATCCCGTCGCGACGACCCGCATCCTCACTCGCATTCGCCTCGGCCTCCTTCACCATCCGGTCTATCTCGCCGGTATCCAACCCGCCGCTGCCTTCGATTCGAATCGACTGTTCCTTGCCGGAAGCCTTATCGGTCGCGCTCACGGAGAGAATGCCGTTCGCATCCATATCGAAAGTAACTTCGACCTGTGGCACACCACGCGGCGACGGCGGAATCCCGTCGAGGATGAAGCGACCAATCTCGCGATTGTCCGTCGCCATCTCGCGCTCGCCCTGAAGGACACGAATCTCGACCTGCGGCTGGTTATCCGAAGCCGTCGAGAAAGTCTGCTGTGCCTTCGTCGGTATGGTCGTATTGCGTTCGATCAACTTCGACATGACACCGCCGAGTGTCTCGATACCCAACGACAACGGCGTCACGTCGAGCAGCAAGACGTCTTTGACATCACCGGCCAACACGCCGCCCTGAATCGCGGCACCGAGGGCAACGACCTCGTCGGGGTTGACCGTCTGATTGGGCTCCTTGCCGAAGAGTTCCGCCACCTTTCGCTGAACCAGCGGCACACGCGTCGATCCGCCGACGAGAACGATTTCGTCGATTTCACTGGCCGAAAGGCCCGAATCCGAAAGTGCCATCCGACAAGGCTCAAGGCTTCGATCCACGAGATCGTCGATCAATTGTTCGAATTTCGCGCGGGAAAGCTTCAGCGTGAGATGCTTCGGACCCGTCGCGTCCGCCGTGATGTAGGGAAGATTGATGTCCGTCGATTGGGCCGTCGACAATTCAATCTTGGCCTTTTCGGCCGCCTCTCGAAGTCGCTGTACGGCCATCGGATCGTTTCGCAGATCGATGCCTTGATCCTTCTTGAATTCGTCGACGAGATATTCGATCACGCGATGGTCGAGATTGTCACCGCCGAGATGCGTATCACCGTTGGTCGCCTTCACCTCGACGACGTTTTCTCCGACCTCGAGAATCGAGATATCGAACGTCCCACCACCGAAGTCGAAAACCGCGATCTTCTCGTCGTCCTTCTTGTCGAGTCCGTAGGCGAGTGCCGCCGCGGTCGGCTCGTTGATGATTCGCTTGACGTCGAGGCCGGCGATCTTTCCGGCATCCTTCGTCGCCTGACGCTGAGCATCATTGAAATAGGCGGGAACCGTGACCACCGCGCCGCTGACCGAGTGGCCGAGGTAGGCTTCGGCAGCCGTCTTGAGCTTGCCGAGGATCATCGCCGAAATCTCGGGCGGCGCGTAGGACTGGTCGTCGATTGAAATTGCAGCGGTTCCGTCCTTGCCCTCCACGACCTTGTACGGAACGAGATTCGTTTCTTCTGGAACTTCATCGAGCCTACGACCCATGAAACGCTTGATCGAATAGATCGTTCGCTCTGGATTCGTCACGGCCTGCCGCTTGGCGATGGCGCCAACCAGTCGCTCGCCTTCATCGGTGAACGCCACGATGGACGGGGTCGTGCGCCCCCCCTCCTCGTTCGCAATCACGGTCGGCTGTCCGCCCTCCATGACGGACACGACGGAATTCGTCGTACCAAGGTCAATTCCGATGATCTTTCCTGAATCTGCCATGAATCTTCGCCTCATCTGCTCTTCGCAGCCGGCCCAGAATGGGTGCCACTGCCTTTGAATGGACGCGAAACGTGGGCCCCAGCGGACCGGTGTCAATCCGCTGACAGCGCTTTTCAGCAGTTGTTGGTGCCGGGGCTCACGAAATTTCCGTCAGATGCGCGGGCATTCCCCTCCGACCGTCCTGGAACGACTAGAAGCGCGAACATTGAACCCTCAAAGTGCCGCTGGGGTCCACAAGCTATCGGCCCAACACGCCGATAAGAATCTGGTAGGCGGGATCACGTATATCCAGTAACCGCCTGAAATTCCGATGGTTTGATTGGAGATGGCGAAGGGGTCTGGCTATATTGGATGAGTTCTTCGGCCGGTCGAAGAATCTCGGCAGACCTCCGAATCAAATCTTCGCATCAAGCGAGCGGATCGCCTGAGAAATCACCTTTCGGCGCTGCGGAATCTGCTGACGTCGCGGGCAACCGTCGCGGTCGACGCATCGCGACACTGGCCATTGTCTGAGGGAAATAGAGCGTAAATGGGTGCCTGGCTGATCATGGCGGTGAACGGAGCGTTGTTCGGTATGAGCTGCTTCGTCGTGGCCAACGTGGTGACCGAAATCGGCTCTGAAGTTCTCGAACCGATGCCTGTAGCCGTCGCGGCGGCTCCGCTTCAAGAGGACGACGTCCTTCGCGCTTCGCCCTCCTTGATTCTCGAACGAAACCTCTTCGGCGCTCAGTTGGTCGGTGACCGCCAGGACGTCGATGTCGAAACCGACGTTCCGCTAGCCGCGACCAAACTTCCATTGAAGTTGTTGGGCACCGCCGCCGCCAGCGTCGAAGATCGCTCTCGGGCCGCAATCGAAGATACGAAGACCAAGAAGCATATGATCGTGGCCGTGGGCGACCCACTCAAGGGCCATCCGCGTGTTCGGGTCAAAGCCATCGAACGCACACGCGTCGTCCTCGACAACGCCGGCCGTCCTGAAGAGCTCATCTTGAATGAGCAGGACGGTCTCGCGCGATCCACTGCCCGCCCACGGCGTAAGTCCAGTCGCAACCGCCGAAATCGCAGCGCCAACAAGAAGCCCAGCCTGAATGACCGTCTCGAAAAGCTAGGCGGCGAAGAAGGGATCGCGCGCGTCTTGTCCTCGGCACGCATCACGCCAAAATACATCGAAGGCGAAATGGCCGGAATGACTGTCGATTCGATCAAACCGGATAGCCTCTTCGAGAAAATCGGCTTCCAGAACGGCGACATCATCACCGAGGTCAACGGCATCGTCATCGACCGGATCAGTGCCACCAACGCGATCTTCGACGAACTCGCAACCGCCGACGAAATCGAAACCGCAGTCTTGCGCGATGGCAGCGCCCTCACCCTGTCGGCGGATGCCGATCAACTCATGGAGCAGCGATAAGCGTGCGCCCGCATCTTTTTTGTCGCCGATCGCGGCTGATCCGCCTGGCCGCAGCCTTGGCGACCGGTTTCGTCTTCGTCCTCGCGCTTGGGCTGCAGCCCGCTCAGGCCCAGGAGTCCGAGCTGGCTGGAGAAGACGAGGAAGAGCTCGTCTCGCTCGATTTCAGCGACGTCGAATTGCCGGTCGTGGTGGACACGATCTCGCGCATGACCGGTTATAACTTCATCTACGACGACCGGGTACGCGGTCGGGTAACGATCGTCTCGCCGACCGAGGTGACCATCGACCAGGCCTTCGCGGTCTTCGAATCCGTCCTCAAAGTCAAAGGCTTTTCGCTCGTCCTCGGTCCCGGGAACACCTACAAGATCATTCCGATTCGCGACGTCAAGGAATCGAGCATCGACACGATCAAAGACGGCCGGCCCTCGCGAAATCGCGATCGCTTCGTCACACGCCTGGTCCCACTGCGCTTCATCGATGCCACGACGATCACCCAGACGATCAAGCCCCTGATCTCCAAAGACGCATCGCTCGTCGCGTACGCAGCCACCAACACCATCATCGTGACCGACAGCGAGAGCAACATCCGAAGGCTGCTTTCGATTCTCGATGCCATCGACGTCGAGAGCTACCGCCAGGAACTCGCGGTGATCAAGATCGAATTCGCCGACGCCAATACGCTGGGCGAGCAGCTCTCAGAAATCTACGGCGCCGAGGTGGGCGGCGGCGCCGGCGGTGCGACCGCCGCGCAGCGTCGAACGCGCGCACGACGAAGAACCGCGAATACGGCGGCCAGCCCAACAGCCGGGACCGGAACGTCGGGTGCCGGCTCCACGGTTCGAATCCTGACGGACGAACGAACGAACTCCCTGCTCGTCCTGTCTTCCAGACAACAACTCGCCGACATTCGCGGCCTGGTGCGCAAACTCGATATTCCAGTCACGGGCGGGGGACGCATCCACGTCTACTACCTGCGTCACGCCGACTCGGATGAATTGTCGGAGACGCTCAACTCCCTGCTCAGTGGAGCCGGGGGCCGCAGCGGCGGCGGGCGCTCCGGCGCGGCCGGCGGCGGGGCATCGAACGTTCAGTCTCTGCGTTCTACGGTGACACCGCTCGCAGAGGGTGTCACGGTCACCGCGGATCCCGCCACGAACGCCCTCGTCATCCAGGCCAGCAAGGAAGCCTACGAGACGCTGCGTCTGGTGATCGAAAAGCTCGACGTCTCCCGCCCCCAGGTGCTGGTCGAAGCCTTGATCGTCGAAGTCGACGTAACAGACAGTCTTGACCTCGGTTTCGATGTCGCCTTCCGACTGATCAACGGCGATACGGACTTGTTTTTCTCGACCGGCGCCGCCGCCCTGGGCCTTCCGCCTGAGACGAGCGGATTGGTCGGGCGCGCGGTCCGATTGGCGGCCGGTGGTGACGACCCATTTGTTCCGGGTACGGGGGTGGACAAGAACGGCTCGAATCTCGCGATCGGAATCAATGCATCGGAAATCGATAGCGATCTGAATATCGTTTCGGCTCCCCACATCCTGACATCCGACAATGAGGAAGCCGAAATCCGAATCGGCCAGAACATCCCGATCGTCACGGGACGAACCGACGCCGCGGTGGGCAACACCAACGGCGCCCTTGGACAATCGGTCAGTGTCGACCGTCAAGACATTGGCATCACCCTGCGCGTCACACCACAGATCAGTGAGGGCGATACGGTTCGGCTTCAAATCTTCCAGGAATTGACGGAAGTCACTGAATCCCAGGCTGGCGACGTTGAAGCAGTCGGCGTGACCCTGTCGAGCCGCAAGGTCGAAAACACCGTCGTGGTCAACGATGGTGAAACCGTCGTGATAGGCGGGCTGATCAGTGAATCCTTTACCGACAGCGTGGCCGGCGTGCCCTATCTCAAGGATATCCCCTACCTCGGCTGGCTCTTCAAGACCAAATCCGAATCCCTGCGCAAGGTCAATATGCTGATCTTCCTGACGCCGCATATCGTTCGCAGTTCCGAAGACCTCGAGGAACAATCGATCCGCAAGCGTCTGGAACTCGAGGATGAACTCGGCGACGAAGACGACTACCCCGAGCTGGCGGACTACGAAAACCGCTACGCACCCGCACGATCTTCTGTCGCCCAGAGAATTTTGGCCCACAGCTCGCGCTATCCGCTCGAACGGATGCGCGAACTCGAGCAGATGCACGCCGACGAAGAGGCCGCTCACTCCCGTGAGGCGGAAGAACTAGCCCAGTCGGAGGCTCAACGATACGCTGTCGTGGTGGCCACATTCCTGGACGAGTCCCAGGCAACCAAAACCCTGACGACGCTGCTCGACGCAGGCTACGACGGGACGCTCGTTTCGAGCGACACGGACGGGCGCATTCTCTTCAAGGTCGAGATCGGGCCTTTCGATGAACTCTGGGAAGCGGAACGCGCAGCCGGAACGCTCGATGCGGCCTACGGCTACAGCTCCTCGGTTACAGTACTGCGCAGAGGCGAGCAATGAGCGCGCCGGCACCTGGCCATGGCCATGCCGAGCACTCGCAGAGCCTCGAACTCGGCGAGATTCTCGTCCGGGAGACTCGGCTTTCGCCCGAGCAACTCGCGCAGGCACGGAACCGACAGATCGAGAGCAAGACGCGGCTCACGGACGTATTGGTTGAAGAAGGCTTTCTGAACGCCGACGAAATTCTGCAAGCTCTCGGTCACCAGCAGGGCTTGCCCGTCGTTTCCGACATCGACCCGGACGAGGTCGATGAGACCTTGCTGCCGATCGTCCCGATCACCTTCGCAAAACAACATCGGCTCTTGCCCCTGACCTGGGCGAGCGAAGGCGTGCTGCGAGTCGCCGTCGCCGACCCACTCGATGTCGCACCGATCGATGATCTCCACCTGCTCTTCGATGATGCCGAGATCGAGCTCGTCCTGGCCCGTGAGTCCGTGATCCTTCGAGCGATCAATCTCGCCTACGACCGTGGCGTCACGTCGACGGACCAATTGGCTGAAGAGGCGAACGACGATCTCGATGCGCTGGCCACCGAAATCTCCCATGAGCCGAAAGACCTACTCGACTCGACGGACGATGCGCCGATCATCCGACTGGTCAATTCACTGCTCCAGCACGCCGTCAAAGAGCGCGCCAGTGATATTCACATCGAGCCCTTCGAAAACGAAATCCGCGTTCGCTTTCGGATCGACGACGTGCTCTACGAACCAATGAAGCCCCTGCCCCGCTCGCTCCAGGCGGCCATCGCTTCCCGCATCAAGATCATGGGCAACCTCGACATCGCCGAGAAACGCTTGCCCCAGGACGGCCGGATTCGCCTCAAGATCGCCGGCCACGACTACGACGTCCGCCTCTCGACGGTTCCGATCGCCCACGGCGAACGGCTCGTCCTCCGTCTCTTGCCCGATACCCAGGAACTCCTCGATCTCGAAAAGATCGGCTTCAATCCGGTCCAACTCGCCGCCCTCGATCGAATCATGCGACGGCCAAACGGAATTTTCCTCGTCACTGGACCCACCGGCAGCGGAAAGACGACGACCCTGCATGCCGCACTCGCCAAGGTGAACGGGCCCGACAAGAACATCATCACGATCGAGGATCCGGTCGAAATCACGCAACAGGGCGTCGGTCAGATCGAGGTCAATCCAAAGATCGACCTCTC
>CAZMFM010000045.1:0-39876 GCA_964565565.1 uncultured Spirochaetaceae bacterium | reverse complement strand
CGCCCTGGCCACGCATATCCACTACGACCACGTCGGCAGCTTCCACGAATTCGAAACCCGCTTGATGCACACCCTGGAAGCACCGCTGATGGCGGACTACAAGGAATTCTGTGCGCTCGCGACCGACCAGATGCCCAGGGATTTTCTTGCAGCGCTTGCGGAGATGGGCATGCCGATCGAAGGCGATGCCCTTGTCGATGCCCTGCCCTACGCGGGTTTCGATCCCGCTTCGTTTCGCACCCAGTCGGCAGAGGCCACACAGCTCGTCGAGGAAGGGGACGCCGTCGACCTGGGCGATCGGCGTTTCGAGATCCTTCACCTGCCCGGCCATTCGGGCGGAAGCGTCGGGCTCTGGGAAGAAACAACCGGAACGCTCTTTTCGGGGGATGCCATCTACGACGGGCCCCTGCTCGACGAACTTCCGGAAAGCGATATCCCGATCTATATCGAGACGATGAAACGACTTCGCGAACTTCCCGTCCGCGTCGTTCATGGTGGGCACGACGAAAGTTTCGGCCGTGATCGCTTGATCGAAATCGCCGACGACTACATCTCGTTTCGCGGTTAGCAGACCGTCGCAGGACATTCCCGAAGCGGTGCAGGGGAAGTGGAGAGAACATGGAATTCGTTGGATCGATCGGTGTCGCCATCCTGTTGGGCGCCTTCTTCGCCAATCTCATGGGCTGGCTCGACGTTCGTTCGCGCCTCTACTCCGCCCTGAATGCGGTCGGCGCCGCGATCGCCGCCTACGCCTCCTGGGGCATCGGCTTCATGCCCTTCGTCGTGCTCGAAGGGACCTGGTCGCTGGTCGCGATCATTTCATTGGCGCGATCCTTCGCAGGCGGCGATTCGCGACCGGCCCTGCTTGAGAATGAGTCGGCCAAGGTGACTCATAGTGAGGAACTGCAGCCCAATACGAAGTGACGAACGCTAGACTCGATCGCGAATCGAATTGGGGGAATCGAGTTGGGTCTTCGTTCTATCATTGTGTTGGCCTTGCTGGCCGCAATCGTGGCGTCCGGCGTGCTGGCCTGGTCCAGGCTGGAGTCGACGGCGCCCGTCGTAACAGGCCCCGAGGCGGTCCTGCTCGGAAGCGATCCGCTGGAGATCTCGATCGCGATCGCTGAAGAGGGAATGGGAATCAAACGCGTCACCGCCATCCTGGTCGATGGCTCGAACGAGACGCCCCTACTCGACGATAGGGTTCCCGGCACCTGGGTCGATGGCAGTCGCGAACACGAACGCGCCCTCCCCATTCAGCTCGATGCAAAGGCCCTCGGCCTGGCCGACGGAAACGTAATTCTCCGGGTCACAGTCGAGGACTGGTCCTGGCGCGGCAACGTCGGCGAATTCGAAGTGGCCATCGAGATCGACCGTGTGGCGCCCAAGGTCGCCGTTCGCTCTGGCCTGACCTATATCGATCAAGGCGGTGCGGCCGCCGTCGTCTACGAACTGTCGGAAGAGGCGGCGCGCCACGGTGTCGAGGTGACGGGTGAGAACGGGACCTTCTTCTATCCCGGCCATCCGTTTCCCGGCGCAGAACCGGTGCTCGATTCGCCGGCAGAAGAGGCGGCCGGCCGTTGGCAAAGACAGGTTGCGATCTTTGCCATCGAACGCGATGCCGGTCGTGGCCCGTCGGTCTCGGTCGTCGCCAGTGACCGGGCCGGGAATGAGTCGCGAGCGCGTTGGAATCTCGTCGTGAAGCCCCATGTCTTTCCGCGTGGCAGCGTCAACCTACCGGCCTCTTTCTTGAGTCAGGTCGTGCCCGAGTTGGCGCACACGGCAGGAATCGACATCAAGGACCCGGTGCTCGCTTTCGAACGGATCAACACTCAGTTGCGCGAGGCCAATGAACGCGAAATCCGAGAGCGACTCGCGGATTCGGCCGCCCGTCCACTCTGGTCCGGGGCCTTCAAGCAACTCGCGAATTCCAAAGTAACGAGCCGCTTCGCCGATGCGCGCGTCTACAAAGTCGACGGCCAATCGATCTCGAGCGCGATCCACTACGGCTACGACCTGGCCTCCCATGCACGCGCCGACGTGACCGCCGCCAATGCCGGACAGATTCGCTTCGCTGGCGATCTGGGAATCTACGGCCAATGCGTGCTCATCGACCACGGCCTCGGCGTCGCCTCGCTCTATGGCCATCTTTCGCGTCTCGACGTCCGCGAGGGCGAATCCGTCGAGCAGGGACAACGGCTCGGGCTCTCGGGCGCCACCGGGCTGGCCGGCGGTGACCATCTCCACTTCGCGATCCTGGTCGGCCCGACCTATGTCGACCCGGTCGAATGGTGGGATCCGAAATGGGTGCGCGAGCATATCAGTGTGAGGCTCGAGCGCTGACGAACCAGACGACATGCCGAGCGTGCCGTGCCGACGGGACACGCGATGCGCCACTTGCCTCGCGCACTCGACGCGTCCGACCCCGCGCTGTCGCCTCGAGTCTGCTGGCGTTCTTGATCGCCATCATCGGATGTGAGGCGGATCCGAACTCGGCGGGCGAGTCGGAGACCGGGCGCGTCCACACCGCGAACGATGGGTCGGCGCCTAACGAACACCAGGAAGCGACAGAGGCCTTGAAGGAAGCCGTTCGGCGCGTGGGTGGTCGCTATCCAGCCGCGCTCGAGACGGTGACCGAGAAGCACTATCTACGCGTGCTCACCTCCCGGAATTCCTTCGACTTCTTCATCCACCGGGGCCAGCGCGGCGGCTACCAATACGAAATGGTTCGCGCCTTCGCGAAATTCCTGAACGAACGCCATCCCTCGGATCAAGCCGGCCTGTCCATCGAATTCGAACTCATCCCCGTCGACGATGACCAGTTGATTCCACTCTTGCTCGCCGGCGTCGGAGATCTGATCGCCGCCCGTCTCACGGTCACGCCCGAGCGTTCAGCGTTGGTTCGATTCTCTGCGCCCTACCGAAGGGTCGACGAACTCGTGGTGACCCACGACGAGACGCCCGCACTCGATTCGATCGAAGATCTATCGGGAAGAACAGTGGCGATCCGCCGGAGCAGCAGTTATGCAGACAGCCTTGCGAAGCTCAATCGTCAACTGAAGAAGTCCGGCCGCGATCCGATCGACATCGTATTCGTCGACAAGCAGCTCGCGACGGAACGCATCCTCGATCTCGTCGCGGCACGGCGCTTCGACTATACGGTTGCGGACTCGATCGTGGCCGAGGTGGCGACGGGGATCTCGGACTCCCTCTACATCGTGCCAGGGATCGCCTTGCGTCGCGGCGGTGAACTCGCCTGGGCCACGTTGCCGGCAGCCACTTTACTCGCCGAAGAACTCGACCTCTTCTTGAGGCGCTACGGGCAAGGCACCCTGCTCGGCAACATCGCGATCAAGAAATACTTCGAAGCGGAAGGGCAGCTAGCTAAGCGCTTGGCAAGCGACCACGACGCACGCCTGTCCGACTACGACGATCTCTTCCGGGAACACGCGGTAGCATTCGGCCTGGACTGGCGACTCGCTGCATCAATGGCGTACCAGGAATCACGATTCGATCCAACCGCCCACAATCGCTGGGGGGCCGTCGGCCTCTTCCAGATCAAGCCAAAAACCGCCCGTGAGCCCTATATCGATATCCCCGACATCGAAGGCGTAGAAAACGTCAGTGATAATATTCGCGCGGGCCTCAAATATCTACACTGGATCAAGACGCGCTACTTCGACTCGGAGCCTGAAATTTTGGAGCCCGACCGCCTGCGACTGGCCCTCGCGGCCTACAACGCCGGCCCACGCAACGTCATCCGGGCTCGCTCCCGGGCAACGCAACTCGGCCTCGACCCCGACCAATGGTTTCGACACGTCGAACTTGCCATGCTCGACATGCGAAAAACAGAGCCAGTCAAATACGTCAGCGACATCAATCAACGCTTCCTCGCCTATCTCCTCTTAGGCGTCGAATGACGGAATAGGGAGAAGCATCCATGCCCAGATGGGGAATGATCGTCATCGGAATCCTGGCCATCACTGGCGCAGCGATCTTTCTATTCCAGAACGAACTCGCGTCGACAAACACCACGACTCCGGAAGCACTTGAGGCGCCCACGCGCGTGGCGCGCCCCCTGCCACGACGACCCATCGTCGAAGGGGAAGCTGCCGAACGACTGCCCGAACCGACTCCGGTCGTTCCCGAGGCCAACGTCTCGACGCCAACGCCCGCCGTCATCCTCCCCGCCTTGGCTGACAGCGACCCCTTCGTGCGCAACGAACTCGAGCCACTCCGCCTTCCCTCCGATTGGGTGTCGCAGGATGATCTCGTACGGGACCTCGCGGTCTTCGCAGACAATGCTACGCGCGGTGAGTTGGCACGCCGGCCGCTCGCTTTCCTGAAGCCTGCCGGGCGATTCGAAGTCGTTGAACGTGAGGGTCGACTTTATGCCGACCCGCGAAACCGCTTGCGCTTCGATGCCCTGCTCGACTTACTCGAGGCGGTCGACCCCGAAGCCGCGGCCCGATTCCTGTGGACGATCGACCCGCTGCTCGATACGGCCTTCCAGGAATTGGGAAGTCCGTTGTCCGCCGGGCAGGCGCTCGACGAGGCCATCGAACGCATCGCGGCAACGCCCCGCGATTCGATCGGCCAGGAACTCGTGCAGTCGAAGGTGCTCTACGAATACAAGGATCCGAGTTACGAGACCTTGCCGCCCTTCGAAAAACAATTGCTTCGCCTGGGCGCGCGAAACCTCGACCGCCTCGAGCGTTTTTTGCGCGCACTGCGAGCAAACAGGCAACCCACGAGCTAGGCGCCTGACCCATCAGCCCATCGGATAGAGAATCTCCCGCGTCACCTGGGTCACGGCCTTCATCACCGAGTCATCCAGGACGAGTTCGCTGGCCGCGAAGATTTCCGCCAACTGGTTCTCGTGAGACACGCCAACGATCGTCGAAGCGACGAAGTTGTGCTGCTTCGACCAGGCCGTTGCCAGCGTAACCACGGACATCTCAGCCTCCGCCGCGATCGCCATGAAACGCTCGGTCGAAGCCAACGACTTTTCATTGACGAAGCGTTGGGACATGACGGCCTGTCGGCCGCCCATCTCGATATACCGAGAGAAGCGGGCACCATGGGGCGTCTGGCCGTTCTGGTACTTCCCGGACAACACACCCCCGGCAAGCGGCGAATAGGGAATCAGGCTCACGCCTTCATGACGACAGACCTGGGCCAATTCATCCTCGAAGCGCCGGTTGTTCAGACTGAAATTGTTCTGGATCGTCTGGTAACGGGCCATCCCGAGACGGCTCGAGGCTTCGATACTTTTCATCAGCCCAAAACTCGACTCATTGCTGCAGCCGATGATCCTGATCTTTCCATCCGCCACGAGTTCATCGAGTGTCTCGATCGTTTCGTCGTAACCGGTTCCATGATCTGGCCAATGGGTCTGATAGAGATCAACGTAGTCCGTACCCAATCGCTTGAGGCTGGCCTCGAGCGCACGCGTAATGTTATGTCGATCGACTGCGGTCATGCCCGCACGCTGGGATGATTTGACCCAGCCGTGACTCGGACCAGAGACTTTCGTCGCGAGAATGATCGAATCGCGGTCCTTTGTCTTGAGCCAGCGGCCGACGATCTCCTCGGTCACGCCGACCCATTTCGTATCGGGCGGGACCGGATAGTTTTCAGCTGTATCGATGAAATTGATTCCAGCGTCGACAGACTGATCGAGAATTCGATGGGACATCTTCTCGTCGACCTGGGAGCCGAAAGTCATCGTCCCCATACAAATATCCGAGACGTAGATCGCGCTCTTGCCAAGCCTTCTGTGCTTCATCATTGCTCTCCAATTTTCGGCATTCTAACAGACTCATGAGTATCGGTTAATCTTCTAGAAGTGGAGTCTTCCTTGACGACGAGCGATGTGAGTAGACGGGACGACCTCTGGACCTGGGGTTGGCGGGTGTCCTTGTTGACCGCCGCGTATTTCGTCAGCGGTACCTTCGGAATGCAACTCGCCAGCTTCAAGGAGGGCGTGACCCTGGTCTGGGGGCCCACCGGTATCTCGCTCGCCGCACTCCTGCTCTTCGGCCAACGATTGTGGCCGGGCGTCTTCCTCGGAGCCCTGATCGTCAACCTCGGCAATCCGGCCGCCAATCTTCCCTCGGCGTTGGTCATCGCGATCGGCAACACCCTCGAAGCCGTCGTGGGTGCCGCACTTCTCGTTCACGTGGCCGATTTCCGGTCGAGCCTCGAGCGCATGAAAGATGTGATTTCGTTCTTGCTGATCGGCGCTCTCGGCTGCACCACGATCAGCGCGACGGTCGGTGTTGGCGCCTACTATGTCTTTGGCTTCGTGAATGCCGGCGATCGGGCAGAGCTATGGGCCCATTGGTGGTTGGGCGACCTGGGCGGCGCGTTGGTGATGACACCAATGCTGCTGGTGTTGGTTGACGGAAGTCCGTCGTGGAAATCCCTCGTGCGGAGAAAAGAGACATGGTTCGCGCTCAGCTGTCTACTCGCGACGAGCTTCTTCGCCTTTTTTGGCCCCGATCTGGGTTTGTTGGGATTTTCGGTGAGCGTTTCCGCCGTGCCGGTGCTCGTCTGGGTTGGCACCCGGCTCGGCCCGCGAGCGACCACGACCGCCTCGTTCATCATGATCCTGATCGCCACAGCCGCCACCGTCTCGGGCAATGGTCCATTCATCCTTGGCACGCAGACCGAGTCGATGCTCCTCTTGTGGAGCTGGGCCATGCTGATTGGAATCACGGGCTTTGCGCTCGCGGCGGTCGTCGAACAACGCAACGCAGCCGAACGCAGGTACCGGCTGGAGGAAACGGAGCGGCTGCACACCGAGAAACAGAAAATGCTGCTCCTGGAGCGCGAACGCTTGACCCGAGAGATGCACGATGGCCTCGGCGGTCAGATCGTCTCGATTCTTGCGATGGTCGAACGCGGCCTCGCCTCCCCCCCCGAAATCGCAGAAGCGATTCGTCGCGCCATCGACGACATCCGAATCGTCATCGATTCCCTAGGCCCCGCGACGGGCAATCTACCTGCATCCCTTGGCAAGTTGCGCGATCGGCTCGATCCTCTATTGGGACGAAACGGGATCACACTCTCGTGGCACGTCGATGACCGCATCGAGCACGACATGTTTGCTGCCGAAGACGCACTCCATGTGTTGCGAATCATCCAAGAAGCGGTCACAAACTCATTGCGCCACGCGGACGCCAGCGCCATAGCCGTAAGAATTACGTTGGGCGATCACGAGACGGGACCCTTGCAGGTTTCAATCCGTGACGATGGACGCGGGTTGCCAGAAGATCGGACGATAGGCGGCCGCGGAATCAACAACATCAAATCACGCGCCAAGGAACTTGGAGCTGAAACTCGAATCGAAGACACCGGATCGGGGACACAAGTCAAGGTGACCATTCCCCTTTCACGCAAGAGTCCGAACGCAAACGATACCCAGCGCTTCGCAGGCCAAGGCGATCCACTTGCCAGTTGACCTCTACAAGCTGCCGGGCGCGTGTGACACTGATCCCTTGTAAGCTATCCGTCGTGGCCCGAGCGATCCGAGAAAAGTTCCAACCTGGTCCTCTAGACCTCCGGACCTGGGTCTGGCAAGTCTCGCTACTCACGCTTCTCTATTTTATCGCTGGCCGACTTGGTCTGGAATTCACCTACCACCAGGACACGGTCACCCTGGTGCTCTGGCCACCGGTGGGGCTCTCGCTCGCGGCGCTGATCATCTTTGGTCGCCGCTTGTGGCCAGGCGTCCTGATTGGATCGCTGCTGGTCAACCTGGTTCTACAGATTGGATGGACCGCCAAATTGGGAATCGCGGTCGGAAGTACACTCGAAGCCGTGATCGGCGTGACCCTGCTCATGCGAGCGGCTGACTTTCGGCCAAACTTGGAACGCCTGCAGGATGGAACCTCCTTCTTCGTGATTGGCGTGCTCGGTTGCACGATGATCAGCGCAACGATTGGCGTGACAAGCACCATCCTCTCCGGGGACACCGATCCCTCTCGCTTGGGGATCGTATGGCTGATCTGGTGGATGGGTGACATGGGCGGTGTGTTGGTCCTGACCCCGGTCTTGTTGATGTTGGTGTATGGAACGCCCTCGTGGGGGTCCTTGGCCCGCAGGTTCGAGACCTGGTTCGTACTGGCATTGGTGCTCACGACGAGCCTTGGCGCCTTCTTCGGACCCAATTTTGGCCTAATGAGTTTCGCCGTGGCTGTGACGCCATTTCCTATGCTTGTCTGGGCCGGAACCCGACTTGGTCCGCGAGGGGCCACGATCGCCTCGTTTCTGATTGTCTTGATCGCCATGATCGCGACCGGCGTAGGATCCGGCCCCTACGTCACTGGATCGACGACCGAAGCGATGCTCATGCTTTGGCCATACTCGATGTTCAGTGGGCTCACGGCCTTCACACTCGCCGCGGTCGTCGAGCAGCGCAACCGCTCGGATCGGAAATACCGGCTGGAGGCAGCAGAGCGGCTGACTACCGAAAAGGAAAAACTGCTCCTGTTGGAGCGAGAACGAATGACCCGAGAGATGGATGATGGCCTTGGCGGCCAGCTCGCCTCGATCCTCGTCATGGTAGAGCAAGACCTCGCGGCTCCCGGCCAAGTAGCCGAAGCCCTTCGTCGCGCCGTCGACGACATCCGCATCCTCATCGATTCCCTTGATCCCACGACAACCGATCTGCCCACGTCTCTGGGCAAGCTTCGCGCTCGACTCGAGCCCTTGCTACGACGCAATGGAATCGCACTCACATGGAGCGTCGATGAAAATTTTCCCCGCAACTTCTTCGCGCCCGAGGCCGTGCTTCACCTGTTGCGGATCATTCAAGGGGCCATGACTAACATGCTTCGCCACGCGAACACAAATCGGGTTGACTTGAGGCTCACTTTCGTCGACGGTGAGTCGAGTCATGCTCTTCTCTCGATCCACGATGACAGAGGCGGCCAGCAGACGTCGTCCGGATCGGACGATCGCGAATACGGAAATTTGATGGCGCGCGCGGAGCGACTCGGAGCCGAGATTCGCGTCAAGGAGACGGAGTCGGGGACGCAGGTCGATCTGACGATTCCGCCTTCACCTTAGATTTGCGGGTCGAAGTCTACGATTCCCTGGCTCAGTGCTTCGTAGACGGCTTCGCCACGAGAATTGACCTGGAGTTTCGAATAGATACTCTTGACGTAGCCGGCCACCGTATTCCGGGTGACCCCGAGGACCTTGGCCGCTTCACCGTAGGGCAGGCCCTTGACCATCAGACCCAGAACATCGAGTTCGCGTCGCGTAAAGCGAAGCTTACTCTTGCTCTCTGAATGGTTAGTTTCCTGGAAACGCCGCAAGAGGTGACTCGCGATGCCCGGGCTGATCGGGGCTCCCCCGCAAAGAATCTGACGCACGCTCTCGCGCAGGTCGGCGGGCGCCTCGGCTTTCAACAAATAGCCCTGGGCACCTGCCTCAATGGCGCTCACGACGCTCGACTCGTCACCGAATACGGTAATCACGAGAATCAGGATGTCCTTCGAGAGTGCGCGCGCCTCTCGAATCAGATCGAGTCCGTTGCCGTCGGGCAGACCAAGATCCACGAGCAGGGCGTCCGGCTGACTACGATGCAGCGACTCCAGACCCTCCCGTAACGTGGCCGCAGTCGATACGACATAGCTGGTAAGATCGGCCGCCTCGGGATCGCCTATTGTCTCGGCCTCGTCAGTGACCTCAACAGCGTCTGCGACCTCAGCAGCGTCTGCGACCTCAACAGAGTCGGCTCTCTCGGTTTCGTCAGCGAGTTCGCCATCACGCCCAACATCACCGCTCAATACTTCGGCGAAGTACTCTCGCGTTTCCGAGTCGTCTTCAACAACGAGAATTGAACGAGGCATAGTCCGATTGGTCCGATTCGTTTCCCGGCAGGGGCCTGGGAACCATTATCCGCCCAAAAGGGATCCTGGTCAATGTGGCAAGAATGCCCGGAAGTCCAGGCGTCGTGCCGAGTCCACCTCATTCGAGTCGCTTCGCGAAGGCCGCCTGCCATTCGGACATCGGCTGGAACTCCGGCTCCGCGGCGATTCGCTCGCGAGTGGCCGCGAGAATGTCCAGATCGCTTTGGTCTAGATCGAAGCCGTCGGCGAAGGGCTGAGCCACATGAAAAGGCGTATCGACGTAGCATTCAAGACCGTTTCCTTCACAATCCTTGAAGTAGAGGGACCATGCATTGCCATGGCCGATCGGAATGATCCCCTCAACTCCAGCTTCAATGAGATTTGCTCGGATCAGGCGAAGATCATCGAGCGTGCTCGTCCGAAAAGCCAGATGGTCGACCAGCACGAACGCTGACTCCGGCGGGGCGACACCACTCGTCATGGCGATCTGATGGTGAGCGGTCGGATCCTGACTCAAGAAGGCGATCTCAGCGCCCTCCTCGCCAACGGGCCCTCTGTTTGTGACGTGAAAGCCGAGTACGCGGCAATAGAACGTTGATAGGCGATCCAGGTCTCGCGCAGCCAGGGTCGAATGTCCCAAGGTGAGTCGTGGTGCAGTCATTGTTTTTCCTTTCGAATTTCCCGGCCCTCAACGATTTGAGCGATCGCCTCACGAAGGGCCGATGAGGGGTCCCCGGGAAGCAATGTCGCCCGCCAACACACGTGTTGATCGGGGCGAATCAAAAGTGCCCCCTCTAAACCGATGCCCGACTCCGCCAACCACTTCGCTTCATCAGTCAACTGTTTGAGGTCGATTGCAACGACGCGCAGGGGAACGGTGGAATTCTCTTCGGCGGCGGTTTGCCAGGCGTCGCCCGCAGAATTCGTAATCAACGTAAAGGAATCGACCGCCAAGAGATCGAGCGTCGAAATTTGCCTTCCCGCGCGCGTGAGCCAGGCATGCGGCATGCGGCCACCCGGGCGCCCCGACGGCTCGAACGATCGCACCGGATCGGCGACCTCTGACGGCCTCGTCGCATCGGACACGATGGCGGCCGATTCGTAGCGATAGCCCAGCTGCAACCCGATCGTGTCGAAGTGGTCCGCTTGATTCGCGATCGCCGCTTCGACCTTTTCCCGGCCTTCCGGGTCGTCGAGCGTCGCACGCATTCGCTCCGTCGTATTCTCTTCGACGAGCCCCAAAGCCCGACCCACTTCGATCAGCTGCATCGCGTTGCGCAGACTGTTGTCGGAATTCACCTTGGCCACTGGACGCCGCTCACGCTCATAGGAATCAAGTATCGCAGGCTGCGCCCAACCGGCTTCGATTGCGGCCAATCGCCAGACCAGCCCATGGATGTCTTGTACGCCGGTGTTCAGCCCGAGGCCCCCGGTTGGCGGGAAACGATGCGCGGCGTCGCCGGCGAGGATGATTCGCCCTTCTCGGAAGCGCTCGGCAGTCTGAGCACTCATCGCCCAGGTTCCGATCGTCTTGATCTTGACCGACACCTCATCACTTCCGATCGCCGCTTTCACGAGCCCCTCACAGCGCTCGGCCGAATAGTCGGACTCGTCCTCTGTCTGCGCATCGAAGGGAAGCATATAGACCCATTCCCGATCGATGTTATGCGCGACGAGTGTCACACCCAAGGCGGGGTCAGCGAGCCAATAGAGTACGGCGGGCCGCTCCTTCACCAGCGCGCGGAGATTGGCCTCGAAGTGGACCATGACCAGGTTCTGCAGATTCTGCGGGCCTACCATTTCGATATCGAGCGCTTTTCGCACTCGACTTCCGGCTCCGTCACAGGCGATGACATAACGACTGCGAATCTCATGGACTTCATCGGTTGCGAGATCGCGCACCCGGGACGTCACGCCCTCGGCGTCCTGCTCCGCCCCCTCCCATTGTTGGCCATAGTGAACGGCCGACGCACCGACCTTCGGCAATGTCGCCCGCAAGGCAGCCTCGAAGCGATGCTGGGGAATATTTCGGAGCGGGGTCGGCGTAAGGCTCAGGACTTCGTCACCCTGACGTTCGAAGGGCAGCCGTCCAATCTCCTCACCCACGAGATTCGTCACCCACCTCACATGGCCGGCATCCATGGGGTCGGAGCAGAACTCGGCGATCGCATCCATGTCGACGCCCACGGCGCGACAGATCTCGAACGTGCGCGCATTGACGACATGGGCCGCAGGAGCACGAATCGGCGTTTCGCGGCGATCGATGATTCGTGCGCCCAGTCCCTGCCGAGCCAGGAGCAAGGCCCCCATCAAACCAACGGGACCCGCCCCGACAATCAAGACGGGAACTTCGATTCGAGTCATATTTCATTCCTCCAGAATTCGGACGTCCGTGGATCGGCTAACCATCACAGGAGCCCAGCGAAAAGCCTCGCCTAGACGAGACCTGCGTAGCTTCCACCATCGAGCTGGAGGTTCTGCCCTGAAATAAAACCCGCCTGGGCGCTACACAAGAAGGCACAGGCAGCGCCGAACTCCTCGGGCCGACCGAGACGTCCGGCTGCAACCGATTTTTTCATTTCGGCGTAGGCTTCGTCGAGGCTGACGCCGCCCAGCTTCGAACGCATCTCGGCCATGAATTTCTGACGATCCGTATCGAAACGTTCTGGCAAAAGATTATTCAGCGTGACGTTCGCGATCGCGACCTGTCGAGAAAGCCCCTTGCTGAGTGCCGTCAATCCCGCCCGCGCGCCCGTCGAGAGGCCCATGGGTGCCAAAGGAGTTTTCACCATCGCCGAGGTGATGTTGATGATCCGGCCAAAACGTCGCTCGACCATCCCGTCGAGCACGCCTCGAATCATCAGCGCCGGCGCGATCATGTTCGCGTCGAGTGCTCGAATCCAGGCCTCCCGATCCCAATCCTGATAGCGGCCGGGCGCGGGGCCTCCGTTGTTATTCACCAGGATGTCCGGTTCGGGACAAGCGTTCATGAGCGCTAGGCGAGTTTCTTCTGCTTCGATGTCGCCGAGGACGGTACGGACCTCGACGGACGTGGCCGTGCGAATCGCCTCGGCGGTCGAAGCCAACGTCTCGGCGTTTCGCCCGTTGATCGTGACCGCGACGCCTTCCTGGGCCAGGGCCTCGGCGCACGCGCGCCCCAATCCCCGACTCGACGCACAGACGATCGCACGCCGCCCCGCAATACCTAGATCCATAGACTCCGGTCCTCGCCCTGTTCAGGCCGTTCAGAAGAGTGGCAGGCATGACTTTTAGTCTAAAATGACAATAGTGTCAATATTGACATATTCCTCATAATTCGATTGACTTGATCCATGACAGTCGATCAAATCGAAGGAAAGCCATCTAGGGGCCACAAAAAACGCGAACGAACTCGCAATCAATTGCTCACGGCCGGTGTCGCCGTGCTGGCCAGGAAGGGCGAAGCGCTCACGGTCAGCGACGTAGTCGTCGAGGCGGCCGTCTCGAATGGAACCTTCTACAACTATTTCAGCGATCGTGGTGGATTCATCGATGCCCTCGCGGAGCACTCGCTCCTCTCACTGACGGCCCAGGCCGCCATGCAAACGGCCGATCAGGACCCCGCACGTCGCTTTGCCTTTGCCACGCTCCGCGTGTTGCGTCGCGCGACCGAGGATCCGACCTGGGGGCGCGCCATTCTCCGACTGGCCGACCATCGGCGATCCTTCTCCGGGGAAATGGGCCAATATCTGCGAGCCGATCTCGCCGCTGGCTTGAAAGACGAACGTTTCGAATTTGGCCCGGACGAGATCACCCTCGATCTCGTTTCGGGATTGCTCATGATGACGGTTCGCCGAATCGTTCGAGGCGACACCGGCCCCGATCATCTTGTGCGCGTGCTCGCCCGCGCACTCGCGATTCTCGGAATCACCAACCAGGAAGCCAACAGCCTGGCAGCTGAGGCCATCGCCGATCAAGATCAGCCCATGCACTAGCCGCGGAAGCAACTACCCTCGGAGCGAAAACGAGAGAGTCCAGCCCTTGGTTGGAGGGCTCAGCGAGACCCATATCCTTTCGCAATGATCACACCACACGAAGCGAATGCCGATGAAACCAGTGCAACACCGAATCAATGACTGGGCGCGCGTGGCCCTGCGGATCGCGGCACTCAGCCTACTGTTCGGATGCTCCTCGGAGAAGGCGCCACCCGAGCCCCCTCATATCGTATTGATCACGATCGATACGCTCCGGCCGGATCACCTCTCGCCCTACGGTCATGAGCGAGAGACGACGCCATTTCTCCAGAAGCTCGCTCGCGAGTCGATCCTTTTTGCGGACACCATCAGTCAATCCGGCACGACACCTCACTCACTCTCGTCGATCATGACCGGCCTCTTCCCCTATACAGACGATCTCTTGCGGACCAATGGTCCCTTCGTCGTGCTGAAGCGATCGGCCACAACCCTGGCCTCTGTGCTCAAGGAAGCCGGCTTTCGCACTCATGCGATCACTTCATCCATTCAATCCTCCAAGGTCACGGGGGTCGGCCTGGGCTTCGAGAGCTTCGACGGCATCAGGGTTCGCCGTGAACTCAAGACCAGTCGGCGCCGGATCGCCATGGAAGTGACCGACCGCGCCAAGGACTGGATTGCCAACCAGGAAGCAAAGCCCAGCGCCTTCTTTCTTTGGCTCCACTACCTCGACCCACACCACCCCTACGCCCCACCCCCCGACTACCGTGAGCGATTCCAGGAGGACGCGCTCGACCGAGACGGGGAAACCCGAACCTACATCTTCGACGAGGAGCATTCCCGGAATTTCCCACTCACGGATCGGGCGCTGCGCGAGTTACAACTCAACTACGACCGTGAAATCGCCTACCTGGATGACGCGTTGCGCGACCTCTTCGAGTCAGAGGTCGGGCCGATTCTCGATAATTCGATCGTCATCTTGACCGCGGACCACGGAGAATCCCTCGGCGAGCATCGAATCATCACCCACAACGATCTCTACCAATCCATCGTGCGTGTCCCGCTTCTGATCCGCCTCCCGAACCGTGCCCACGGAGGTCAGGTGATCGAAGCCCCCGTGATGTTGGTCGATCTCTTTCCAACACTCATGGCCAGACTCGCCATCACGCCCACGCTTCAACTCCGGGGCGTGGACCTGTCTCCGGCCATCGAGCAAGGCGACACGTCGGCGCTAGCCGACCGCCTACGCATTTCCGAGTATGGGATGCCGGCGCTCTATGCCGGGCCATTCAAGTTGATCGAACGTGGCGCGCGGTCGGAACTCTTCGACCTCTCGGCCGATCCCCAGGAGCGGCACAACCTGATCACGACACTTCCAAAACACAGTGCAGCACTCCGCAAGCGATACGCCGAACTGAAGGAACAGGGACCCGGCGCCCTGCCGTCGTCGCCCGATCCCTTACCGGAAGTCACAGACGCCATGCGAGACGAGTTGCGCGCCCTCGGCTACCTCGACGACTAGGCGCCTGGCCCAAAGCATCCGACTCCGCAACAGAAGCCGGGCAATCCACGATCTCCGTCAAGGCATCGTGACCAGCCGATAGGGATCCTTGCCATCCCAGCCTTCGGCCTCGGCCACGCCACGGTCGAATTCTTCCTCGAAGCCCTCGTGGATCTCCATCAATTCGATAACGAGTCCCTGCATGGCCGGTGAATCCATGTAGACATAACGCGTGTCAAGCAGGGTCGTGATCGAGCCGACCTCACGCATCCCGAGACCCATCGCTTTCGAAACGGCGGCCTCGATATCCGTCGCGAAATAGGCGATCTGGTGGAGCGTTTGTTTCGCATCCGTTTCGTAGAATGCTCGATAGGGCGAGGCGGCATCGTTGGTCTGCTGAATCAATTCGATCTGCACACCACTCTGAAAGGCAAGGCCGACGTCCATCGTCACAGCAGCTTCCGAGCCCTGAAAGTGCGCGGTCACGGCGACATTGCGATAGCCCTGCCAGGGACCCACCCCGAGCTCTTCGACCCAGCCGGCCATCGCCTGATCGAGATCCTTGACGAGAAAGCCCCATTGCTTGATCGGGCCGAAGATCGTGTCGCAAAACATTTGGTTCCCCCTTTTGCTTAACGCTAGCGATCAGTCGTCAAACCGCTTCAGCGGGAATGTCGAAAAAGCTCTGATAGTCGTGGAACATGTCGCGAACCTTTCGCTCATCCATTTCGGTATCTTCGAAGCTGTAGAGATGCTTGCCATGTTTGTCAGCGGGGTTCTCATCCAAAAAGGACTGCATCGCATTCGCCGCTTCGTCCGAAAGCGCCAACCCGAAGTGTTCATAGGCGCGACGAACGCTACCGACCTGATCTTTGATGAAGTCCTGGAAGTAGACATCGATCACCTGATTCTCCGGCAACGCGCCAGACCGTCGGTAGGCAATGGTGTTATTGAATCCCTTCGCCAAGGCCACGGAGTAGTACTCGGCAATTTTCGGCAACGAGACGTCATTGCACGACAGACTACGCAGGACCGCAATCAGACTGCTCATCGAAACCAGGACGCGAACGGGGTCGCGATGGGTCTGGACGAAGAGCGCGTCAGGATACTCGCGATGAACGTGCTGGATATGCCAGAGATGTTGTGGGGACTTGAGCGCCCAGCGCACCCCGGGCGCCTTCCATTGCAACACCTGCAGAAAGCGTCGGTGCCATTTGAGTGCCGAGCGCATATCGTGATCGAGTACCCAACGCTCGTAGGTCGGGACCCCGTATTGAGTCTGGTAGATCATGCTCGCGAAATCATGTGATGTGATCGCGACACACTCCTGGGCACGTTCGGCGCCCATCGGATGCATCTTCTTGAATTCGGGAAGCAATTGGTCGACGCGATCGAGGTCGGCCTGACACCGAGCGATGCGCGGGTCCGTACGGTATGTGGCCGTCTCCGGCGGCGGCAGGGGAAAACTGGTCTCCCAGCTGAGCGGGACGCGAATACCCGGGTCCATCGCCAACAGGTCGTGAAAGATCGTCGTGCCGGTCCGCGGCGGACCGACCACGAAGATCGGACGATCGATCGTCTGTTTCTGGATTTCCGGGTGCTGCCCGAAGAGTTCGACCATGCGAAGACGATTCTCCAACGTACGCAATAGATCGCTTCGGGCGACGATTCGCCCCATCGTGGAGAGATTCGCTTCCTTCTCTAGACCTTCGACCAGGAGAGCCAACGGTTTCCGAAACGCGTCTCCGTCGAAATCCGTCAGCCCGGTATTGGCTCGGGCCTTTTCGAGGAGCGCTTCGACGCTCAATTTGATCGGCTGCATTCCGATTCGCGCAGCGCCCTCGCCCACCAGATTCATCAGTCGAACGGGCAGTGGCAAGGATGATGGCTTGCTAGTCATTGGATCACTCTCCTGGGCGAAATCGGGCTAGGACCGAAGTTCCAAAAGTTTGACGACTGCTGCGCTGGGCGTCTCCACGTCGCCGTCGACCAGAAAGAATCGCCAGAACACCAACCCAAAGGCATTGCCCTCGGTTTCGAGCCAATTGGGCAAACCCGGATCTTCATGGGCCACGATGATGCGAAAGCGACCCTCGTCGTCCGCTTCCGTCTGCCTGCGGTTCAAAGAAACGCTGTGGGTGGTGTAGTTGAAAGTCTGCTGAAATCGGTTCCAGAGGCAGACATTTCCGAAGCGGCATTGCGGCCAACGCCCTGTGATGACCAGCGCGTCTTCGGGACCGATCAAGAAGGGCGCCATCGAATAGTGCGCATCCGCCGCAGCCAGACCGAAGTCACCAGGCTTTTGCGGCGCCGGGAAGACGTTAGGCGTGACGGACATGAAGGTCGGCATTTCCGCCGCCGTCATCTGCGGCATCTCCAATGTGCGCGTACGGACCATATTGCAGACCCGACGAATGCCGGCACTCACGCTCGCATCATCGGGTGGAGACGGCGGGGGCGGATCGCCGAGACATTCGATCTTCATGATCGGTTGAAGAGCCGGATCCATCGCGGCGGGCGTAGGCAGTTCATAATAGTGGCGCGTCGTGACACGCGACGCCTTCTCGGAAAGCGGCAGCCAATTCCGTTCTCGCGATGCGCCGCCAAGATGGACTTCGAATTTTCCATCCTGGTCGATATCGATATCGAGATCGTTGATGACACCACAGGTCGCTTTCGGGAGATGCCCGTCCTCGGCACCCTCTTCGATGGTCATCGAGAAATAGACGGCCTGATTCATTTCGCCACGAATCAGGTAGGTGAATTGCGGATCGAGTGATGCATCAAAATAGATCGCGTCACTGTTGTCGCCGGTGAGCTTGCGGCTCGGAGTGACGATTCGTCGAAAATCGGGCGTGCGTGCATCCTGCTCGAAATAACCGACCAGCCCGGCCTCCAGGATATGCATCAAGGCACGATGGGCACCGGCGACATCCGCGGCCGAAGCGAGATTGCGCTCCTCGCTACACCAGTGCTGATCGACTTCTTCGAGAAGCTCGATCAGCTCCCGCAATGCCACGCGGCTCTCACTTTGGATGGCCATTCGAACCCCTCCTCATTCACGCGATTGACGACGCGATCGCGCTCGCAATGGTGGAATGGCATAGCACGGAACGACGGCATTCAACATCAACGGCCTGGCAGCGAAATGGCTCGACGAAAACACCGGACGAAACACCCTGCCCCGGGTTGGATCTGGCTACCCGAATCAACCCAGCGAGCCTTTCTTCCGGCTACCCGATCGGCCGCTGCGCGTGCGCTCGCTCCAACGCCAGTTTCGTCTGGTATCGCGATTGGATGATATCAACGGCGACCAGAACGAAGATCGAAAAGTAGAAGGTCGCTTTCGAAAGCGGTTCCACGGCGTGACCAAAGAATTTCAGATGCGCCTCGTGGCCGCCGTCGCCTAGTAGGACGACACCGACGATCAAGAGAATGAAGAGCCCGAGCACTTCATATTTCCTGTTGCGTGCGATGAACTCGGAGACCCTATCGGCTAGTACCAGCATCATCACGCCGGAGATCACGATCGCCACCGCCAACACGGCGAAGACCTTCGTGATCGCCAAGGCGGAGAGAATCGAGTCGAAGGAAAAGACCAGATTCATCGACACGATCATCACGACGACCTGTCTGGCGGTCTTCGACTCGCGCTCGACATTCTGTTCGAGATGTTCGATTGAAAGCAGATGCGATATTTCCTTGACCGCCGTGTACATGAGGAAGGCACCACCCGCGATAAAGACGATCGTGGCGAAGGTGAAGTCGCCTTCGAGAACCCCTTCCCATTGGATCGAGAAGAAGGGTGCGGCAAAAACATCAAGCAGCGACATGATCACGAAGAGCAGAACGATCCGAAGGCCAATCGCGATCAGGATGCCCCATTTGCGAACCTTTTCCTGGGACTCGACGGGTGCGCGTTGGGACTCGATCGAAATGTAGAGAAGATTGTCGAAGCCCAGCACGGCCTGCAGAAAAATCAGCACAACCAGGTTGCCAAGATTCTGAATAGAAAATAGGTCCACGAAATCGCCTCCAATGATCGAAGAGACTCATTCTAGGGCGCGCGCTGGCAGATGCGGGTAGATAGTCGACTGGAAAGTGAAAGAATTCCCATTTGACAGACCTATCAATTTCAAGAATCTTTCGGCAGGACACCGACTCGAGTCGATCAATCCCCCAGAATCGCCCCACGGAGAATCCCAATGCACGATCTCGTCATTCGAAACGCCACCATCGTCGACGGCACAGGCAACGACCGGTTCACCGGCGACGTTGGCATCACTGCCGGGCGTATCGTCTGTGTGGGCGACGTGCCGGACAAAGGGAAGAAGGAGATCGACGCCGCGGGCAATATCCTGACGCCCGGCTGGGTCGACGTGCATACCCACTACGACGGACAAGCGACATGGGATCCCTACATCACCCCGTCGAGCTGGCATGGCGTAACCACCATCGTGATGGGTAATTGCGGCGTCGGCTTCGCTCCGGTCCGACCCGGCGAAGAGCAGAACCTGATCGAGATGATGGAAGCCGTCGAGGACATTCCGGGGACTGCGTTGGCCGAGGGCATCGATTGGAAGTGGGAGAGCTTCCCCGAATATCTCAACGCCCTCGAAGCGTTTCCGCGTGCGATCGATATCGGAACACAGATGCCGCACAGCGCCATTCGCGCCTACGTCATGGGCAATGAGGGTTCCTATCGCGACGTCGCCACAGACGACGAAATCAAGGAAATGGCCGACATCACCCGCGAAGGTCTCGCCGCGGGCGCGCTCGGATTCTCGACCTCGCGAACGATCCTGCATCGGGACAAACACGGCGTCGTCATTCCCGGTACGAATTCGACGGCCAAAGAGATGCTCGCGTTAGGTCGAACGCTCGGAGATGTCGGCCACGGCGTTTTCGAAATGGTTTCGGACCATCAGGGCAAGGAGCCCGATCTCGCCTGGATGACTCAATACGCCGAGGAAACCGGGCGCCCGATCACCTTCGTCGTCGCGCAGGTGGACCACGACCCCGACGGTTGGCGAATCATCCTGGGCAAAGCCGCCGAATTGGCGGACCGGGGCATCGTCCTGCGCCCGCAGATTCCGGGTCGACCGACCGGCATGCTGATGGGCTTCATCACCTCGCTGCATCCTTTCATTACGCATCCAAGTTTCAAGAAGATCGCAGACCTCCCGCATCAAGAAATGTTGGCCGAGCTGCGCAAGCCGGAGATGCGAGTGCAGATTCTCAGCGAGGAACCCGACGCCAAGGGTGGGATCCTGGCGGCGCTGCTGAACAACTTCGGGAAATTTTTTCCGATTCACGAGTCCCCGGATTACGAGCCCACGAAGGAACAAAGCGTTGCCGACCGCGCCACTGAACTCGGGATCAGCCCTCAAGAGCTCGCCTACGATCTCATGCTCGAACACGACGGCGAGGGCTACCTCTTCGCCCCGCTCGGTAACTACGCCTCTTACAACCACGACCATTTGCGTGAAATGCTGCTCGACGAAACGACACTGCTCGGGCTGAGCGATGGCGGCGCGCATTGTGGATTGATCGCCGATGCGAGCATGCCGACTTTCATGCTGACCCATTGGGTACGAGATCGAACTCGCGGCGAGCGAATCCCGCTGGAGAAGATGGTCAAGATCCAGACCCACGACACGGCCGCACTCTACGGACTCGACGATCGCGGGATCATCGCACCCGGCATGAAAGCCGATCTCAATCTGATCGACCTCGAAGCACTTCATCTCCACGCGCCGGAAATGGTCTACGACCTGCCCAAATCGGGCCGCCGAATCATCCAGAAAGTCGACGGCTATCTGAAGACGATCGTGAATGGCGAGGTCACCTACGACAATGGCGTCGCGACGGGCGCCCTGCCGGGAAAGCTGATCCGCGGGCCGCAAACGCCTGCGGCTTCGAATTGATCGGCACCTTCGGAATCGACGACGCAACTCGGGTCTGATCGCGATACCCAATCGCTTGAAAATCGAACAGATGGACGTTGCGGCGGTTGTGACTCGTTCTCACGATCTGCGTCGAGAGTTCTCAATACGCCAGACGAGGGACCGTTTTCTCGGCCGTCGCGCGCCGAGAGCCGAATCGGCTCGGCACGCGGACTGCACTGCTAGGACTCGAAGACCTCGCACGAGCAAGGCTGCTCGTCACCCCCGAACGGAGGCCACGCGTGAGCCAGGAAAACGCGAATAGACGAATCGACGTCGTGTTCTGTGCCGTCGATTTTTCGGATACGGCGGCCCTCGCGCTGGCCCACGCCACTCACCTCGCCCGCCGCCACAACGCGACGATGGTGCTCGGGCATGTCGTCGAGAGCCTGCCGGTCGTTCCCTATCCGACGCTCGAGCTACCAAGCGACGGAGGCCTCGAACTACGACGATGGGCGACGGAAAGACTCGAAAAAGAAGCGGCGGCGATTCGCCAGACCGGGGTCAACGTGAATCTGGTCTTCGACGATGGCCGGCCGGGTCCAAAGTTGATCGAGATGGCCGAGTCGGCCGGCGCGAGCCTCTTCGTCATTGGCACGCGTGGCCTATCGGGAATCGCGCGTCTCATCCTGGGAAGCAACGCTGAATATATCCTCCGGCGTTCGAGTTGCCCGGTCCTGACCATTCATCCTGAAGACCGACCGCCAGGATCCGCAGTCGGCACGGTCGTGATTGCCACGGACCTGAGCCCAGATGCAGGGGACGCTGCGACGGAGTTCGCCATGCTCGCCGATCGCGAGCCGTGCCCTCGCGCGATCCTCGCCTTTGCGGATTCGACGCCGCCCTACCTACAGCCCTTTCGCCACGACATTCTCGCCCGCTGGAATCAACCCGACCACCAGAGAAAGGAAATCGAGGCGCGAATGGAACCCAACTGCGAGAAGCTTCGCACGGCGGGCTTCGACGTCGAGACCGCCGTCCTCGATGGCGACGCGGCAGAGGCCATCACGCGGCTGGCCGGCGAGCGGGATGCAGACATGATCCTGATGAGCACTCACGGACGCTCCGTCCTGACCAATCTTCTCACAGGAAGAACAGCACAACGGATCGTTCAGCAAGCGCCCTGCCCGGTCTTTTCGCTTCGCCCTGTCCGAAACGACGAAGAATGAAAAACGGCAATCTGCTAAGCCTTCGAATGAGATCACTCGGCGAACGCGAATCGCGACATGCTTTGACTGATCTACGGGAGGATTGAGGACATGGCCGACTACCGCAGCCTACTGGTCCCCTACGATTTTTCGATACACGCGAAGGCGGCCCTGGATGCTGCCGTCGAATTGGCGGGAAAGCTGGGCGCAGATGTCAAGATCCTACACATCCTGCAATCCCCGCTCGCGATCTACGGCCTCCCCTATCCAGAGGGGGGCACCATGGTTCCGCCGATCGACATGGGGGCACTTCGAGCCGACTGCCTGAAATCCCTCCAAGAAGTCGTAGCCGAGGTCCAGGCCGAGATGCCTGGAAAGGTCGAGGCCGACGTCGTCGAGGGCTTGAATGTCGCCGAAACCCTTCGGGCCAGCGCCGAAAAATTTGGTGCGGACCTCATCGTCATGGGAACCCATGGCCGAACGGGTCTGGCCCATGCGTTTCTGGGAAGTGTCGCCGAACGAATCCTCCGCACCGCGAGTTGCCCAGTACTGACCGTCAAAGCGCAGGAATAGAAAATCCCGTCAGTCGCCCTTTTTCTGCGCCTCCTTTCGATTGCGTTGAAGATCTTCCTGGTAGGTTTCGGCGCTCCCGTAATCCGCAAAATGCGCATAACGTGGCACGAAGGTCTTCATGCGATGTGCGTGTTTGATCGGGCACCAATAGGCTTCGGTGCGCGACGCGATCTCCTGGACATAGGCAATCAATCCGTTTCCGTAGGAACAATAGACGCAATTGAATTTTTCGAGCGCATTCAAATAGGCCAGCTTGTGACGGTCGAAAACGATGTAGTCGCCGCGCTTCACCCTCGGAATACCGTAGGCCGGGAAGCAGATCGTCTGGTAGATCGTCATCGACAGATCCAAGAACGCGAAAGGAATGACCATTGCGTAGATGACGGGTGCCGTAAGCACGGTCAGGAAGCGTGCATTCGCTAGATACCGGGCCAGATGAGTCCGGAATTCGCGATGTGCGCCGAGCACTTCTCGCTCGAAGGTGACGCGCCGATTCTTCAATTCGTATTGAAGTTGTTGTGCTCGCTCCTTGAGCTTTTCATCGAGCTCTTCTTGCAGCTTCGAAATCGCATGAAGAATGTCCGAAAGTGATTGACTCATCGAGTCCTCCTCGAGTTGATCGCAACGACAGGGTTGACCTCAATCATAGCCGCGCCCAGATCGCCGCGGCCTTGTCGATCCATCGCGTGACGACGGACCGCTTCGCGAGCACATCACAATCAATGGGACAAACGTCGAAGACGTTCGTACCGAAGTGTTCGAGAATCCATTTCGCTTCCGCTTGGCCATCGATGATGGCGTTGACCTCGCAACTATGATGGAGGCTCTGTCGATCGAGATTGGAAGTCCCGACGACCGCGAGTGCATCATCGAAAACAGCGAGCTTGGCGTGCATCATTCGGCGGCGATCCTCGAACACCAATACGCCACGGCGAAGTAGCTTCGGGACGATTTCGCGCACGGCGCGGCGAAGAAGAGGATGGTCGGTATGGCCGGCCAATAGCAATTCGACTCGTACGCCTCGATCACTCGCGGCGGAAAGCGCGTCGAGCACTTTCGAGCCCGGGGCGAAATACGGACTCACTAACAATACGTGCGACTTCGCCCTTCGCAATTCATCGAGGAAGAAGGACTGCAGCCGTCGTCGTCGGTAGGATGGGCCGTCGGCCAGAATCGCCACGGACCGATCGCCGTTTGTACTGCGTTCATGATCGACCAACGAGCGCCACTCGAAGCTTTCGCCTCCAGAGCGGAACCAGTTTTCAATGAAGAGCGCGGCGAGTTCGGTCAATGCCGGGCCCTCGAGTCGAAGATGGGCGTCGCGCCAGGTCGGCCCCTCGGAGTCTTCGGCGACGTATTCATCGGCGATATTCAATCCACCCAGGAACCCGACGTCTCCGTCGACAAGCAGGATCTTCCGGTGATCGCGCTGGCGAGGTCGAAAACGCCAGAGCCACTGCAAGGGCGGGTTGAATTCGGCGATCTGGGCTCCGGCATTTTCCAGCGTGCGTAACACTGCGCGGTCGAGGCCTCGGGAGCCCAGGGCATCGAAGATCAATCGAACGGAAACGCCCTGCTCCGCCCGCGCCACAAGATGCGAAAGGATTCGGCGTCCGGTCGCGTCGGTTCGCAAGATATAGGTTTCGAGGTGAATGAATTCCTTGGCGCCATCAATCGCTTCAAGCATCGCCTCGAAGGCGATCTGTCCGCTCGAAAAGAGTTGGATACGATGCCCGGACTGGAAGCGGAGGACCTCGGGTAGGTCGAGCGAACGTCGAGCCAGGCCGATCGAGCGTTTCAAGGCTCGTCGCCCTCGGCTTGCTTCATCGGCTCTCTTCTTTTCGCCGACCTCATTCTCGATTGTCGGAGCCATTTCGGTCCGCCTACTCCAACTTCATGAGACCGCGAAGTTCTTGAAGATTGGTCCACACGTCTGCAGGCAGATGGACACCTGAAGATCCGCCATAGCCTAACATCTGGGCCTCTTCGAGCTTCGCGTAGGCGATTTCGGCGATCGGACCGGTCGGATCCGCGCGAATCGCGGCCTCGAGGTGACGTTCGGAAAGGCTCACCCAGAATCCATCGAGGCTTCGAGATTCGACCACGCCTAGCCAGTAATAGGCTCGAGCTGTGTTGCGTCGTTCGTCGTTGGTCCGGTTCCTGGTCGTCTTTTCGCGGCTCGCGCGGTCCATTTCGAGCCAGCGAACGAGTTGGCTGGCCGCCGCGAGGTCTTGAACCAGCCCGTCCCGCCCGAAGGGTCCATCCGAGATCTGCGCCGCCTTCTCAGCCAGCGCCACGCCGAGGTCGAGAGAAGGCTTCGAATCAAGGGCGAATTTCTTGGCATCGAGAGAATCCAGGGCATTCCGCCACTGCGCGAGTCGGCGTTTGAGATAGAGGGGAAGATCCGCTCGCTTGGAAAGGCGGGCGAGCTCTTTCTGCGCCCGGCCGATCTCCCCACGAACGCGCAGGACCACATTGAGATAGTCGACCAACACCCCATTGGCATCGAGCTCGGCAATCGAGACCGAGGGATCTCGCATCATGGCCTCCCAGGCGGTCAACGCGGCGCCGAATCGGCGTACCGTCACGAAGAGCCAGGCCTGCTCGCGTGGCGCCAGACGCTTGATCTCGATCTGATCGAGCAATTCATCGGCGAGTGGAAAACTGCGCTGATAGGGAAGTCGGATATGGCATGACACACAATTCTGTAGGCTACCCGTCAAGAAGAATCGCGCTTCTTCATAGGCTCCCTGCTCATAGTGCGATCGCGCCTCCCTGAGGTCCCGCGCGAAGTTGAGCGCCAGCTCGTCGAAGCCGACTTCGCGCGAGCGGCCGTGGCGTTCCAGCTGATCGGCCGCCCTTTCGAGCCGGTCGAGCGCCGCGATGATCTTTGCGCGCACCGTCGGATCACTCCAACGCTGCTCATCGAGACTCATTGGAATCAATTCCTTCATCTCCTCGAAAACGATGCGCATCGTTGGAACGGGAGAATCGGGTGCCGAGGATTCGGCCATCGCTGCAAATGGTCGTGCGCTGAGAACGGCGACCATGAGGATGAGCCAACCAACCACGGTCGCGATTCGACGAGGGGCCAACCTCGAAGCCACCTCGAGTAAAGCGACCGGACGAATTGGGCGAGCCTGCCCTCCCGATTGGGCTGTATTCTCGTGCTTGGCCATGTCGCGTTCCTCTAGTGGATGTCGTGGATGATTGAGTTGACCGGATTGCCTGCGTTGTCGTTTCAACTTCATGAAGTCCAGATTGTTTCACGGTCCGATTCGGGCCATTCATCGGGGGGCTCGAACCGGGATCGACTGATCGGGAGAAATTCGGGTCCAGCGTCGGAGGGATCGACGCCCTCTCTCGCGCGCGCGGCAAGACGCTCTCGCGCAACCTGCGAATCACAGCGCACTTCGATCAACCGCACCGACACGCCGCGTTCACTCGCCCATTTCCGTGCGGCGTCGCGATCGACTCGCTGCGAAAAACTGGCGTCGAGGACCGCCGTCCGACCCCCGTCGAGCACGGACGACGCTCGATCAAGCAAGGCCCGATAGACGCGCTGGCGTTGATCCGGCGCATACAGGCCCTGGTCGACGCCCCTGCTCGAGACACTCGAATCGCGGGAAGCGTCCGGGCGGGTCGCTTCGAGAGGGCCGGCGAGGGCCTTTCGAACACGATCCGAGAGGATGGGAACACCGCGACCACTTCGAGCGAGCTCACGCGCGACACTGCTCTTGCCGGACCCGACCGTTCCACACATGAGAATCAGACCAACCGCCCTCGACGGCTGCAAGAGACTCTCTGCCAATTCGAGATGGCGCCGGACGCTCGAATGCGCGGCCTGCCGTTGGCGCGTATCGATACTGGGTTGAAGCGCTGCCAACGCGGCGACCTTGGCCCGCACGAGCGCGCGATAGGCCGCAAAGAAATCCACCACGCCGAAGAGCCCATAGTCGTCGGTGATGCTCGCATAGTCGGCGAGAAATCCTTCGGCGAGTTCCGGCCGTTCGCGATAGCGCAGGTCCATGGCCAGGAAGGCGACCTCCGACGCGCGGTCGATTCGGCGAAGATCCTCGTTGAACTCGACACAGTCGATCAGAAGTGGCGTCTTGGCGTCTTCTTCGAACCAGATGTGATCGAGATGAAGATCGCCATGACCATCGACCGCCTTGCCCGCGACACGTCGCGCTTCGAATTTCGGCCCGAGTTCGCGCATCGATTCGTCTGCCGTCTTGCGCAGCGCTTCGACGCGTTCCCGGAGATCGGGATCAAAGCCGGCCAGTGCGTCGAAACAAGCGACTACGGGCTCTTCGATGCGAGCCTGCCAATCCTCCGCAGACCAGGGCGACGGACAGCCAAGCCCTTGCTCCGAATGGAAACGCCCGAGAAGATTCCCAACCGCGAGCAGGTGCTCGGATGTGAGTCGCTGCTTCTCCAGCAGGGAGAGCGCGTCGTGACCGGCCGGCAGTCGGCGCATGACAACCACATGCTCCAAAGCCTCGTCCTTGATCGACTCCTCGATCGACCCGATGGTGACCCCCTCCGACGTCTCGAGGACGGCTGCAACGCCGAGGTAGACCGAAGACGCGAGCCGCCGATTCAAACGAACCTCGCGGAGGCAGTCGGCATTGCGATCGACGCAAGTTGAAAAATCGAGAAAGGGCAATCGCACGGCTTTGCGTAGTTTGAAGACGCGGTCTCCGACCAGAAAGACGTGCGAGATATGGGTCTGGATCCAATCGACGTCGGTCGACGAAGCCGGCCACAATACGTTCTTTGAAAGCGCGCGCGCGAGGCGGTCGATTCGCTGCTGCCCTCGGCCGACTTCCTCACTCAGTTCACGATCTTGTTCTCTAATTTTTTCCGCCATCTGAATCATCCGTCCCGGGCAAACCTGCCGAGAATCCTCGTCCGCAGGATCAAGACTTCGATCGCACGGTCAAGACAGGACATTTCGCCATGCGAATGACACGATCGGCCGTACTGCCCAACACGAGATGTTCGAAGCCGGATAGACCGCGGGTTCCCATCACGATCAGATCCGCCAGGATGCGCTCAGCTTCACCCAGGATCGCCGTCACCGACCGCTCCATCTCGACCCTCCCGGTCACGGTCACGCCGCTGCCGGCAACGCGCTCGAGCGCGGCATCCATCGAGGCCTCGGCACCTTTGCTGATCGGATCGAGGACATCCTGGGGCATCACGTAGTCATTGCCGAAACCCGCGTAGACGGCGGGGACATCGACGTAGTAGGCGTGGAAGAGCTCCAGCTTCGCATCGAAAGTCCTCGCCATTTCGAGCCCGGCCTCGACCGCCGCCTCCGCATCCTGCGAGAAATCTGTCGCGACAAGAATCATCTTGATCTGCATTGCGCCTCCCCTCTTCGGCCATCGACTGGCCCGCTATTCCCTATGACCCTGATCGAGCCCCCGATCGAGTCGTTCTCGATCGTCCATTCGCCCTATTGCCCATCCTGCTCTGAACTTATTAGTCCTGCCCTGCACGGACCGTCAGCACGGAGCAAAAGGCGAGCCGCAACGTTCGTTCCGCAATACTGCCAAGTGCCGCATGAGCGAATCCTGTGTGTCCGTGCGTTCCCATCACGATCAACTTGGCGCGCAAGCGAACGGCTTCCGCGATGATTACGTCGACGGGCGACCCACGCCGAAGATGAGTCTTGACGGAGAACGCACGACCTTGCAGCTCCTTTTCTACGGAGTCGAGATGTTCGCCGGCCATCCTGCGCGCTTCCTTCTCGAAGTCAGCGACCTCCGGCGAAATCTGACGAATATAATCGGGCGTCTCGTCGAGCACGTGAAGCACGTCGAGATGGGTCCCAAAATTTTCCGCAAATTCACTGGCAACCGAAAGCGCGTGCTTGGAATGCGAGGAAAAATCGGTGGCGAAGAGGATGCGTTGAATCGGCGCGTCGGCAATTCCGTAACCCTTGACCGAGAGGACGGGAACGGGACAGGTACGAGCCGTTCGCTCGGTCACGCTTCCGATCATCGCGTGCCTGAGACCCTGGTGTCCATGGGTGGCCATGATGACGAGATCCGCATGGGTCTCTCCGACAGCCTTCGCAATGGCCTCCGCGGGCTGAAGTGACTCGCCAACGAGTTCGCGAACGTCCGTCGCACCGTATTTTTCGAGCTTCAGGCGCGCCTCTTCCATCCGCTGATCCGCGTCCCGACGCAGCCCCTCCCAGATGGCTTCCGGGACGTTCAGGTCGTAGGTCGTATGAAAGAAGGGGAGGCGAATGACGTGGAGGAGATGGATGGCTGCGCCATCTTTCGCCGCGAGGGCGACGGCGCTGCGCTCGGCAATATCGGATACTTCAGAGAAATCTGTGGGAACGATGATGTTCTTGATCGGATTCAACATGATCTCCTCAACCCGAAGCACCCTGGGTTCGAAGCGCTTCATGAATCAAATTAGGCACCAAGTGGTCCCACTCAACCCTGGCCCCGAGCGAAAGGCGAATCTCACTATCTGTCGCGCGGGCTCGAGCATGACAGGAGCAATTGGCGTGCCACCCCGATCCAGCCTCCTGCGCGACCCCGCGACCGTCCAACCTTGGATGAACTGTCTCAATCCGCGCCAATTCGTCACATTTGAGGCAAAAATAGACGATAACACCTTCCTGCCGTGGCTCGATTCGAGGCCTCCTCGATGAAAGAAATCAATCGCTTCGTCGCCGAGGGCGTGCGCGCGGCGCGGCGCGTCATCATCACCGTCGTCGGGTCGACGGTCGTCCTTGTGGGATTGGCCCTGCTGGTCTTGCCAGGCCCCGCCTTCGTGGTCATCCCGATCGGGCTCACGATCCTGGCCATCGAATTCGAATGGGCACGCCGACTCCTGCTTCGCGCCCGGCGGCTCTACGAGAACGTGTCGCGATCCGTAAAGCGCCCGCCCGAAGCACCAGGGCCCGATTGACGAAGCCGCTCGCTACCGGGCGGAGGGGATCGGCCGCCTCGATCGCGACACAGAACCACGTCTCCCCAGCAGGGCCCGCCCTCCTTCGAGCAAGGCTTGGCACCCCCCTTGCTTGCTCTTGCTTCACGGAAGCCCGACCACCCGTCAAGGAGAAGCGCGATGGTGCATTCCATTCCCGAGTCGAAAGAACAACATCTGCCGATCGCACACGCCCGGAGAGAAGAAATTGCTGCGCATCTATTCAGTCTCGTGATGTTCGGAGTCTGCGCAGGCATCCTCCTCGTCACCGTTCTCTGGGATCGCTAGCGCCGGCTTGATTCGATCGCGCACTTCACGCCACGTCGATTTGCGCCTCGACTCGCAGGCTGCAAACGATCGAGTTCGTCACCAGGCAGGTGTTCTCGACCTTCGCGAGCAGGCGTTTCGCTTTCTCCATATCCTTTTCGTCGGGGATCATCAGTCTCGCCCGAAGAAGCACCTCCGTGAACCGAACGACTTGATTGACCCTGCCGCCCTCCGCGGCTTTGCCCGTTTCGTCGACTCGGTCGAGTACCGCTTCGGCTTCGCAATGAAGCCTGCTCCAATCGAGCCGAGAAGCACGTGCGATGGCCCGAAAACTCAACTCGAAGCAGCTTGCGATCGCCGACACAAAGAGGGTTTCCGGCGACCACAGATTACCGGGGCCGCCGAATTCCGCCGGTGCGGCCACCGCGAGATCCTCGACCTTCGGCGACGAAACGGAGAGCGGACCGGTCGGCGTCCCTGTGGACGACACGACATATCGATGGGGAAGCGGTTTGGAATCGCTCATTTCGTCATCCGATCTGGGAATGGACCCTGAACGCGGGGCTGCTCAATCGCTTCCCACCGTCAGCACCGGACAGGGCGCCATCCGTACGACACGATCAGCGATGCTGCCCAGCGCCACGTGCTTGAGCCCTGTCAGTCCTCGAGTGCCCATGACGATCAGATCGGCTGGGCGAGATTTGGCCTCGTCGATAATGGCCTCCGCCGCCGACTGCTCGACGGCGATCCCCAGGGCCTTGACGCCACGCCCTTCGAGTTCCTTCGCCGTCGCCTCGATATGCGCCTTGGCGTGATTCCCGATCTGTTCGAAGAATCCCTGAGGCAAGACATAGGCTCCTGCCATCATCGGTGATGCCATCGGAATCTCGACACGATAGGCGTGAAGGACAACCAGCTGTGCATCGAATTTTTTCGCGAATTCGACCGCAGTATCGATCGCCTTGGATGCAGCGTCCGAAAAATCCGTCGCGACGAGAATCGTTTCAATCTTCATTGGATTCATTTCTCCTTGCAGGTCACGTCAAAACAAAGCGGTCATGACTCCAGTCCTTTGCTGGAAATGCAACCCACGTGCCAGCTCCATGATAGGCCAAGACTCGGTGACCGGGGAGCTGAGCGACATCGCGGGACCACCCGCCCCGGGATGAGGCGTCGAGGCACAGCAAGTCCGCCGACCCGACCGCTCTCGGGTTGCGAGCGCCGCGAATGAAGCCAATCGATCGTCTGTGAAATGGCACGGCAATTGCTCATTCGATCGGGAGAACCTTCCCGCACTCGCGGATCGTTCAAGCGAAATCGACAGGGAGGACCCGGGAATGCATGCAGCGAGGACGATCCTGGTTCCCGTCGACTTCTCCAGCCACTCGCGTGCCGCCGCACTGCGCGCCTGTGAACTCGCGCAAGCCTCCGGCGCATCGGTGCGGCTGGTCCATGCACTCGACCTGCCCACGATCGCTGCCCGGGACGGGCTGGCAACGCATCTCTGGGACGAACTGCGCGACTCCGAGCAGCGCAAATTGGACGAACTCATGACCGACCTGGCCCATCGAGACATCCCCCTCAGCGCGAGGGTCGAGGAACGCGATCCGGTCGAATTGATCACGCATTGCGCGACCTGCAAAGATGTCGAGCTGATCGTCATGGGCACACACGGGTATCGCGGATTCGAGCGCATGTTTCTGGGCAGCGTCGCGGAGCGCACGATCCTCACGACGAATCTTCCCGTCATGACGGTCAAGGAGAATGAGTGGGACGCTGCATCGAAAATTCGCAGGATCCTCTTGGCAACGGATCTCTCCGCTGACTCGGACGCCACCGTCGAACTCACCATTCATTGGGCACAGATCCTCGAGGCCGATGTCGAGGTCATTCACTCGGTCAAGGAGCTCGGCCCGGGTCCAACACCGGATGGTTTCGCCGGCGCTTCGAGTGCCGCGGCCAGACAAAGGCAAGAAGCGCTCGACGGCCTCCGAGAAATCCTCGCGCGAATGTCCCAGGCCGGCGTGTCGGCGGGTGCCGACCTGGCCCACGGTCCGGCTGCCCTGGCAATCGCCAAGCGCGCCAAAGAGAGCCGAGCGAACCTCATCGTGATGGGGCGTCGAGATGTGTCGCGCCTCGAACACGCGCTGTTCGGAAGTGTCGCCGCGAGCGTACTAAAGCAGGTGCGCTGCTCGGTCCTGCTGGTGCCAGGTCGGGAAACGAAAGGAGACCTCGCTTGACACCTCGATTCGGGTGACGACTCATTCTTCTCGACCGGACGTAGCCGACCTCGCTATGCGGACAACCGCGATTTTTCCGCGGGACCTTCTCGACCCGAAATTCCAGGCCGAAATCGATCCTGCACAGAGGAGTCAACCATGGAATCTGAATTGCGCACAAAAATCGAATCCGAGATCGAGTCACTTCGGACGGCTCGTGACGAATTGAGGGTCAGAATCCATCTCGGAGCGGCGGAGGTTCGCGACGTCTGGGAAAGCGCAGAGAAGAGTTGGAGCCATCTCGAAGGCCGCGTCAAGGTTCTCAGCGAAGCCACACAGGAGTCGATCGAAGATGTCGGGGCGGCCATCGACGTTCTCGCAGAAGAGATTCGAAGAGGCTATCAACACGTTCGAAGGCTGCTCTAAGAGCCTGTCCCAAAATCCCTGACCGAGGTGGGAGGGGCTCCAAGGGCCGATTCCGGAAGGGAATCGACCCTGACGACCACTGAAACAACTCTACGTACGGCGGGATCCAAGCGATGACAAAGACCGATCTCTATGCGGTTCTTGGCGTTGATCGCGCCGCCTCAGCCGACGAGATCAAAAAGGCCTATCGAAAGCTCGCGCTTGAGCATCATCCGGACGTCAACCCTGGCGACGAGGCGGCCGAGGAACGTTTCAAGGAAATCTCCTCCGCGAAAGAGGTGCTGCTTTCCCCTGAAAAGCGAAAGCTCTACGACGAGTTCGGGATGGACGGGCTGGCGCCGGGCTTCGACGCCTCGCAGGCGCGCGCCTATCACGAATGGGCGAATCGCGCGCAACAGAGCCCCGGGTACGGAAGCTTCGAGTCCTCTTCGGCCGGAGGCCAGGGAGTCGAGGATCTCCTCTCCCAACTCTTCGGCGCGCGAGCGGGTCGCGGTTCGGACGGGGGCTTCGGCTTCGATTCAAACGACGACCCTAACAACGGCCCAGGCGCGCAGTTCGGAAGCGCACGGGACCCTCGTTTTCGAGGGCGGCCGGAAGCGTTTCGCGGAGCCGACGCGGAGACCGAACTCGAAGTCGACTTCAGCGATGCGATTACGGGCCAGGAAATCCAGATGCGCATTGAGGGCCGCGACCCCCTACGCGTGAAGATCCCACGCGGCGCGCGCGACGGCACACGGATTCGACTCAAGGGTCAGGGCGTCGACCCGGGAGGGACGGGCAAGGCCGGGGATCTCTACATTCGACTCAGGGTGCGACCTCATCCCTTCTTTCGACGCGAAGGCGATGATCTCCATGCCGATCTTCCGGTAACGATTCCCGAACTCATTCTCGGCGCGGAGATCGAGATCCCCACTCCTGACGGAAAGACCACCGTCAAGATTCCGCCGAATTCCAGCAATGGACAAACACTTCGCCTCGCCGGCCTGGGCGCCACGCATCCTGGCAAGGCCAAGCCCGGCACCAAGAGCCAGGACAAACAGAATCGGGGACACCTCTTCCTTCATCTTCAAGCCGTGTTGCCCACGAAGGGCGGTCCGGAATTGGACGAGCTCGCCAAGAAGATCGAAGAGGCGTACGAAGGTGATGATCCCAGGGCGGGAATTCAATGGGAGATCAAGCGATGACTTCTTTTGAACGCGGCGAGGTCATCCGACTACTCAATGTCGACGACGCCTTTCTCGAAACACTCGAGCACGAATCGATCGTCCATGTCGATGTCGAGGGACATCGCTTCTCGGCGCGCATGCTCGAGCGCGTCCGGGTCGCCCATAGCTTGATTTTCGAACTCGAAGTCAACCTCTCTGGCGTCGCCGTCATCCTACGAATGCGAGAAGAACTCGGCGGCGTGCGCGGAACACTGCGTCGCGTGGAAGCGGTGCTCTACGAACAGACTCTCGAGTCCGAAGCCGATTAGGCGACCGCACCTTCTTGCCGCTCCGAGGCGACGTTGTTTTCCTCCCGGCGATAGAGGGTTCGCCGATTCATACCCAGAATCCGAGCCGCTTCCGATTTCCGGCCATGGGTGACTTCCAGGGCCGCATCGATATAGGCATCCGTCAGATCTCGAACCGTGATTCGCTGTTCGAGGGCAATTCGCAAGAGCATCTCTTGGATCGATCCATCGCTGGCCACCGGATCCTCGGGAATCAAGATGTCGTTCGCGAGGATTTCCTGCGAGTTGGTCAACGCCAGCGCTCGCTCGATGCAGTTCTCGAGTTCCCGAGCATTCCCCGGCCAAGCGCCACGGCCCATCTTGCGCAATGCGGCGTCGCTGAACCGGAACCGTTCGTCGTCCGAATGCTTGCGCAGGAAGGACTCGGCCAGCACGGGAATATCCTCCGCGCGCTCGCGAAGTGGGGGAATCCGAATCGGGATGACGTTCAATCGGTAGTAGAGGTCGAGCCGGAATCGACCCTGCTCGATCGCCTCGTGAATGTCCTGATTGGTCGCCGCAATGATGCGCACATCGATCTTCGCACTCTGGGTCCCACCCACCGGACGAACCTCGCGATCCTGCAAGACGCGAAGCAACTTACCCTGGAGACTAAGCGGCATATCGCCGATTTCATCCAGGAAGAGTGTTCCGCCTTCAGCGGCCTCGAAGAGCCCCTTCTTGTTGGCGTGGGCTCCCGTAAAGGCGCCCCTAACATGCCCAAAAAGTTCGCTCTCGAGCAGTCCTTCGGGCATCGCCGTGCAGTTGATGGGAATGAAGGGCTTGGCAGAACGCGCACCGGTGAAATGAATCGATCGCGCGACGACCTCTTTGCCGGTACCACTCTCTCCGCTGATCAAGATATTGCTGCTATTGGTCGCGATCTTCTTGATCATCGCGTAGATCTCGTTCATCGCCGGACTCTTGCCAACGAGTTCACCAAATGAACTCACTCGTCCGACCGCGCGACGCAGGCGTCGGTTCTCCTCTTCGAGGGCCCGCCTGACAAAGGCGCGCTCGAGAGAGATCAAGAGTTCATCGGCCTGGAAGGGCTTGGTCACGAAGTCGAGTGCACCCCCGCGCATCGCCTTCACGGCGGCCTGAATCGTCCCGAAGGCGGTCATGATGATCACCGGTGTATCCGGGCGCCGTTCCCGCATCTCGGCCAGCAGATCGAGACCGTCGATGCCCGGCATCTGCAAGTCGGAGAGCACGACATCCCAATCTCGTTCGTCCGCGAGGGCGAGCGCTTCCTCGCCGGAGCCGCATTTCGTGACCTCGAAGCCTGCTTCCGTGAGCAGATCCTCGGTCATGTCCAGAATCGATACGTCGTCATCGACAACGAGAACCGACCGCTTGTTGGGAGAATTGATTGGCGTTGCCATGTGGCTGGCTCCTGTTTTCAACGATTTATTTCCAGGCGTTCATCTATGTTTCACAGAATTGAAATGCAGACCTTGTGCCAATCGACCACAAGCTGAAAGCCCACGCGAAATGCACAACGAGGTCATTCACGATCCGGACTTGTGCAATATTGCCTCAGCGAGGGCATTTCTGCCCCATTTCCAATCGACCCATTCTCAACTGCACGCTGTATCGTTCAGACGGCTGATGCGCCGCGATCCCCACAGGGCCAACCTGCATTCGGAGACGAGAAACGACCATGGGCTCAGGCACCGAAGCATCCGAGATCGAAGAACTCCTGGCCAGAATCGCTCGCCTCGAAGGCGAACTCGAAGAGAGCAGGGACGCCGCCGGCGCCCTCACGCTCGCGAAACAACGCGCAGACGAAATCCTGGATGTCGCACCGGATGGCATCCTGACCATCGACGAATCCGGTTGCATCGAGTTCGTGAACCCGGCCATCGTCGCGATCTTCGGCATCGAAGCACGCGACCTGATCGGGAAGAACGTAAGCAGTCTGATGCCAAAGCCATTTGACGACGAACACGACGGCTATCTCGAAGTCTATCGGCGAACCCGAGAACCCAGAATCCTGGGACAAGGTCGCGAAGTCATGGCGCGGCATCGGGACGGAACATCATTCCCGATCGAACTCTCCGTCTCCGAGGTCTTCGAGGGCCCGAGACGGTTGTTCACCGGCACGATCCGCGACATTAGTCGGCGCCGCGAAGCGGAGGCCAGGATCCGCGAAGACCGCGACCGCTTGCGTCAGGTCTTCGATTCAGCGGTCGATGGCATCATCGCGATCGATGACGCCGGCGTCGTGCTCGAGGTCAACGCGGCGGCCGAACGCATGTTCGGATTCTCCGCCGACGAGATTCTCGGCCAGAACGTCAGCGTGCTGATGCCGCCGCCCTTTCGCGAGCAGCACGACAGTTATCTCGAACGCTATCTCGAGACCGGAAAAAAACGCATCATCGGCATTGGTCGGGAAGTTCGCGGCCGGCGTCGTGACGGCGAAACCTTTCCGCTCTACCTCGCCGTCAGTGAGGGCTACGTCGAACATCAGCGGGTATTCACCGCCTTCGTTCGAGATCTCGAGCCGCTCCGAGACACCGAAGACCGTGCGCGCCGCGCGGAACAGCTCGCCGAGGTTTCGACCATCTCCGCGGGCATCGCACACGATGTCGGAACACCCATGACGACGATCCTGGGCTACGCGGAGCTTTTGCAAAAAACCGTCAAGGATGACAAGAATCGCGAACGGGCCGGGCATATCGTGGACCAGGTTCGCCGGGTCAAGGATCTCTTGCGAACGCTTCTGGACATCGCGCGCCCACAGAGCGCGCAGCCCGAAGCCATCTCGCTCGTCGAAGTCCTGGACCACAGCCTCGGCTTCTTCCGCGAAAAGCTGAAGGGGCGCGGCATCGTCGTCGAGACCGACTACTCACCCGCTCCCAAGATCGTTGCCCAGCGCGACCGGCTCGAGCAGGTCTTCCTCAATCTGATCGTTAACGCAGTCGATGCGATGTCTTCGGGCGGAACGCTGACCGTTCATCTCGCCCGCTCGACCCCGGAACTAGTCGAAGTCTGTATCGCCGACACCGGCTGCGGAATCGAGCCAGCCGTACTCGACCACATTTTCGAGCCTTTCTACACGACCAAGGAACGCGGGAAGGGGACGGGCTTGGGCTTGCTCGTCAGCCAGCGCATCATCCACGATCATGGCGGAAAAATTACCGCCACCAGCCAGCCCGGAGCCGGAACGCAGATCTCGATTCAACTTCCCATCGAGGACGGTCGAAACCGACCCCCTGAATCATGACACGCGACCGCGGTGCATGACAGCAGTGCATCACCTCGGCGTGTGACCGCGGCCCCCGACCCGATCTGTTAGTCGTCGAAGGCTGCTTCGATTCTGGCGACCACTGCCAATTCCTCTTCGGTCGGTCCGCCGCCGCGCAAGAAGGACTTCTCGACCGCGCTGGCGATTCGATGCGCGCGAGAAACGATGTCGTCCCGCAGCCGCGCCCGCTCCTCGGCCCCGAGTACCTTGCAAATCTCGCCGACATAGCCCGCCCAGGCATCGAGCAGCGACTCATGAGGCCGGAACTCCAACCAACTCGCGAGTAGTTGGCCGGCCTCGCTCTCCGAATCGATGTCGAAGTCGTCCTCTGCCTTCAGGATCACGCGCCGTTCCTCATTGTCGAGATTGCGATCGGCCCAGGCAACGGAGACCAAGGGGGCCAGAACGAGCGCCGCGACGTTCTCGCCGCGCAGCCCAAGATCGAGCAGCGGATCGATCAAAGTCGAGGAGTCGACACCGAGGACGCTTCCGAGCGCTGAGAATTGTTCATCCCGAGTTTTCTTTGCACGCATCGCTTCGATGAGTTCTTCGTTCTTCTTTTGAAAGAACATGTCCTCGAACGCCTTTTCGCGTGCCTTCAGGGGATTGGACTGCGCCATCGAAACCTCCTGGCCAAATGGGCCAATACAAAGCATGGACGGTAAAATTCACCGCCAAAGAGTATACGAACTCCAGCGCAAATTGACTCGGTCCCAGGGTGGAATTGGCGCGACACGGACTAGTCACGAGCAACCAAGCGGTCTCAATTACCCATCAGGCCGGAAGGCTGGGCATGCGACCGCAGCCATCCCTTCGTCGACCGTGCACCAATACGATGCAGGACTTCTCGAACTGGGTTTCAACGGCGGGTCGAGGGGTCGGCGGGTCGGCGAATCGTCCGTGTGCGATGCACGGCGACTCGTCGTGCCGACTGACTTCGGACATGCGATCGGATACCGCGCAAGCGCACAGTTTCCGCGAGCGAGCCGGAGAGCAAGGCGTCCTGACGGCCGCCTTCTCGAACCGCTTCTCGAGCGACGTCCCGAGCGACTCGAAGCGGCGACGGCAGGCGCACCCCGTGCACGAAAGTCCCTTCGTGTGCAGAGATTGCACGGAACATACGGCGTAACAGCTCTGTCGGCCGCCTGGAGCGCAACCAGAGGCCGAGCTGCTTGGCATGTCACTTGCTGTCTTTCCTGTCTTGCCGGTGTGTCTACAGAAGGCGTGCGTAGCCTTCATCTGAATCCAAAACAAATAGGGGGGACGAATCCATGACGCTCATTCAATCCGAGCCCAGCCGAACAAAGCCCTGCGTCTTCATCCATACCAATCACAAACAGATTCTCGGTGCGCTGGTCGCCGCCCATTCCGTGCGTCGGCAGAGTCGACACAACGAAAAATTCGACGTCTGCTTGATCAGACACGCGGACAATCCCTTCCTTCAAGATAAGGAGGGCCAGCCTTTCTTGCGCGATGGCATCGATCGAATCTGGCATAACGAAGATCTTCAATCCTTCACTCCCCTCCGCTTCATGCCCCCCGAACTGATGGGCTATCAAGGTCGCGCAGTCGTGATCGATCCCGACGTCTTCGCGGTCGGCGACGTCTGGGACCTGCTCTCCCGCGACATGGGTGGCAAGGCAATCCTTTGCCGTCCCCGGGATCGACGCAGCAAGAGTGTGAAGGGACGCATGGCGACCAGTGTCATGCTGCTCGATTGTGCAAAGCTCACGCACTGGAAGGCGCGTGAACAATTCCAGGCATTGTTCGACAAGACCCTCGACTACAAGGAATGGATCACCCTCTCAGGCGAACCGCGAGACTCGATCGGCCTCTTCGAAACGGGCTGGAACGATCTCGATCGATTCAGCCAACAGACCCAGATGCTGCACACCACCAAGCGCTGGACCCAGCCTTGGAAGACCGGACTCCCCGTCGACTTCACCCCAGCCGACAAATTCAAGAAATTTCCGCCCCTGGGTTGGTTGCTCTGGGCGCGCCGAAAACTCCTCGGCGATCACGCCCTTCTCGGGCGCTACCGACAGCATCCCGACCTCAACCAGGAAGGGTATTTTTTCGGCCTTTTGCGCGAATGCGTCGAAGAGGGACTCGTCACCCCCGAGTTCATCGCAGAACAGATCGAACGCAAACACGTTCGATCCGATGCCGAAGATGTCATGACACGGGCGCCCGCCACGGATCTGATCCTGTCCGGCCTACCAATGACAGCCTAGGAGCCTGCGCGGCAGAAGGCGCACGCGTCCAAACGCGAATCCAATCCCGCT